>JAHDWH010000006.1 GCA_023384455.1 Caldilineaceae bacterium | reverse complement strand
GGGGAGGGGCAGGGTAGGGTGGCTGCTCACCCCCTCCCAACCTCCCCTACTCTGGGGGAGGAGTCGCTCCACTTCTCTCCCTGGAATGGGGAGGGGCAGGGTAGGGTGGCTGCTCACCCCCTCCCAACCTCCCCTACTCTGGAGGAGGGGTCGCTCCACTTCCCTCCCTGGAATGGGGAGGGGCAGGGTGGGATAGTTCGGCAGATGCTTCACCGATCAGGGTGAGTCATTATCTGGACAAAACATTTACAACCGTGCTATACTATTCATAATTGTATCTACTCACTCTTTTGAACTGAGCAGTAACGCTCATTGTTACCAGCAAACGTTGACGGAGTTCGCGCATGGACCGCACGACGCCTACTTTTAACCTGAAAGCTGTGGTGCAGGAGACGGGAATCAAACCGGATACCCTGCGCGCCTGGGAGCGGCGCTATGGATTGCCCGAACCAGACCGCACCAGTGGCGGACACCGGCTCTATTCCCAGCGGGATATTGACACCCTGCGCTGGCTGATTGTGCGCCAGGACGAAGGACTGAGCATCAGCCGGGCTGTGGAACTGTGGCGGCAGCTGGAGGGGGAGGGCCAGGACCCGCTTCTGTCGAGTGACTACAGCTTGTCCGAGTCCGATTCTGCCCCGCCTCTGGCGGCGGGGGAAGAGGTGACCGCCTTTCGGGAGCGGTGGATTGCGGCCTGTTTGGCCTTCCACGAACGGGCCGCCGACCAGATTCTGGCCCAGGGATTTGCCCTCTTCCCCGTCGAAGTGGTCTGTCTGGAGGTGTTGCAGCGGGGCATCCGGGAGATCGGCGAAGGCTGGTATACGGGGGTGGTTTCTGTGCAGCAGGAGCATTTCGCATCGGCCCTGGTCGTGCGCAAGCTGGAGTCCCTGCTCGGCGCCATCCCGCCCCCCACCCGCGCCGGGCGCATTCTGGTGGCCGGTACAGCCGAGGAGGAGCACGTCATCGGCCAGCTTCTCTTCCAGATTTTGCTGCGGCGCAAGGGTTGGGAGACGGTCTATCTGGGCGCAAATGTGCCAGTCCAACGGCTGCAGGAGAGCCTGGATGTAGTTCGTCCCCAGCTTGTCGTTCTGACTGCCCAACAGCTATACACCGCGGCTACCCTGCAAACAATAGCCGAAAGCCTGGCGGACAAGGACATCCCTCTGGCCTATGCCGGGCGCATATTTGGTCTGTTGCCCCCTGTACGCGGCCGAATCCGCGGCCATTACCTGGGCGACACCCTGCGCCAGGCCGTGGAACAGGTGGAAAAACTGCTGATGGCCGCGCCCGCCCCTCCCGAAGTCCAGCCGGTTTCAGCCCAATACCAGACCGCATTGATCCACTTTCAGCGCAACGCCGCCGGGATTCAAGCGCGGATGATGACGGCGATGGAGCGGAGTGAACTACAGCCCAGCCATCTGCAAGTGGCAGGACTGAATCTGACCCGTTCAATCCACGCCGCGCTCCAACTCGGGGATATGGGGCTGCTGCACGGAGAAATGGAATGGATTCAGGGGCTGTTGCACAACTTTGAGATACCGCAGGAAGGCCTGCGCCGCTTCCTAAAGGTCTATCGGGACGCAACCAGCGACCTGCTGGGGGCAGAGGGTCAGCCTGTTCTCGATTGGCTGGACGCGTTGTAAATTACGTCATCGATTCAAAGAAAAGCGGACGCAGATTCACGCAGAAACAACTGAACCGCATCGGCTTTGACCCCACCAATCACCTGATCGCCCACGGGCGGCACATTCGGGTTGCCATCGGGCGGGATTATGCGGATGTGCCACCGGCCAAAGGGGTCTTCCGGGGCGACGCCGACAGCGAACTGGACGTGGGCGTGCAGGTGACGCTGGCCGAACGCCCGGAGCCGGAGGAGGAGCTGATCCCCACCACCGGCTGGGTTCCGCCGGAAGATGTGAGCGACGAGCAAAAGCAGATGCAGATGCAACAGCAGCAGCAGTAGCAGTATAGGACCCGCCGTGAGTCGCCGGAAATCGCGTGCAGAAGTGACCAGCCGCTGGTCAAACGCCGCTCTGGCTGTGGTCGCTTCCCGGAAGTTCAGAGTTGCTCTTCACCCAGGAACGTGCCTGCGTCAGCCAGCAGGTTGCGATGGGCAGGGATAGCGCGCTGACTCTGCTGCCGCTGTTGCGGGGAGAGGGTGGAGAGGAGAGTGCTGTACTCTGTGAAGGCGGTTGCCAGGGCCGCCTGCGCCCTGTCGTCCTGGTTGGCGGCCCGCCACACCCTGGCGCAGCGATAGTGCAACAGATAGGATTGGAAGACGTTAGGCGTGGCGTTGGCCGCAGCCGATTCTGCCGCGGCCAGCGCCGACGCCAGGTCGCCCAGATCGAGCAGAATTTCCGCCTCCAGCGCCCACATCTCGGCGCTGAGATTGGTTGCATCGATCTGTTGGCTGGCGTCCAGCGCCTGGCGGATCAAAAGCAAAGCCTGGCTCAAATTCCCTTCCAGTTGGCAAAGTTGGGCTTGGGCGCGCAGGGCCTGGGCCTGAATGTAGGCGTACTCCACCCGCTGGAAGGCAGCCACCGAGCGGTCGAGCCAAGCCCTCGCCCGGCGCAGGTCCCCCGCATAGGCGGCTTCCAGCGAAAGAATATTCCACGCCTGGCCCAGGCAGAGGTCGTCGCCAGCCTTTTCTGCCCAGGCAATTGCGCGCTGTGCCCCTTCCCCCAGTCCCTCATCCCGCCCCACAAACGAAAGATGGGTCGCCGCGTAGTTCACAAAAATCAGGCTGTAGAGCCGCTCATCATCCAAAGACCGGGCAATGTCCAGTCCTCTGGCGTAGTGGCTGAGAGCTTCGCCAATCTGGCCCAGGACGCAGAGAGCATTGGCCCTGTTGGAGGCAACCCGTGCTTCCAGCATACGAAAACCGCACTCTTCGGCCAGAGCCAGCGTAGACCCGTAACGGGTCACGGCGTCCTGCACATCCCCCCGCTCCATCGCGACGACGGCCAGGGCAAGTTGCGCTCCCGCCGCGCCGGCAACATCGCCCAATTGCTGAAAAGCCGCCAGTGCCCTATCCGCAGCTTCGACAGCGGCGGTGTAGGCGTTGAGCGCTGGCAAGAGATCGGCGAGCCGGTTCCACGCTTGCGCTTGCAGACGCAGGTTTGCGCTGCGGGTTGCTGCCTCTACAGCTTCTTGCAGTCTGGACTGGGCTTCCTTCTCTTCGCCCCGCCAGTGAAGCACCTCCCCCCACACAGTCAGCACTTCCGCTGCCAGTGCCTCGTCCCGCTGCTCCTGAGCGATGGCAAAGCTGTCGCCTATCAGCGCCAGGGCTGCGTCAAAATGGCCTGCGTCCCGGTGGGCTACAGCCTGCCGGAGCAGGACTGTACCCATTTGGCGGGCATCCAGCCCCGGGGTCGTAGCAAGCTGCCGCAGAATCTCCAACTGAGTTTCGCGCTCGCCCAACAGATTTAAGAGGCGCTCCCACTCCATCAAAAGCTGAAAGCGGGTGCGCTGCATCGCAGGCAACGACGCCAGCCAGGCGATTGCCTTGGCGTAATGGGTGCGCGCCAGACGGTAAGCGCCGCTTTGCTGCGCGGCCTGGCCTGCTTTCCAGGCAAAACGAAAGGCGCTGCCAATTGCATCGGCCTGCTCGAAATGATAGGCAAGCAGAGTGTAGGCTTCAGGCTCATATTGCTCCAGCACCTCGCCTACGCTGCGATGTAGCTGACGGCGCTGGGCGGGATCGATCTGGGCATAGACGGTCTGACGAATCTGGTCGTGCTCAAACTGGTAGGCGGTGGGTGTCTCTTGCAGGAAATGGCGCTGCACCAGAGCGGCTGTGGCAGCCAACACCTGGCGCGCCGCATTTGGCAAGAAACGGGTAAGTTGGGTCAGATCGAAGGGAGTGGCCAGCACAGCGGCGATGTCGAGCACCTGGCGTTCTTCGGGGCTGAGCTGGGCCAGACGCCGACGAATTAGCCCATCCACCTCGCGGGGGATGACTGCCTCGCGATAATCCACTGTGACCGCATCCCAGGGAGTCTGCCAGTCACCCCCTTCCCCACGCGTCAAATTGCCTTCCTGGTGCAGGGTGCGCAACGTTTCCAGTATAAAAAAGGGGTTGCCCTCTGTCCTCGTGTAGATGCGCCTCTCGAAGATGGGCGCAGGTCGGTCCATCTGCAAGAGCGTGCGTACCAGTTCGGCGCTGGCCTCGGCGGAGATACCGGCCAGTTCAATCCGCTGTGCAGGCTCGCCTCGGTCGATCTCCTGCAAAGCCAGCCAGACACCCGTGTCCTGTCTGACCTCCGCCGGGCGGAAGCTGAGCAGGATGAGAAGCCGGGCCGAACGGATGCGTCGCGCCAGGTAGATCAGCAGGTCGAGAGTGGCGTTGTCAGCCCATTGCAGATCGTCCAGCGCCAGCGCCGTGGGGGTCAACTCGGCCAGAGCAAGCACAAGCCGGGTCAGCGCTTCCAGTGTGCGTATCCGGTCCGGCTCCGGGGCCAGAGGGGGTGGAAGCGGTAGATCGGGCAGCCATTCCGAGAGCAATGGCAGGCTGCGGGCAGCGATTGCCAGCCAAAGGGGATTGAGCAGAAGGCGCAATTGCTGGCTGCGCAGGGGGGAGAGAAGTTGCGCCAGGGCCTGCAACAGAGGCCAATAGGCTTCGTCGCGCCGGGCTTCCAGGCTCTTGCCCTGGCCGACCAGCAGGCCGCGCCAACGGGCATCGTCCAGCAGAAAGGTGAGCAGTCGGCTCTTACCCACGCCCGCCTCTCCGACCAGAAAGCAAATCTGCCCGCGCCCTGCCTGGGCTTGCTGGAGCGCCCGCAGCAGCAGACTGCGCTCCGCTTCCCGGCCAATCAACGGCGGCTGATAGGCCGGGTCTACAAAAGAGAGTGGAGGCGGCCCGTGCAGGCTGGTCTGCTGCTGATGCCGTTGGACCAATGCGGCCAGTTCCGGGGTGGGTGAGCAATCCAATTCATCCCGCATCTGCTCGACCAGACGCGCGTAGAATTGGAGTCCGAACTCCGGTCGTTGCAGGGCCTGGGAAACCCCCAGCGCTTCCACAGCCCACGTTTCATTCAGCGGGTCCAACTGGCCGAGGCTCTCCACCAGATGGACCGCTTCCTCCCAATCCCCCTGCTTTTTGGCAAAGGCAAGCAGATGGGCCAGGCCTTCGCGCAGACGGCTGAAAAGCCGCTCCCTCTCCACCAGCACCCATTCGTCGAAAAAGCCGGGCAACAGTTCGCCGGGGTAGAGCGCCAGAAGCTGTGTGCGGGTGGCCCAGGTTTCGGGTCGGGGCGTTCGCAGTCCATTCAGGGCATCGGTCAGAGCGAAGACATCGCACGCTACGGGGCACTCTGTGTGAAAGCGTACGTCGGGGCCGGCGGCGTGGAGAATATCCACCGCACCAGCCTGCTTCAGCGCGTTGCCCGTTCGCCAAAGTTCCTGGCTCAGACGCCGCCGGGCTGTCTGCTCTGGTAGCTCCGGCCAGAAGAGCGCGGCCAGATGCGCCCGGTTATGGGTGACCGGATGCAAGGCCAGGTAGGCAAAAAGGGTTCGGCTCTTCTCGGTGGGGAAAGGTGGCACTGGGTGGCCGTCGATGGCAATGCTGTATTGGCCGAGAAAGTGCAGATGGAGTGTCGGTGGAGGCTTCACTTCATAATCGCCCAAAAGTGAGATATGCGAATTGAGACAATTCTGAGACAGACCAATGCTTTCCTGAGACAGCAGTTTGTGCAACAGCTATTCTCCAGGAATCCCGATATGAGCGTACCGCACTATCTGCCATTGAGGCCAGCCCCGTTCCCGACGTCGTTTATTGTGCGTGTTTGGCGCACAGAGCCGGCGGGCGAATGGCGCTGTCTTCTGATCGAAGTGGAGAGTGGAGAACGGTTGGCATGCGGGTCACTGGATCATCTGGGGGCTTCGATTGCCACCTGGCTGTCATCCCATCCACCAGATGGGCAGACGGGAATTCGCTAGGAGTGGCTTTCTTGCCCACAGGTAGCGGATATCCCTTTTGCAAGAGGAAGTGTCAACAGTAGGGGAATCAACAGCGATTCCATCGAGTCCACATTTTCAAGGAGACCAAAGATGCAACACCAGAAACTCACCCTTTTTGTCACGATTCTATTTGTCTTTTTCAGTAGCTGGATGGTAGTGGAATCGTCCGCGTCTGGAAGCACTACAGCAGCCGGTCTCGTTGCCTACGCCGGGCTGGATGCACAGGGCAGGCCGACGTCAGTCAAGACGATTCGACCGGACGGCAGTGACGGCAAAACCATCTACACCACAGACCAGAACGGCAGCATCAGCGATGTGGCCTGGGCGCCCAATGCGGGAGAGATCGCCTTTATCGACAAGAAAGAGGCAGTCTATTCTCCCTTCAGCCAGGACATCTACGGCGTCAAGCCCGATGGCAGCGGTCTGCGCCGCATCAGCAACCCACCCCAGTTTGCCGGTCTGCCCGCTGGTCTGCCGACCGGCACAGTGCAAGGCGAGTTACGCAACAATTCCGGTCGCATCAACGTCAGCCTCATCAGCCTCTACATCCAGGGCGCGGTCAGTGTCGGGCAGGGGACATTTTTTAACAACCTGGATACCCTCACATTCAACTTCACTGTCGCTGATTTAGGCCCAGGCCAACTTCACTATCTGGTGGCCATCTGGTCGGACCCCAGCGGCGGCCCCTACCGGGAGATTATCCCCGCGGTCGTCGATGTAACGCCTGGGCAGACTGTCGATTTGGGTCAGCTCGACTTTGTGGGGCAGACCAACCAGCCCAAGATCAGCGACCTGAGCTGGAGTCACGACGGGTCGCTGCTCGGAATTATTCTGGAGAATGGCGGCAGCAGCCCGTGGCAAGTTGCCGGCGCAGGACAGGCCATCGGATCACAGATGGCGAATGTGGGGCTGATCAGCGCTCTGGCCCTGTCACCCACCGACAACCGCATAGCCTACTGGCGTCTGACCGGAGGGGAGGGGGTGATTGCGCTCAATCAGATCGGCGGCAGCGGGGCCAGCGAACAGATCATCCTGAATGACTCTGTGGCAAGCCTGAACTATGACCGCCACATCGCCTGGTTGCCCGACGGCTCTGGATTGGTAATCAGCGTCAACGGGGAGATATTCGATTATGAGATTGCCAGCCGGCAAGTACGCCAGTTGACCAACTTCGGCGGGGCGGCCCAGATCGATCGGGTTACTGTATCGCCCAACGGCCAGGAGATCGCCTTCAGCTACAGCCCCAACGCGGGCGGCAGCGACATCTGGATTCTCAACCGTCAATCCCTGCAGGCCCGCGCACTGACCAGCGACGGACGCAGCGCGTTTCCGAGTTGGAGCCGGGTCGATCCACCGGCGCCGACCAATCCGACATCTACACCAACACCGATAGTAATCCCATCCGCCACGGCGACAGCAACGCCGACAAACATCCCATTCGTCACGCCGACACCAACGCCGACCTCATCGCCAACACCGATCTCCGCGCCTTCCAGCGCCATCTATCTGCCGGCAGTGACCCGATAGAAGAGTTCGGGCCACATCTTCGCTCCTGCGACAAAACCGTTCCTTGAGTTTGGCTCTTTCAGAAAAGGGGTAGACAAAGGGAAAAAGACGCGGTACAGTCAGTTAGGAGGCCCCGCAGAAAGCGATTCTTACGGGATTCTCACCAGGTTTGCCCAATAACGTCGGAGAACCAACTAATGAAACCAGACCGTTTATCCGTCTTTCCCTGTTCCTATGCGTTTTTCTGCCATTTTCTAGGCCAGTTGTGCCTGGATCAGGGACAACTGGCCTAGAAAATCGGTTTCGGAGTACCCCTGTCGAGTGACCGAGCTTACCTCTAGCCCTTCAAAGCGCCAAACTCAAGGATATTGCAAAATTTGAATACCAGCGACCGACTCCCTATCAGCGGGAATTGAACTGGGCCTCCACCACCGCCATCGTCGCCACATTCACAATGTCAATCACCTCCGCGCCCGTCTCCAGCACCTGAATGGGGCGTCCCATCCCCACCAGAATCGGGCCGATTGTCTCGGCGCCACCCAGCCGGTTGAGCAGCTTATAGGCGGTGTTGGCCGCGGCCAAATCCGGGAAGACGAGAACATTGGCGTCGCTCACCGCGCTGAAGGGGTAGTGCTGGGCCATCCGCTGGGGCACGACAGCCACATCGGCCTGCATCTCGCCGTCCACCACCAGATCGGGGCGGCGGGACTTCACCAGCTCCGTGGCCTGGCGCACCTTCTCGGAGAAGGGGTGGCGGGTGCTGCCGAAGTTGGAGAAACTGAGCATCGCAATCCGGGGCTGCACATCGAACTGCACGGCCACATCCGCGGCGTTGATGGCGATCGTCGCCAGGGTTTCCGCGTCCGGGTCGATATTCACTGTGGCGTCGGAGAAGAAGTAGGGCTTGCCCTGCACCAGCATCAGATAGACGCCGCTGACCACCCCCCGGTCCGCCTGGGAGCCGACCACTTGCAGGGCCGGGCGCAGAACTTCGGGGTAGTTGTAGGTAAGGCCGGAGACGAAGGCGTCGGCGTCGCCCTGCTCCACCATCATCGGGCCAAAGTAGTTGGGCTGGCGCAGCAGGTCACGGGCCAGGCTGGGGGTGACGCCCCGACGCTGGCGGCTCTCGTGGAATTTCTCGGCGTAGCCGGACCGCTTGTCGCTCTCGTTGGGATCGACGACGGTCGGCGAGAAGCCCACAGCCAGTTCGGCACACAGCTTTTCCACCACCGCAGGCCGCCCCAGCAGAATCGGCACGGCGATGCCCTGGGCGGTCAACACATGCGCGGCCCGGATGACCTTCGTCTGCTCGCCCTCGGCAAAGACCACCCGCTTGGGATCGGCTTTGGCCTTGGCCTGCATCGAACGCATAATCTGATAGCCAGCGCCGATGCGGGCGGCCAGTTCGTCCTCATAGGCGGTCAGGTCGATACGCTTGCGGGCGACGCCGCTCTCCATCGCCGCCTTTGCCACTGCCGGGGCCACCCACATCAGCACCCGGCTGTCCACCGGCTTGGGGATAATATAGTCCGGGCCAAAGCGCAACTGGTCCAGATCGTAGGCTTTCATCACACTGTCGGGCACATCTTCCCGGGCCAGGGCGGCCAGGGCGTGGGCCGCGGCCAGTTTCATCTCCATATTAATGTCTGTGGCCCGCACATCCAGCGCGCCCCGGAAGATGAAGGGGAAGCCGAGCACATTGTTCACCTGATTGGGGTAGTCGCTGCGTCCTGTGCCCATAATCACCGTATCGCTGCGGGCCGACATGGCCAGGTCGTAGGTGATCTCCGGGTCCGGGTTCGCCATCGCGAAAACAATCGGATTGTCCGCCATCGAGCGAATCATATCCTGGGTGAAGCTGTTGGCGACGGAGAGACCGATGAGCACATCGCAGCCCACAATCGCCTCTTCCAGGCTGCGGCAGTCGGTTTCGACGGCTTTGGGTTCCTTCCACTCATTCATCCCCACAGTACGCCCTTTGTAAATCACCCCTTTGCTGTCACACATAATAATGTGGGCCGGGTTTGCGCCCAGAGCCACATAAAAATCCGAGCAGGCGATGGCCGACGCGCCGGCGCCGTTGATGACGATACGCACATCGGCGATTGATTTGCCGATGACTTCCAGTGCGTTGATCAGCCCCGCGCCGGAGATAATCGCGGTGCCGTGCTGGTCGTCGTGGAAGACGGGAATGTCGACTTTCTTCTGGAGTTCCCGCTCAATTTTGAAGCATTCGGGAGCTTTGATGTCCTCCAGATTGATGCCGCCAAAGGTAGGGGCAATCATCTCGCAGAAGCGGATAATCTCATCCGGGTCTTTGGAGTTGACCTCAATATCGAAGACATCCACATCGGCAAAGCGTTTGAAGAGGACCGCCTTGCCCTCCATCACCGGCTTGGAGGCCAGTGCGCCCCGGTCGCCCAGGCCGAGGATGGCCGTGCCGTTGCTGATCACCGCCACCAGATTGCCTTTGGCCGTATACTCAAAGGCGTCTTCCGGCTGGTCGGCGATGGCGAGGACGGGATGGGCCACCCCCGGCGAATAGGCCAGGGAGAGGTCGCGCTGGGTGTCCATCGGTTTGGTGGGTACAATCTTGAGCTTGCCCGGACGGCCTGTGGAATGGTAGTCCAGGGCGTCTTGTCTGGTGAGTTCTGACATCGTTGTCGCTCCTGTGGCGTGGAAATAAGGTAGAACCGCCGGGGGATTTGCACGCGGCCGGCAGCCATAGATGAGGGGAAATCGGGCAACAGTGCCCGCGTCTATTGTACTCCTCATAACAGAGCGGGGCAAACGGATGGGGACGGAAAAGCGCGTGCAAATTTAGCGCGGTGGATGTCTGTCGAGTTGGGTCAACGCACGGCGCAAGTTGACCACACCCTCCCGATTCAACCCCAGACGCTCAATGGTTGCGCGGCCAACCGGCGTCAGTCCGATTAGTTGGGTGAAGTCGGGACTCCAGGCGAAATGCATAGACCAAGTGTCGAGCCGTGGATTGTAGAGCCGTTCTTCTTCTCCGGTTGTTGGGTCGAACTCGGAAACGGCCATCGACTTGCGGCCATTGCATCCCATACAGGCGAAAGCGAGATTGTCCCAGGCATCACTACCACCCCTTGCGCGCGGAATGATGTGATCGACAGAAAAGGGATCGGGAGAATAGGCACTCTGGCTTAGGCAATACTCACAACAGTTTCCGGCCTGCTGGGCCAGCAATTCCCGCACCCGGGATGAAATAGGCGACTCAGACATTGGCCGAGGGTCGCAAGCCGAATTTTTCGAGCAGGGCATCAAGCGTGGTGCGACGCAAGACGGCCAGTTTGATCAGCGCTGCCATGCGTCTTGCGTTGACGCTTTCCAGTCGATCCGTCAGCCGGAGCAACTCTGCCTGGTCATCAGCCTGAAGAGTCTCATTCTCCAGTCCGTCGCGTAGCTGGTAGAGCCGACGCCACTCCTGCGCGGTCAATCCCAGATTGATCTGTGTCAGAAGCTCAGCCTCTGACTCTGTAACAGAAATTGAGCGACGATGCAAGTGCTGCTGCAGAACCCGGGCAACGAAGATGTCTGGAGAAACGCCATCTTCGTTTGCCGCAGCGCGCACACTACCTTCCAATTCAGGCAAGAGTTGCAGGGTCATCCTTTGCTCCCTCAGACACGGCCAAGTACACGATTTCTCGGCGCCTGTACGTTACCATACACCTGTAGTGTACTTGTCCCAAAGATTGAATGCAAACGGTTGGAGTTACCCGACTATACCTTGCCTGACCTCGCCGTAGCTGACCAGCCGAATACCCCGGGCCCCGATAATCTCCTGTACCCGGCCATCGGTCCAGGCATCCACCACCCCCTGGCGGTCCGCGGCCACCCCCTCGTAGCCGATGTGCCAGACGGCCTGGCTCTCGTGGGTGTCCAGGCAGGGGTGATCCACGTGAATCCAGCGCCCTGGCCCCAGCGCCTCCAGACTTTCGCGCAGGGCCGCCACCTTCTCCGCCGAGGATTTGGCCTGGCTGTTCTCCCCAAAAGCCCGGAAGCGTTCAAAGCCGCTCATATCCACCGCCAGCCCGTACTCCGCCATCAGCCTGTCCACAACGCCTTGAAAGTCCGGGTTGTCGCGCAGTCCGCCCATATGAAAGGTGGCGTGGCTGGCCCAGGGGATATGCTTCTGTACCAGTTCAATCTGCGCCCGCAGCTCCTTCTCTACATCCGCCGGCGTCCAATCCGCCTGCTCGAAGGTAATCTCGTCCGGGTAGTTGTCGTTCTTGCGAAAGGTGCGGTAGAAGAAGCCGTCCGCGTCGGAAACGGTGCTGGGACCGGTGAGGGGTCGCCAGCGGAAGTTCTCCCACTCACTGGTCAGGGTGAAGTGGACGCCCACATCGAAGCCGGGGTTTGCCCTGAGCAGCTTTACCGCTTCAGGAAACCAGGGGGTGGGAGCCATAATCTCCACAGAACGGCAGATGCCCTGGGTAAAGACGCGGATACAGCCTTCGTTGGCCGCGTGGGAAAAGCCGATGTCGTCGGCGCGCACAAGGAGGACGATTGGTTCGCTGGTCATAATTTTCTCCGGATGGATGGGACAGTTGGAAGAAGGAACGCGGATGGTGTGGATTGGACGGATAGGCGCGGATATTTGTTTGCTATACAGATTGTGGGTCTGCTTGTCCGTGCCTTCCAGCAGACCGTCCGGGTCGGGCAAGAGGACGCCGAACTCAAAGACGGGCGTCACCCGCGTCTGGCGGGGCAAGATGCCGCGGCTTGGTTGGCATTGGGTACTGTCTCACGGACAATCGTCCGCAATTGGGTCACAATTTCCTGTACGTCCGGGCTGTGCTCGGCCAGAATTGCGTCGATGAAAACGGCGGAGTTTTCTCTGCTTGCCATACATAGGGTGGCGAAGCCACGATTTGTGTGGGGAAACGTGAAGACGTGAAACGTGAGAGTATGTGACGACACCTCACATTTCGCGTTTCAGATGGTTGGCCGACCGACTAACCCATATGCGTTCGTTCCTCGCTGGTACGCATTAACCTGCTCCAGCGGTCAGATGTCAACGCATTTGGGCAGTATACGCAGGGCAGGGGGTGTTGTCAATGCAAGGCAAAGGGCCGTTCTGCGCAAACGTAACTGTTCAGCCACCCCACCCTAGCCCTCCCCATTCCAGGGAGGGAAGTGGATCGACTCCTCCCCCACAGTGGGGGAGGTTGGGTGGGGGTGAGCAGTTACGCGCAAACCGACGATCCGTATCTTCCCTGTGGGCATAAACGTAGGGAAACGTAGGCCAACAGTCCGGGTCTCGTCGCAAAGGGTTCTGAAAAATTCCTGAAAAGTCTGTATGCTATTGGCAGTCTGCACCGTCTTTGCAGGCTTCGCTTGTGTCCTGAAAGGAGTTTGCCATGAGTCTGGCAACAACCCAGCCCTACCCCACGAACAATCTGGCCCTGGAATTAACGGCTACCATTCACGCGGCCCGGGCCGGGGATGAATCTGCCTTTTGCCGCCTGTGCGAGACCTATCAGGCCGCGGCTGAAAGGGTGGCCCGCCACATTCTGCGCACGGAAGAGGCCGCGGCCGACGCTGTGCAGGATGCCCTGATCAAAGTCTACAAAGCCATCCCCAACTTTGAGGATGGCAACTTCCGTGCCTGGCTGCTGCGTATTGTCACCAACACCTGCTACGATCACCTGCGCCGCCAGAAACGCCGCCCGTCCGTCAGCCTGGACGCGCTGCTGGAAGATTCCTATACCGAAGTACCCGACACCCGCAGCAGCAATGATCCGGAGCGGATGATTCTGCGCCGGGAGCAGCGGGACTTTCTGCGCTGCACAATCAACGAGCTTTCGCCCTGGCACAAAGAAGTGGTGGTGCTGGTGGATGTGATGGGCTATGATTACGCCGAAGCCGCCGCACTGCTGGGCCTGCCCCTGGGCACAGTCAAATCCCGCCTGAGCCGGGCCCGGGCCAATCTGCGCGACCGGCTGACCGCGGCCAACTATCTCCCCGGCCCTGTGCGCCACTAATCCTACCCGTGCTCATTGCCCATCTTGTGCCCGGCTACTTCGCTGCTGTGAAAAGCGGGTCGGGCCAGAGCCCGGGCTGGAGCCGATGGCAGCGCTTCGGCATCTGGGCTGTAGCGCTGGGCAGTACAGTTGCCCCGGACAGCGATGTCCTCTACAACGCGATTTTCCGTGGATTCTTCAACCACACCTGGCTGTGGACCCATAGCCTTTTCCCCTATCTGGGGATGGGGGTGGGCTGGCTTCTGCTGCGCTTGTCTGGCCGTTGGCTCTATCTGCAAACACTGGTTGGATTGGCGGCTCTCGGCGGTCTTTCCCACCTGGCGCTGGATGTGGTGGCCCACAGCACGCCTATCTTCTATCCGTTTTCGTCTGTGATGGTAGGCGCACCCTCGGCCCGGGTGCTGGCCGGAGGAGTCACCGGCTATCTTACCGATCCGATCTTTCTCTGTGAGCCGCTGCTATTGACTTTGGCTGCACTCCATTGGATCGGCTGTTGTGGCTTTCCTCGGCAAACCCAGCGGCTCCTCGTCTGGGGAGTTGTGAGCGGAACCCTCGCATTCGCTATGATCTTTTTGCTTATGCTGCCTGTCTTGCAGCGAAAATTCGTTGTCTGGTAGATCACTGCTCACCGATTACGACTTCAATTCCCCGTTGCAATCTCTCAATATCCGACTCATCGTTATAGAAACTGGTCGAGGCCCGCAGCAAATCCGGGTTCGAAACCGAGCGAATCAGCACCCCCATCTCCCCCAGTCGGGCCGATGCCTGCACCGGCTCCACGCCTTCGATATTGAAGCTGGTCAGCCCGGCTTGGGTCGCTGGTGTGTAGACTGTCACGCCGGGGATGGCGGCGAGCGTCTCCCGGCAATGGGCGGTCAACGCCTGAATGCGTTCATAGATGACGGCGTAGCCCAACCCTTCCAGCCAGTGCAGACTCGCCAGCATCCCGGCCAGGGCGGGTTTGTAGACCGTCGCCACCTCAAAGCGGCGGGCTGTGGTGCCGGGCAGATAGTTGCCCGCCATATCCCAGGCGTTCCCATCGCGCAGGGCCGGGCCACCGGCGAAGGTCTGCTGGGTGTCCAGAATCCGCTCCCGGCGCACATAAAGCGCGCCCACCCCGTCTGGCCCGCACAGCCACTTCTGGCCGGGAATCGCGTAGTAGTCCACATCCAGCGCCCGCACATCAATCGCAATCGCGCCCGCGCTCTGTGCCCCATCCACCGCCAACAGACCGCCCACCGCGTGAACCCGCTCGGCAATCTCTGTCAGCGGCAACAGGACACCGCTCTTCCACGAGACGTGGGAGACGGCCACCAGCCGGGTGCGGGGGGTGATGGCGGCGATGACTTTCGCGGCGGTGGTGGGTCCGTCGTCGGTAATCTCGACTGGTACGACCCGCACAGTTACGCCAAAGCGTTTGGCCGCCACGAGGACGGGCACAAGACCCCCCGGATGTTCCAGGGAGGTGGTGACAATCTCATCGCCGGGCTGGTATTTCTGACCCCAGACGGCGATATTCATCCCGTCAGTGGTGTGATGGGTCAGGGCGATTTCGTCGTCGCCCCCACCCAACAGCCGGGCAAATGCACTGCGCAGTTCTGTAGAGATGGCGAGAGATCGTTCATAGATGCCAGGGCCGATGCGCCCTTCGCTCAGTTGGCTTTCGTTGGCCCCGGCAATCGCTTCGGCGGCATAGCGGCTGAGGGGGCCATTCGTGCCCGCATTCAAATAGGCATTTGTCAGCGTCGCCGGTGCGTCCCGGCGGACAGCGGTGATGTCGAGAGGCATAGAGTTTTCCCGTATGTGAATGGGTGGGAGGAGGGGGCTGGGGATCGGGGACTGGGGACTGGGGACTGGATGTGCCCAGTCCCCGATCCCCAGTCCCCAGTCCCCTACTGATACTTCGGCAGCCAATCGCCGTGGGCTTCGATCAGATCGTCCACCAGAGAGACAATCTGATCCAAATCCAACTCGGCCGCGGTGTGTGGATCCAAAAAGGCCGCGTGGTAGATGTGTTCCCGCTTGCCGGTCAGGGCAGCTTCGACGGTCAGGGACTGCACATTGATATTCGTCTGCATCAGCGCGGCCAACTGGGGCGGCAGGGTGCCGATTTTGGTCGGCTGCACGCCGTTGCGATCCACCAGGCAGGGCACTTCCACACAGCAGCCCCCGGGCAGGTTGTCGATGAGGCCCCGGTTGGGCACATTGCCGTAGATGACCTGGGGCTTGCCGCTCTCCATCGAATGGATAATCTGGGAGCTATATTCCAGGCTGCGCTTGACACGGGTGATGCGCTGAATCTCCATCTCCTCGACGGTCAATTCTTTCTTCTCATAGCCAGCCACCTCTGCCGCCGCGTCCACCACCCCTTCCCGCACCGCCTGGAATTTCACGCTCTCGTCTTCCAACACCCGGCGCAGGCCGTGCCACTCGGCGATCTGCCGCTCGCAGCGGGTGATGTACTCGTCCAGGGGGATATTGAACTCTTCCAGCAGTTCGGGCCGGTCCCGTTTAATAAACCAGGGCACATATTCGGCGAAATGCTCGCTGGATTCGGTGACCGAATAGCCGAACTTTTCCAGAAGTTTGTAGCGGGTGCGGTTCCAATCCGGCACCCGATCCTCCTCGATCACCCGGCGAATCTCCGGGTAGAGGTCTTTGCCCTTCCGCTCGAACTTCAGATAGAAGGCCATATGGTTGATGCCGGCGCAGATGTAGTCGATCTCCTCAATCGGCACAGAAATGTCCCGGGCTAACTGGCGGGCCGTCCCTTGCACGCTGTGGCAGAGACCGACAGTTTTGATGCTGCTGGCCCGGTCGATGGCCCAGCAGTTCATCGCCATCGGGTTGACGTATTGGAGCAGTGTGGCGTTTGGGCAGAGGGCTTCCATATCCTGACACATTGCCAATAGCACAGGAATCGTGCGCAGACCGCGCATAATTCCGCCGATGCCAAGAGTGTCGGCAATCGTCTGGCGCAGGCCATACTTTTTGGGAATCTCGAAATCGACGACAGTGCCCGGTTTGTAGCCCCCCACCTGAATCATTGTGATCGCATAGTCAGCGCCGACCAGCGCATCCCGGCGGGAGAGAGAGGCTTCAATTCTGGGATTCACACCCAATGCTTCGGCTACTTTGTGGGCCACCACTTCGGAGGTGCGCAGCCGCTCCGGGTCGATGTCGTGCAGGACCAGATGGGCGTCTTCGGCCAGTTCGGGGTAACTGAGGATGTCGCCCATCAGATTTTTGGCGAAGACTGTGCTGCCCGCGCCGATGAATACGATTTTTGCCATAGAAGTGCTCCTTAAGCGTTAAGAATCAATCATTAATAACATAGCCTGACTTGAAATACCCCTCTCAGTATCCATGCCCGACTGGGCAAACCATCGATGAAAAACGGACGCAGATTCACGCAGAAACAACTGACCTACGCAGATTTTATCCCTTCGACCCTTCGATGGACTCAGGACAGCGCAGGCTCAGGCGATGTCCTGAGTTCATCGAAGGGACACCGCAGCGGCAATCCGCGTCCTGTTTTCAGGGCAGTTCCCCACGCGACGGGCAGCGCCACGGGGGGTGGAAATGTAGGTCGGACTGTTAGTCCGACGGGCCTGCAATGTCGCTGGTCGGACTAACAGTCCGACCTACGATATAGTATCATACAGGCGTGAGATTGACATTTTCTACACGACTTTGCTCTATCGATCACAAGGAAGGCTCTCCGGCTTTGTATCGGGTCTGGGCGCGGCCAGTGCGGATGGGGTGTACGGGCTGGTGGCCGCGCTGGGGTTGACGTGGATTTCCAGCTTTCTGGTCGATCAGCAGCCTGCAACTTCTCCCCCCATCTCACCTGTGCTATGATAGATAGAGTTTGTCCTATCTGATACCTAGTGGAGGAAAAAATGAAGGGTTTTCTGAAGTTTCTCTTTTTCATCGCCTTTGTGGCCGGTGTGGTCTATGTGGTGAAGAATGTCCTGGGCGGCCAACCGGCGAAATCCGGGGCCGGCGCGGGTGTATTGCCCGATACCCCCATCACCCCCTTGGAAGAGACACCCCTGGGCGGTGAGATCAGCGCCCAATTGCTGGAGATTCTGGTCGATCCCGAAGACAAAGGCAAGTTGGAACTGATCGAAGGGGGTAAATTCCTGCTCAACCCCCGCAACGGCTACCGCTACCCCATCCGCGGCGGCATTCCTGTCATGCTGATCGAAGAGGGCAAGAAGCACCAGGACAAGAGCCGGGTCGGGGCGAACGGCAACGGGGTAGCCGCCAAGACTATCGCGTAAAAATAGAACGCGGATTTTCTGGATCGGGCGGATTGTAGCGGGTAAGAAGCGTGAAAAGTCCTTTGCCCTGCGTTCAAATCTCTTTCGGCTTGTGCGGCCCGGTTCTGATGAACCGGGCCGTTCTTTTCTCACATCCGGGCAAATCCATTTGTACCTGTTCACCCCCACCCAACCTCCCCCACTCTGGGGGAGGAGTCGCTCCAGTTCCCTGCCTGGAATGGGGAGGGCTAGGGTGGGGTGGCTGAACAGGTACATCCATTTTGTCCGTGCCATCCGTATCCAACTGATAGGGAGAAAATGCAATGAGTGCTGAAAAAGTCGGCGTACGCTACGGAATTGATATGCTGCTGTCAGGAATGCTGGGTCAATTGGCAGGGCAACGGGTCGGGCTGGTGACCAACGACGCCGGGGCCACCAGTGCGGTCTATACCCACCGGCTCACCCCCACCCGGCTGGCCTTGCAGGAAGCCGGGGTGAATCTCGTCTCTCTCTTTTCCCCGGAACACGGGCTGGGCGCGGCCGCGGCCGACGGCGCGGAGATCGGCCACAGCTTCGATCCCCTCACTGGCCTGCCTGTCCACAGCCTCTACGGCGCGACCTTTCGCCCCAGCCCAGAGCAGTTGGCCGGGCTGGACCTGCTGCTTTTCGACATCCCCGATGTGGGGGCGCGTTTCTACACATACATTTGGACCCTCTCCCACGTGATGGAAGCCTGCGCCGAAACCGGCCTGCCTTTGTGGGTGCTGGACCGGCCCAATCCCCTGGGCGGCTATCTGGCCGACGCCGAAGGGCCGATGCTGGACGAGGCCCACATCTCCACTTTTGTGGGCCGCTGGGATATTCCCATCCGCCACTGCCTGACTGCCGGAGAGCTGGCCCGGCTCTGGCACAGAGAGAAGGGATTGTCTTTGGATTTGATGGTTGTGAAGATGGGTGGCTGGAGTCGCAGGGACCACTGGCCGGCCACGGGCAATCCATTTGTGCCGATGTCGCCGTCTATGCCCTCCTATGAAGCCGCACTGGTCTATCCGGGCACCTGCTTTTTTGAGGGGACAAATCTGAGCGAAGGCCGGGGCACGGCCAATCCATTCCAACAGGTGGGCGCGCCCTGGCTGGACAGCCTGGCTGTGGTTGACGGCTTCAATAGTCTGGACGCGCCGGGGATTGTGGCCCGCCCTGTCCAGTTTACACCATCCAGCGGTAAATACGCGGGGGAACTCTGCCACGGGGTGATGCTGCACGGGGTGGATGCCCAGCGGGCCCGGCCCGTACAGGCCGGTCTGTTGCTTCTGGCCGAGGTGATTGATTTGCACCGGGAGGAATTCGCCTGGCTGCCCTACCCCACCGCGGCCAACGCACCGGGCTACGGCCACTTCGACCGGCTGGTGGGGCAGATGCACATTCGCGAGGCCCTGAGCGCGCAACTGGACAATCTGCACTCCCAGATTGCCGGATGGACGGCAACGGGAGATTGGGCCCGGCGGGTGGGGGAGATTCTGCTCTACTACTCCTGACAGGCGGGATGCTGGGATGCTGGGATTCTGCCAGGGACTCACTTATCTCATCATCCCAGCATCCATCTCCACGACAAATTTCGCCCCTTCTCCCACTCCACTCTCCACCCGAATGGTCCACCCGTGGGCCTGGACGACGCTGGCAACGATAGACAGCCCCAGCCCGCTGCCGGGAATCTCTGCGCCGTCAGCAGCGCGGGTGCGTCCCCGGTAGAAGCGCTCGAAGATGTGCCTCTGCTCTTCTTCGTCGATCCCCGGTCCACTGTCGGCCACCCACAGGCGGACCATTCCGCCCTCTTTGGCTGCGCCGATCTCCACTTCATCCCCTGCTGCACAATACTTCAGGCCGTTGTCCAGCAGATTGGAGAGGGCCATCACCATTCGCACCCGATCACAGGTAAGGGTGAGGGGTTCGGCAAGCGGGCGGGCGGTGAGGCCAATTCCCCTCTCGCCGGCCAGAGTATAGAAGGGTGCAGCGACTTCTTCGATGAGTTCGGCCAGGTCGTGATCCGCCAGGTCCAGGGCCACCAGCCGGCCATCCAGCCTCGACAGATCGAGCAGATTGGCGGTGATCCACTCCAGCCGCGCCACCTGCACCGCGCTTTCGGCCAAAAATTCGGTCTGGGCCGCAGGGTCGTTGGCCGCGGGGCCGGCGAGCAATTCGTTGAAGGATTTCAGGGCGGTGATGGGGGTGCGCAGCTCGTGGGAGGCGTCGGCCACAAAACGGCGCAACGCGTCCCGTTCCGCTTCCAGTTCGGCAAAGCTGCTTTGCAGACCCTCGGCCATGCGGTTGAAGGAGGCCGCCACCTGGCCGATTTCGTCGCTGCTTTGCAGAGGGGCACGGGCTGTCAGATCGCCCTCCCCCATACGCCGGGCCGCATCGCCCAGAGAAAGGATGGGCGCGGTCAGTCCCCGGCTGACCAGCAACCCGACGATGACGGCCAGCAGCCCTGCGCCCAAACCGGCCACACCAAAAGAGCGCCGCACGCTGCGCAGAGATTCGGAGACAAAATCGGGGCCGCCGCTCAACTCTACAAAGCCGGTGGGGGCAGCCGGATCGCCGATGGGGAGGGTCACCACCAGATCGGAGACGGGCAGGGGTGGCGGGGTCTCGTCCTCGCCGTAGATCAATTGCCAGACCTGCCGGGGGCGGCGCAGGGATTCCTCGTCATCACGCCGGACAGGTGGTTCGTCGCTCTCTATGTCGTTAAACTCCAGTCGGCTGCCAAACATTCCCGGAAAACGGTGGATGGTGACGACGCCGGTCTTCTCATCGGTTTCGCTGACGATGGCCCCGGCCCAGTTGCCGGGCATCATCCCCCGCCGGTTCATCGGTGGCAGAGTAAAAATGAGTCCGCTTTCGGCACCGGGGACAAGGAAGGATTGGGGGCGCAGGGAGAGGCTGGCCCCCTCGGCAGGGGCCGCATCGTTAGAGTCTACCAGCAGATGACCGTCCATATCCAGTATCCGCACCCGCACGCCGCCAAAAAACGCGGCGGTAACGGCCAATCTTTCCAGCTCAATCATACGCAGGGTGCGACCGGCAAGAAGGGGGTGGGCCTGGGTGGCAATGGCCTGGGCATTGGCCCGCAAGGACTGATCGGCCCGCCGCTCCGCGTATTGACGCAGCAGGGCAAGAGCCAACGCTCCGACCAGAAGAACGGTCAGGAGCGTTAAACCCATATAGGAGAGGATGAGCCGCCAGCGGATGGAGTGGAACATTGGGTATTGCGTATTGCGTATTGCGTAAGGTGATGCAGCCACGATTTGCGTGGGGAAACGTGAAGACGTGAAACGTGAGAGTATCGTCTGAACTCACGTTTCACGCATCACTTTTCTTTGTCGCTCAGGCGTCACTGCCTACACAACACGCAATACGCAAAAATCTCCTTACGCCCCTTGCGTGCTGTAGCCGGGCTGCTGTTGATAGCGGGCATCGGGCGTAGCAGGGGCGTCGTCATTGCCGGGCATCTGGAAACGGAATTGGGGCATACGAAACTCGAAGCGACCCCCATCCTGCTGTTGACCGGGACGACCAAAGAAGAAGGGCATTTGTCCCCGGCCTTCGCCATCCTGGCCTCGGAACTGGTGGAAGTCGAAGTTCATCCCGTCCGGGCCTCGCTGGACGCGCATAGCGCCGCCGATCTGTACGCCGAGAAGCGCGCTGCCCTCGTCGTTTGTGCCGAGAGTCACAGTCACCTCAGCCGCTTCCTCGTCGTCGCTGCCCTGCACAGTCAGCACCATTTCGTCGCCGGGTTTGGCGGCTTTCACCGCGTCCACCAGGGCCTGGGGATCGCTGATCTCCTCGCCGTTGACTGCGCTGATCCAGTCGCCTGCTTCCAGACCCGCTTTTGCTGCGGGGCCGTCTTCTGTCACAGCGACCAGATGGACACCGCTCATCATCTCGCTGCCGGAGAAGAAGGGCATCATCCCCTCGCCCTTTTGCATACGCAGGTGAGAAGGATCAGCCGGGGCAAGCTGCACGCCCAGATAGGCTTTTGTCTCGTCGTCGGGGTGTGCGCCCAGAGTAGCTTCCGCGCTGGCGGTTGCGTCGTCCCGGTTGTAGGTAAGTGTGACCACATCGCCGGGTTTGTGATCACCAAGCACGGCAATCAGTTCGTCGCTGTTGGCAACAGCCACGTCATTGAGGGCTGTGATGACATCACCGGCCTGGAGACCCGCTACCGCGGCCGCGCTCTCTTCCATCACATCCATCACCAGCGCGCCGTCGGCGGCCATCCACATCATCCCCTGTCCATCCCGGCCAAAGGGCATATCCGGCATATCACCCCGGCCAAAAGGCATATCCGGCATCTGTCCCCGGCCAAAGGGCATAGCGGGCATTTGGCTCTGTCCACGACCACCCCGTCCGGGCTTGTCATAGCCCTGCTTACCCCAGGCGTCCATCTTCTTTTCGCTCGCCAGGTCACCTACGGCCAGCAGCCCCAACAGGGGCGTGTCGTCGTTGTCGCCCAGGGTGGCCGAGAGGCTGCGTGCTTCGTCGCCGTGGGTCACGCTCAGCACAATCACATCCCCAGGGTCGTGGGAAGCGATTACGTGCCTGAGTTCGGCCATTGTATTTACGGCGTCATCGTCCACGGCCAAAATGATATCGCCCCGGGCCACGCCAGCCGCGGCGGCCGGGCTGTCAGCCTCTACGTGAATGACGACCAGCCCGGCTGCGGGTTTGGTCGCTTCTTCGGAAATGGCTGGGGGCTGGGGTGTGGTCTCCTGGGCCAGGGCCGCGCCGGCAAAGACAAGCAGAGCGGCAATTACCAGCACCACTGCGCCCCAGGGCAGGGTGCGCGTATTCAAGCGGGATTTCTTCGGCTGTTGTTCCATATACAAAGCTCCTGTACATATGTGGATATTCAAGCAGAGCAGGAAAGCGCCCCTGTCTGGTCCTGTTTCCAGTGTACGGAAAAGATGTGAAAAAAACGGGGAGAAAGTGTTAAGGGATCGTAACAAAGCCGAGAGTTGCAGGTCGAAAATGGCAGGTAAGCACACTTCCACAAATATTGACCCGCCAGTCACCTGCTACCTGCCACTTGCCACATTTACCCCTGAAACATATACCCTACACCCCGCACAGTAATGATATGGCGGGGTGTGGCCGGGTCGTCTTCAATTTTTGTGCGCAGATGGCGGATGTGTACATCCACTGTGCGCTCGCCGCCGATCTCGCTGTCGTAGCCCCAAATCGTTTCGATGAGCACGGCCCGGGTGATGGGCCATTCGGCGTGGGCGGCCAGGTGGTGGAGCAGGCGGAATTCGGTGGGGGTAAGCTCGACGTTCTCGCCGCCTTTGCGCACGGTCAGCCGGGCCGGGTCGATCTCCAGATCGCCGAAGCGCAGAGGGATGTCGGACCCGCTGGCCGAGAGGTCGCCGTAGGCCCGGCGCAGGAGGGCGCGGATGCGGGCGGTCACTTCGCGCAGACTGTAGGGTTTGACGACGTAATCATCCGCGCCCAATTCCAGCCCCAGCACTTTGTCCACCTCTTCGTCACGCGCTGTGAGCATCAGCACAGGCTGGCGAAAGCCCTCGGCGCGCAGGGCCCGGCAGACGTCGTAGCCGCTGGTGTCGGGCAGGCGGATGTCCAGGGTGATCAGGGCCGGGTTTTCGGCGCGGGCCAGTTGCAGGGCCTCGGCGCCTGTGCGCGCCCAGATCACCTGGTAGCCGTCGGCCTGCAAGCCGTATTCCAGCCCCCGGGCCACCGCCCGCTCGTCTTCCACAATCAGAATTCGTTCACCGGTCATAGGAGGGAAACCAAAGGGTGGACGCAGATAGACGCAGAAAGGGATGATTTTTATGATGGAAAGGCGAACCCTGGCATATCAGCACAAATCAATTCAAATCATAAAAATCTGCGTCCCGCTTTATTTGTGCAACTCTGTCAGAAAGGCGCGCACCGCGGCCACGTATTGCTCGAAACCTTCCCGGCGGATGCTGTGGCCGGTGTTGGCAATGTGGGCGTGGGAAATGTTTGGGTTAGCCGCGCAGACCTTCGCTGCCAACTCCTGGGTCACAATCGCCCCCCGGCTTTTGTCGCCGGTGACGAGCAGTGTGGGGCAGGAAAGCTGGGGGACTACTTCTGTCCAGGCCGGGAATTGGCTCTTGCCGAGAACGCCGGGATAGACCTGCAATTGGGCTTGCGCCCAACTGGGGAATTCGTCGTCGTGCCAGGTGGGGGACTGGGCACGGCCATCCGCTATGATTTCCTCCGCGGAAAGTTGCTGTTTGGCGATGAGACTGGCCCGCCAGCCGTCCATCCAGGCTTTGGCCTCTTCCGGCGTCGCCTGGTTTTGAGGATCGTTTGCGTCGCGCCAGGGCGGGTCTTCCAACACCGCGCCCCGCACCAGATGGGGGTGGTTGGCGATCAGCGCGGCCGCATTGACCGCGCCCAACGAATGGCCCATCACCAGCACGGGTCCCAATCCCAGCCCTTCGATCAGCCCGGCAAAGTCCGCGGCGTAGTCGGCGGCGGTGTAGCCATCTTCGGGTTTGTCCGAAAGGCCGTGGCCCCGGGCGTCTACCATCAGAATATCGTAATCATTTTCCAGCGCGCGGGCCGCCCGTGTCCAGCACAGCCCGTTGTCGGTGATGCCGTGGAGCAGCACCAGCGCGGGTTTGTCGCCACCTGTGCGGTGGCAGTGGATGCGGATGCCGTTGGTTTGGATAAAGTGGCTTTGCCAGTCGCCCATCGGGTCTCTCCTCGTTGGCCTGTTTCGAAAGATTAGTCGCCCGTGCCGCGCTGGTAGGGTTCGATCACCAGCACTTCGGGCATAGGATAGTGGCGGGTGTTGCGGGTTACGATGTCTGCCCCGCGCAGGAAGGCAGTGGCGGCAATGATGGCGTCGCTGAGGTCAACGCGAGATTATTTGTTCCGGTAGGTGCGCAGAAAACGGCCTGCTTGACGTGCGATTGCTTCGTCCACATCCAGGACTTCAAATTGATACAGCAGCCAGGCAGTACGCCCCTGTTCCCCTTCACGCATTCCACCCGTTATTTCGGTGACGGAAATCGCAGAAATTGTCAGGACTTCTCCGCGCTTGATATGTGACGTGACAAATTCGGCTGCCGCCTGATTGCCGTGAAAGTGATCAAGCAATACATCCGTATCAACGATCTTCATTGACCAGATAACCCTGACGTATTTCATTGACGAAGGCGACGCCATCGCTGGGGATGTCTGTTCTGTCAGCCCACATGCCAAACGATTCGTCCAGTTTTTCCTGTAATTGCTGAAGAGTCAAAATTACAAAATGTCCGTCTCCATTGCGCGTGACGATAACTTCGTCGCCTTCGCAGAAAAATTTCCGGGCTGCTTCTGGCAAAGCAACTTTGAATCCGTCTTCGATCGTCACTGTAGTCATTGGGAATCTCCTATCACTGAAAACCGCTTGCCACTGCGAATCCGATTCACATATTCGACGCCGTCACTCGGAATATCCGTGCGATCTGCCCAAATGCCAAATACTTCGTCCAGCGCCTGCTGCATCTCCGACTTGACAGAAAGAATAATGCGTCCGCTGTTGTCCCGACTTGCCAGAAGCTCATCCCCCACGCATAACGTACTGCGTAATTCTTCCGGCAAAGTCATGCGAAATCCATCTTCGATTGTGACTGTAGTCATCAGAATCTCCTATCGCTGAAAACCGCCGGTTGCACTGCCGTAGCCGGTCAACTCCACATAGCCCCGTCCGCCAACCGCCGCGCCTTCCATTGTACCACGAATTGTCGTCGCGCCCTCGTAATAGTTGAAAGTCAGCCCCATCTCCTGGTCCGGGATGAGCGGTTCAATCGTCAGGTCGATGGCGTAGGCGGGGAAGCTGACCTGCCAGCCAGACGGGTATGCGATGCCGGTTGTCGGGCTGCTCCACTGACTGGTGGGGGTGAGGGTGAAGTCGTCGGGCCGAATGACGACCTGGCGACCGTCGGCATAGCGGAGGGTCCCCTCGAAGATCTCCTGGGGCTGGCCCCTGGCCGAGCGCACCTGGGCAAACATCAGCACCGCGCCGTTGTCCAGAGTGGCTGCGAACCAGTCCCAGCCCAGCGCGTCGCCGCTGAGCGCGCTGGTGCCGAATTCGTGATCCATCCAACTCAGGCCGTTGACCGTCGTCGTCACGCCGTCCAGGGTGACGCTGCCCTGGCTTTCCAGACGCACAAGGCTGTAATAGTAGCTGGCGTTGCCCGGCTCCGGTCCCTTCTGGCTGAGTCCCCGGTCGCCGTGGAGGAGCGGCGGCTGGCTTTCGGTCAGGGCCAAATCCAGCGCCACTATACCCTCTGGTCCCTCGACTTGCGCTGTGAGCCGGTAACTGTCCGGCCCGGTCTGCTCGGCCCGCCAATCCTCCAGCCAGACCGCGTAGAGCGGGTCGCCGGTGGCCCCGGCCAGCCCACCTGCGCCCCGGCTGAAACGGTCGAAGGCCCGATGCTCGTTGGCCGGGCCGCTGGTGAGGGCGAAATGGGCCATATACAGTTGGGTGGCGGCCAGAGTGGAGGTGCGCTGCGGTTGTCCGGGGGCCAGCGCGCTGCGGAAGAAGGTGAGTTGATAGCCGTACTCGCCGCCGTCAGCGCCGGTCAGATTGCCCGTGTAGTACCACCACTCGGTAGCGAAATCGTCGTGGGGGCCGTGATCCCCGGGGAAGGCGAACTCTACCGGCTCGAAGGCCCGGGCGAAGGAGGCGTCCACCGGGCCGCTGAGCGCACCCACCACATTGGCCGAGGCCAGGGGCGGGGGCGCAGCGCAGGCCGCAAGGAGCGTGAGGAGTAAGAGGTAAAGAGTAAGCAGTTGATGTGTGCGCATTGGGTGGCAGGTGGCAGGTGACGCCGAACGGAATACTCCGTACCAGCGCAATATCTAACGTACGTGCGTTAGTTGCGGGTCGTGCCTCACAGCGTAAGGCCAGCGCTGGTTGAGCGGTGTCCTGAGTTCATCGAAGGGTAGGCGGGGCTGCTTCCCGCCGTATCGAAACCTTTAGGTTGAGCCTGTCGAAACCTTTAGGTTGAGCCTGTCGAAACCCAGCGAGTCAACACGAAATCACTTGTAGACCCGTTCAGGACGCGGAGCGTCCGGGAAGCGTTCCCACGCGGAGCGATGGGAACGAGCCTTACGGAATACGCAATACGCAATACGGACGCCCAGTCCCCAGTCCCCAATCTCTGATCCCCAGTCTTACCCTACACCCTCTCCAACGCCTGTTCCAAATCCGCAATCAGATCGTTCGTGTCTTCCACGCCCAGGGCCAGGCGCACCAGTTCGTCGCGGATGCCCAGGGCCAGGCGTTCTTCGGGTGAAACGTCGTAATAGCTGATGATGTAGGGCTGCTCGACCAGACTCTCCACACCGCCCAGGCTGGGCGCGATTTTGGGGATGCGTAGGGCGTCGATAAAGCGGCTGGCCCCCGGCCCGTCGCTCTCCACCTCAAAGCTGACGACGCCACCGAAGCCGGTCATCGAAGCCGCGGCCAGGGCGTAGTCCGGGTGGTTCTCCAGGCCGGGATACCAGACTCGGCGGATGCGGGGGTGCGCTTCCAGAAAGCGAGCGACGGCCAGCCCGTTGGCGTTGTGCTGGGCCATACGCAGCCCCAGGGTTTTCAGCCCGCGCAGGATGAGAAAGGCCGTGTGGGGATCGACAATCGCGCCGATCACCCCCTGGGCCTGGTGCAGCAGGCTGGTCATTGCAAAGCTGCCCACTACACAGCCGGCCAGCAGGTCGTTGTGTCCGGCCAGATATTTGGTGACGCTATGCACCACCAGATCGACGCCGTATTCCAAAGGGCGGATGTTGACCGGTGTGCCAAAAGTGCTGTCGATGACCGTCTTCAGGTTGTGGCGCTTGGCGATCTCCACCAGCCGGGGGTAGTCGAGACAGCGCAGAAAGGGATTGGTGGGGGATTCGGAGAAGATGAGCTTTGTGTGAGGGCGGATGGCGGCTTCCATCCCGTCGTAGTCGCCGGGTTTGACTGTCGTACATTCGATGCCATAGCGGGCCAGGAAGGAGTTGCAGAAGATGCGGGTGCGCCGGTAGCAGTCTTCGGTGATGATGAAGTGATCGCCCTGGGAGAGCAGAATCAGCAGTGTGGTGGTGATGGCCGCCATCCCGCTGGAGACGAGCAGGGCATCCTCCGCGCCTTCCAGCGCGGCCAGTTTGGCCTGGGCCGCATAGACCGTCGGGTTGCCATAGCGCCCGTACTCCACCCGCTCGGGCACGTCCCAAAACATCTGCTCTTCTTCATAGGCCACCAGCGCGGCCGTGTCGGCAAAAGTGTAGGTGGCCGTCTGCACAATCGGCACAGTCAGGCTGTGGTGGGAGATAAACTGGGCTTCGCCGGCGTGGATGGCGGTGGTTTGGGGGGAAAGGCGGCTGGGGTGTTGGGTGGGCATTGGGTGGGTCTCCGGGAATGGGTGCGTATTGCGTATTTTGTATTTCGTAAGATTGAGTGATGAACAGGCGGGCGGTGGAACTGGTCGGTGGGGGAAACGTGAAACGTGAATTGATACGAATGATCTCACGTTTCACAGTTCACGTTTCTACGAGTGCGCAATACGCAATACGCAATACTCCATACCAGCGCAAGATCGACGTCTTATGCGTTAGTTGTCGCCGTCGGTATATGACCGCGAATAGGGAGGATAGCGCGAATAGATCAGGCGCAAATGATCTTTGTGGGTACCCACATTCGACCACCACGAACCAACTATTCGCGTAATCCTCCCATTCGCGGTCACATGGCTTGTGGCTTTGCCACCTTATGCAATACGCAATACGCAATACGCAATAAAAAACCCCTCTGCCGGTGGATACACGGGCAAGAGGGGTGCGGCGACGTTCGGCGCGCATCTCATCTTTCGGTGTATCACACCGACGGAATTGGCACCTGACACAGGGGAAATCGCTATCGATTTCTGCTGCCGGTTGCCGAGGCTTCACAGGGCCGTTCCCTCCACCTCTCGTGATAAGAGCAACTGGTCTATGCGGTTGTGGACGTTATGATAGCATAGGGCGGGGGGATGTCAAAGAGCAGGGCGTATGAGTTTTGACAAATTGGCAGGCAAAGCGTGAAACGCAATGCGTGAGAAGATGCCAATAGATCTCACACATCGCGTTTCAGATTGCTGGACGAAAGAGGAACGCATAGTCTATCAGAATCGCACCGAGGATATTCAATACCAAACCTGTTCTGATTCCCAGCCGTCAAATTTGTCGAGAATCAGGGCAGTATGTATCGGGTGGATACTGGAAACACATGAATTACTGATCGTCACCAGTAAGCATAAATGCAGCCCAATAGTAGGGCAAGGCCCACTTCTCATCCGCGAGAACGTCGATCTGGGCTTGACGCAGGGATTGGGCAATAGTCAACCCGTCGATTTTCAGGTGTCGATGAAAGGTCTCCATCAACACGGCGGATGCCTCATCGTTGATGGCCCAGAGGGTGGAGACGACCGCCGGTGCTCCCGCGGTCAGAAAGGCGCGGGTCAACCCGACGATTTCATCACCGCTTGTCTGTTTGCCCAATGCTGCATTACAGGCGGAAAGCACTACCAGATTGGCGTTTTTCAGATCCAGTCCAAGGATTTCGTGGACCTCCAGAAAACCGTCCTGCCCATTGCCTTTTGCCAGTTCTACGCGGCTAAAGAGTGGAGTCGATGGTTCGTAAATTCCGTGTACAGCCAATAGCAGGATGTCTGCCTGGGATGCACTGCTGCGAAAACGGCTTTCGCTGGCTTGAGACCCCAAATAGGCGCGTGTGCCGTAGAGAGCGGCGACCGCGACCACTTCTGTGCTGGCATAGGACAATGAATTGTCTGGGTTGCCCAGGGCTAACAGTTGTCCGCGATCTAGATTGCTTTTCGCCTGGAGAAAGGGTAATGCGCTGGCACTGGGCGCATGGGAAATCGTGTAGTCTTCGAGAAGATAGCGTTGGGTGCGGCTGTTCCAGAGGGCGGCAAAAGGCAGATAGTGCAGGACATTGTGGGGTACAATCACCAGATTCTCGTGGCGAATGTGAGGGGTCAGAGGTGCAATCAGTGCAGAATAGAGTTGGCCTGCTGTAGTGACAGCAGCCGGGTCTTTGTCTGCAATAAAGTAGCGCAGTCGGTCCACTGAGTGTACCAATTGGGTGTAGTCAATCTTCAATTCCACAGTGCGGGTGCGGTTACGGTCGATTACCCAAGCGAGGGTGCGGTCTTCCAGCACGAAGTACTCGATCAGTGTCGTTTCGTCATCCAACGCGCCAGCGCGTACTTCGGCCAGAGAGAGCGTCTCAATTTGTGTGATCGCTGCGTATTCTGGATTGGTCAACTTGAGACGGGTAAGAAGCTGCTCGTATTCAGTGCGAGCGGCTTTCAAATCTTCGGCCAGTTGGTCGCTGCGCGATGCTTCTGCATCTTGGGGTCTGTCTTTTTCGGCCACCAGCGCATTCTGCAAATCATAAATTCTGTTGCGCAGGGCTGTTTCTTGGGCCGCCAGATCTTTGTCGGAGCCAGTTTGCAGCGACAGCGGCGCATTACCAATCAGGGTAAGGAAGGCCCTGGCACGGGCGCGCTCGGCGTAGGTAAAAGCTTCTGACTCTTTGCCCGTTTGCCACAGGAGATCGATCAGGTGGGAATAGACGCCGCTTGCACCAGCCAGGAACGCGCTCTTGGCGCTGTCAATGCGGATTTCGCCCTGGATTGTTTCGATGACCCCAACAGCTTGGCGATAGGATGCCAGTGCTTCGGTCAGATTTCCCTGCTCCTCTTGGGTAAACCCCAGATTACTGAGAACTGTCGCCTGATCCGTGCGATACCCGTTGCCCTCATAAAATGTCAACGCCTTTTGCAGATGTTTGACGGCATTTTTGTAATCAGCCAGCTTGAGACGGGTCAACCCAATCTGATTGTCCACCAACGCCGCGCCAGGGCCATTTTCGCTGCCGGCAAAAAGTCTCTGCGCTTGGGCATAGTACTCCAGCGCGTCGTCATATTCTTTCTGCGCATCGGACAGATCACCCAGGGCAGCTAGAATATGCCCGCTGCCATTGGGGTCGAAGCGGGAATTGGCAATCGCCAGCGCTTCCTCCAGTGCGGTCTGGGATTTTGCGTAGTCTCCCGTGTCCGTATAGAGCTTGCCCAGATTGTGCAGAGCCGTAGCCTGGCCGGCTGTGTCTGCGGCTTTCTGGCTGATTGAAAGGGCATTTTTATAGGCATTCTCCGCCTTTCTATCCTCACCCAATGTGTGATAAAGAGAACCGATATTGTTGTAAATAGCACGCTGATTGAAAGGCGAGCGCACTTGGAAAAGTTCCTGCGAGAGGCTGGGAGCCGTAGTTGATGCGGCATTCAGTCGCCTATAGGCCTCCAACGCCGCCAGATAATTGGTCAATGCTTTCTCATACTCAGCTTGCGCGTCGTAGATGTAGGCCATATTCGCCAGTACAACAGCCTGCTGCTCCGCATCATTAACTTGCCGGTGCAGCAACAATGCCCGCTCGAAATGGGTCAGGGCTGTACGCATATCGCCCAGATAGACAAGAGTCCGGCCCAGTTCGGTGAGCAGCCCTGCCTCCACGTCCTCCTGCCCGGTGTTGCCCAGATCGTCAAGCGCTTCCTGAAGCAAGCCGTGGGCGGAGTCGTATTCGAGCGAGCCGTTTTGCATCCGTGCAGTCAAAATGACAACGGCAGCCATTGTGCTGTCATCGACCCCCATCTGGGAGACAATGGGTAGCATAAATTCTTCTTCCAGGCCGAACGACAGAGCGAGGAGCTTGACAGCGATAGCCGTCCGCTCCAGAGTGTTGGCTTCCCAAATCGTCTTGCCGTCGGGGGTGCGGCTGGTCAGTGTTGGCTCTCTGCCGCTAATGGCAGGAGCAATCAGTGGTGCCGAAGCAGTCAGGGGGATCGATTGCAGGTTGATCGTCTGCCCGCCCACAGTCGCCTGCGCATGGAAATAATTATCGGTGAGTTGGCCGCTGATGTCACCCCAGGCCCGGTTGTCGCGCTGGAGAGTGCCCGAAGCGCGCCACTCGCTCTGTAGACGCGACGGCTTGCCATCTTTATACGATTGGGTCAGCCAGCCCTTCTGAAGCGTGTAACGACTGCCCTGGCCCTGCCATTGGCTGTTTGTTGTGCGTTGGTTGAGTGCGGCAGATTCGCCCTCGAATGTGACCTGGTGATAGAAAAGGCTCTCGTCAAACTCTAATGCAAAACCGCTGCTGGTTGCCTCGCCAGCCAGCGTCGTCTTGCTGCGATATTCCGATCCGCCAAAGCTGGATTCAAAGTAGATATCGCTGCTGCTCTCCACATCGATATCGTAGACAGTCTCCGCAAAGCTCAATGAACCGGAAGATGTAACCGATACGATACTGCCTGTGCGGTTTGCCACCACCCGCAGATCGGCCGTGGAACCGGCTGTAGCCTGACAATCGAGTTGGTAATCGTTGCTGAGGAATTCGTCCGCTCCCATATCCACATAGCCCTGGATTTTGGAGAATCGAAATTCTGCCCTGCTTCCATCGGCATAGATCACGCGCAGACGGTCTCGGGGGGATGGGTCGTATGTCTCGGTCTGGGAGGCAGAGTAGGAAAGCGTGCCGGTGAGAGTAGTATTCCAACGGTTGACGGCAAAGGCCATACGCACGCACTGATCGATGGCTTGGCTGCCGCTGCTGGCAATCAGGAGGGGCAGATGCCAGGCGACGATAAGATCATCGGTCTGGCTGTCTGCCCGAATAGATGGAACAATTCGTCCTGCGTTCGCAGGGCGGGGAGACCCAAAAGCTGATAAAAGAGCGATGGATAGGGCCAACAGGAGGCTGAATATCTTCTTGCGCATCTCTCTGCTCCTTCTTCATCAAGCCATCCCTGACAAAAAATTGTGCAGAGACGCTGCCTATAGCGTACTTACAGATTGTTTGGATTTGACCACGACCTGATCTGATCTTACCAATCAATCGTCCTTCAGCGTGTTCGCAATCGTTAATGGCCCTCTCTTTTGGCTGGGTTATTTGCGCATCGCTCCAGCTATTCGCAGTGCCATTCCAAAAAATAGAGTTTTTCCGCCTGAGCGAAGCGCTCCGGGTCGATGTCCACCGTTTTCACCAGATCGAAATAATCAAAGAGAAGTATATTGCAGGCGTTTTCGCTCTCGCCCAGGGCGTGATGGGCCAGAGCCAGGTAGAAATAGCTTTCGGCATATTCCGGGAAGAGTTCAATGGCCCGCTGTAATGCTGTCATAGCCAGGGCTGGTTTGTCCTGCTCCAGAAGCGTTCGTCCCAAATTTTTGTGGAGTTCGGCCCGGTTTGACTCCAATTCCAGCCCGATGGTTAGTGTTTTGTGCGCATCTTCCAAATCGCCGCGCAGCAGATAGGTGAAGCCAAGATTGTTGTAGGCCTGTGCGTTGGCCCGGTCAAGCTCAAGCGCGCGCGCATAGGCTGCAATTGACGCGTCGTAATTTCCCGACCGTTCAAAGGTCAGCCCCAAATTGGCGTGATAGAGAGCATCGGATGGCAGGATATCGATGGCCTTTTGAAAATGTTCGATAGCCTGGGGATATTCTCCCCGCAGGTAATAGACCCGGCCCAGATTGTTGTAGGCGTCTGCATAGTTGGGGTCCCGGGTCAGGGCATCTTCCAGCAGAATTTGTGCCCGGAGCAGACTGTTGCCTTGTGCAGTGAGGGTGGCCGCTTCGTTGTTCAGGCGCAGGGCCGCGCAACTGGCAGTGGGCACTCCGCCCATTGACTGGCGTAGCTGCTCGCTCACATCGATTTCCAGCACTTCCAGAATGCCCAACGCAAGTCGGTTCTGTAAATCCAGCAAGCAGATAGTCTCGGTTTCGTCGGGTTGGGAGGAGATATCTTCCTGTACGCTGATCGTGTCCAGCAGGCGACCCCGGCGGTTGACTTCTGCCGAAAGCTGGCTGACTGCAAAGCGTTGATACTCTCCTATCAGCCAGATGTCCAGCCCTGCCACTGCCTCTCCACCCAACTGTGGGCTGTCCAGATCAATGCCGCTTAGCCCATCCACCAGATTGAGTTTTTGGTAGATAACACGACGCATATTAGCAGCCAGGCTCTGTTCCTGGGGTGTAAGATCCCCGGTGGACTTCCATTCTGCCACGGCAAACCACTCTTCCCCATCGGGTTTGCAGCCCAATATCGGGTGACAGTTGGCGCTTCCCAGTTCATTGAAACCCCAGACCGTCCAAAGAACCAGGCCCAGGGCCAATAGTCCGCCCATCCCCCAGCGGGCGGTGGGTACTTTGGCTACGTATTGGCTGAGACGCGGGAATAGTGTCGGATCGTTGCGGATACCTAGCAAACCCACGAGGGCGGCCAACAGCGCCAGTATTGCGCCTACTACGCTCTGGAGCAGGGGGTTGCTGTGTAGATAGAGTTGCCCTACCCCTACCAGCAAGACAAGCCCAGCCAGACCGATACCCAGCCAGCGCGCACCGACGGGGTGCCATTTCATCGCCGGTGATTTATCCAGTTGCGGCTTCTGCGGGGAGAAGATGGCGGCGTCTGCGCTGCGCAAGAAGAGAACGGGTGTGGCCCACTCCCGGCTGCTACTCCCGTTGAGGGCAATGCGAGCCTGGGAGAGCGCCGCATCCAATGGGTAGTGATCAGCGATGGCCGCATAGAGAGTCTCGGCAAAAAGGACGGCAGCCTGGTCCGAAATGGCCTGTTGCATAGCAACCACGGCCGGCAGCCCCTGTTGAGCCAGGGTTTGCGCCACGCCAGTAAAGGGATCTACCGACGACGCCACTGCCCCAGCACAGGCATTGAGAACGGCCAGCCGTAAGGAGGAATGGCTGTGGAGCAGGGGGGCAAGCCGACGGGCTGAAATCTTCTGACCCAGTCCTGCGTCATCCTCAAAGATCAGACCGCCGCTGTTATCTCTGGCGTCGTAGTAGCCGTGGCCGACAAAATGCAGAATGTGGACCGGATGCTGGCGCAGATAGGATTGGAGCGCGGGCCAGGTGGCGTTATCCAGTTTGTCCAATACAACATCAGTCGCGTGGATCGGTGCTTGCAGCGCTGCTTGCAAGCGCGCGTACTCAACATCCACCTGTAGCTGTGGTTCGTAGTCTGTGGGCGCACAGAGCAGGGCCAGAATACGCAGAGGCGGCTGGACGACCAGCTTCTCCTCGGCCAGGGGCAGAGCCAAATAGCGGTTGATGGGCGTACGTTGGGAGAGGGCAAGGAAGCGATGGTGGGTGGTGTCATAGAGCAACTCCCAAGGCAGAGAGGCCAATTCGGGTGCATTGTTCAGCCGCAAATTGATACGCAGACCCGCGGCAGTCGATGTCCGGGCCTGGCTGGCGCGCAGTTGTTCGCCTACCGGACCCTCAAAAAGCGCGTTGAAAAGCTGTCCACCGATATCTTCCAGGGAAGATTGCCCGGACACCCATCCGGCGGGTGAATGGGTGAATGGCAGAACAAAGAAGCCTTCGGTCTGACCGTCCGGTGAATCCAGCACCTGTACCCGGTAGCCGCCCTGGGCAGGCTCGATAGCAATATTAAACGGCTGGTATTGACCTGTAAAGGGCATTGTCGAATATACCGTTCAGGGGCTACTCGGTGTGACTTTCGCTGCGCGCGCCGCATCCAACCCTGTCTGAGCGGCCTGATGCAGCGCATCCTGTCCGCTGGCTTGGGCCAGTATCACCGCTTGCTCGAAATGGGGTATGGCATGCCCATACTTACGAAAACTGTATTCCACCTGGCCCAGTCCAAAGGCGGCTGCGGCGCGTACGGCGGGATCGTCTCCGCTTGTGTCCAACTGATCGAGCGCTGCATCGTAGGCGAAAAAGGCAAATAGCTGCAAGTCTGTGGCCCGGTAGACATCGCCCAATGCGACGGCGATCAGCGCGGCCGGCGCTTCGTCGAGTCTGGCCTGATAAGCGTTGATAGCCGCGCCGTACAGTTCTTGTTGGGCAAAGAGACCGGCCAGCAAGAGATTCTCCGTAGCACTGTCCAGCGCTAAGGACTGGATGGCATGAACATCTGCCTGAATCGTGGCTGCTTCTTCAACGGCGAGAGTCTTGATAGTACTTTTTTCCGAGAGATTCCATTCAATCCCGACCCGGCTATGGATGGTAAGGTGATAGGTCTCGCCAGCAACCAGCGGCCACTCCTTCAGCGGCCAGGCCAGGGAACAGACAGTGCCAATGCGACCAATGCCTGAATCTTCACAAGCGACCTCCTCGCGCGTCACAAGCTGATCCGGCAAGGGCACGGGTCCATTTACTGTCAGCTTATAGCGGGAAACGCCGGGCACTTCAACCCATTGGATTAGCGGCCCCATATCCCCCTCGATTATTTTGGTGTTGCGGGGGGCCACAATAATCGCAATTTTTCCGTAATCCCCCTCTTTCTCGCGGCTTTCGGGTGATAGCCGTCTGCTGCCAGCTACAGTGGCAAGGGTGCCATTATTTGGTTGCACGCTTGCGGCGCTTCTGGGGGGCAATTGTCTGCCTTCTTCGCCGCACACGGCTGTAGTCATCTGCACCGTGCGACGTTGGGTGATACGCACCACTCGGTTGTTGTAGCAGACGATTGTAACGCTGCCCCCCGCCTCCACCCGCAGGTGCGTGCCGTTGCGAATTACTTCCAATGCAGTTGGCACGCGCCCCGGCTGGGCCAATAAGCGCATCATCCCGGATGCTCTTTTGCCGCTGGCTTCCTCGATGAAGACATCGCCAACGACAAAGGTGATGATTCCGATCTGCTCAACGATTGCTTCCGGGGTTGCGGTTGTCGGTTGCGTCGGCTGCGGAATAGGGGTGATTTGTAAATTTGGCGCGAGCGACTCAGTTGTGATTGGAGTTTCAAGCGCTTTGCCAGGAGGTGCGACCGGCCCTGTGGCCGCGCCACAAGCGGTCAGCAGGCTGATGGCCGTGAATACAATTGTGTAGAATGTGACAGAGCCAAACGGGAATAAAGCGGTACGATTTTTGCGCATATGCCACCCCTCCGTATAAAAACGTCATTTGAACTCAGTAAACGTACAGAGGCATACATTATTTCAAGTGCGTGTCGCCCTTCGCCTACACCTGAAGACACAAACTATCGCTTGAACAATTCATTTGAATAGAGTGTACCATAAAAAGCAGATCAATGGACACACAATATCTGCGCAAGTGGCAGGTGGGTTGTATTTCCGCGCTGTTCCCCCCAGATTGAATTTTCCGCCATTGCGTGCTAAAATTCTGTGTATCCTCAAAATGGATTTACACACGGCACACTGGCGTGCAACTTCGCATATTTTGCCGGTCCGATTGCTTCTGTATTGCCTTGCTACACAGAAGCCTATAGCACCAGGAGACAATCAATGACAGACGTTAAACAGCAGCCGACGTCGCTGGAACACCAGAATGGACGGGCCAAAGCCTTTCCCTATCCCGGCATTCCCACTACTGCGGACGGCTCCGACACAGTTACGTGGGTGGAGACAGCCATCACCCAGGGCGCGTGCGCTTATCCGATTACCTCGTCCACCAGTATGGGTGGCGGCTACGGCGCGGCCGTGGCCAACGGCAAAAAGAATCTGTGGGGCGAGACCCTCAGCTTTATGGAGCCGGAATCCGAGCACAGCGCGGCCACGGCCTGCGAGGGCTTCGCCCTGACCGGTGGACGGGTGAGCAACTTCACCTCCGGCCAGGGGCTGATTCTGATGCACGAGGTGTTGTACACGATTTCCGGCAAGCGGCTGCCGATTGTCTTCCACATCGGCTCCCGCGCTCTGACCAGCCAGAGCCTGAACGTCCACGCCGGCCACGACGATGTGATGGCCGTGCGTGAATCGGGCTGGGCGATGCTCTTCGCGCGCACGGCCCAGGAATCGGGCGATCTGGCCCTCATCAGCCGCCGGGCCGCCGAGGACAGCAGCACCCCCATCTTGAATGTGCAGGATGGCTTTCTGACCACCCACACGGTGGAAGATGTGGTGCTGTGCGAGCCGGAGATGATGAAGCAGTTCATTGGCGCGCCGTCGGAAAAGCTGGTCAACCTTTTCGATCCCTACAACCCGGTGATGACGGGTGTTGTCCAGAATCAGGACAGCTATATGAAGGGCAAAATTGCCCAGCGCTACTACTACGACCGGGTGCCGGCCGCGATTCAGAATGCCATGGACGAATTCTATGCGCTGACGGGCCGCCGCTACAATATGCTAGACACCTACCGTATGGAAGACGCTGAGTACGCCATTGTGGGTATGGGTTCTCTGGTGGAGACGGCCAAAGCCACCGCGGATTGGATTCGCACCAACACAGGCGTCAAACTGGGCGTCGTTCACGTCACCTGCTTCCGCCCCTTCCCCGGCGCAGAGATTGTGGAAACCCTCAAGCATCTGAAGGGCTTTACGGTTGTGGAGCGTATGGACGATCCCCTGGCTTCCAACAACCCCCTCACCAACGACATCAAAGCCGCCTTTACCGATGCCTATATCGGCGCAGAGGGCTACCCCAGCATCGATCACATCCCCACGATTTATAGCGCGGCCGCGGGGCTGGGCAGTCGGGATGTGCGTCCCGGCCACTTCGTTTCTATGGCCCGCAATATGGCGGACGGAGACGGTCGTCGCTTCTTTGTGGTGGGTATCGACCACGCACTGGCCTTGCCTATGCCGGTGGACCCGGACGTGCGCCCCCGCGGTAGCTTTTCCATGCGCGGCCATTCGGTGGGCGGCTATGGCTCTGTCACCACCAACAAAGTCATCGCCACCATTGCCGGTGATGTCTTTGGCAAGAAAGTGCAGGCTTACCCGAAGTATGGCTCGGAGAAGAAGGGTCTGCCCACAACCTATTATCTGACGGTGGCCGACGAGCAGATTATGACCCACTGCGAGCTAAATCAGGTCGAGTTTGTGCCCATGAACGACATCAACGCCTTCTTCAGCAGCGCACCCCTGACCGGTCTGACCCAGGGCGGCACGCTCTTTGTGCAGACGCCCAAAGAGACGCCGGAAGAGGTCTGGTCGATTATTCCGCCCAAAGCCAAAAAGATAATCCGGGAGAAGCAACTGCGGGTGGTGGTGGCCGACGGCGCCAAAATTGCCAAAGAGGAAGCCCCCGTGGCTGATCTGGAAGTGCGTATGCAGGGCATTGTGCTGCTGGGTATCTTCTTGAAGGTGACGCCCTTTGCCGCGGACGCGGGTATCGAGGATGCGGAAGTGTTGGCCCGTTCGGAGAAGGCCCTGCGCAAATACTTTGGCAAGCGGGGCGAAAAGGTCGTCCAGGCCAATCTGCGCTGTGTGCAGCGGGGCTATGACGAGTGCTTCGAGATTCCCGCCGACGTCATCGCCCAGGAGATCAACGCGCCGATCTACAATCCTGCTGTGAAGATTGAGTTGTTTGCGTAGAGAGAACATTGCGGCTGGACAGGCCGGTTTTTACAGGCGAAACGTGAAACGTGAAGCGTGAGATCGTCCGACCTTTTTCACGTTTCACGCATCACGTTTCTAGTCAGCAGAATACAATTTTGGTAGGGGCGATTCCCCCATAGGAAAGGCAAAGAAAATTCAATGGCTGTAACAACCAACACCATCGACATTACCAAACTGAGCAAGACCGCCAACGGCAACGGGCACGGCGGCTATGACTCTTCCATTATTGATGTGCAGGACTTCTTCGATCGGGTGCTCGTTGGCTACAACGAAGGCACGGGCGAGGATGAGTTGTCCGCGGATATGGGCACGGCCCGCTCGATTATCCCCGCGGGCACGGGCGCGTATCGGGATTTCAGCTACATTGCGCCGGAGATCCCTGAATTTATCCAGGAGAACTGCACGGGCTGTATGACCTGTGTGACCCAGTGCCCGGATACAGCGATTCTGGGCAAGGCTATCTTTGTGGAAGAGTTGGACAACCACCTGGCCGCCATCGAAAATGACGACGAGCGGGCTTATATGTCCAATCAATTTGCCATTACCAGCAAATTCTACAAAGTGCCCGAACGCCAGAAGAAGACCCCCGGTAAGTTTGGCATCTTCATCGACCCCACCAAATGCAAGGGCTGCTCCGAATGTGTGGAAGCCTGTGACGACTTGGGCTACCACGCGCTGAAGATGATTCAGAAGGAGGACACGACTCTTCCCAAGTATCAAAAGAGCATCGACTTCTTCCGTAAATTGCCCGCTACCCCCGCCGAATTCATCAACGACCGGGTGGCTGTGGATATGATGCTGGCCGAGCAGTCTATGCTCTATGTGGGCGGCGCGGGTTCCTGCGCCGGCTGTGGCGAAGCGACAGTCATCCGTATGTGGCTGGCCGCGCTGGGTTACAAATATGGTGCGGAAAATGTGGGTATTGCTGCCAGCACGGGCTGCAACACTGTCTATGGCAGCACCTATCCCTACAACCCCTACATTGTGCCCTGGAGCAACAGCCTCTTTGAGAATGGCCCGGCCTTCGCCATGGGCATCCGCATGCGCTGGGACCAATTGGGCTGGCAGGACAAGCAGCTTTGGGTGATGGGCGGCGACGGCGCGATGCTCGACATCGGCTTCCAGTCCCTGAGCCGGATGATGGCCAGCGGGATGAACATCAAAGTGTTGATTCTGGATACCCAAGTCTATTCCAACACGGGCGGCCAGACCAGCACTGCCTCGTTTACTGGCCAGGAAGCCAAGATGTACGCCTTTGGCTCGGCCAAGCCGGGCAAGACCGAACTGCGCAAGGAGATCGGGCGCATTGCGATGATGCACCCCAATACATTCGTGGCCCAAACCGTGGCGGCAGTGCCCAACCACTTCTACAAATCGATTCTGGACGCGGCTTCCTTTGACGGACCCGCGATTGTCAGCACCTACACCACCTGTCAGCCGGAGCACGGGGTGGCCGACGATATGGCCCGCCACCAGTCCAAGCTGGCTGTGGACAGCCGGGCCTTCCCGATGTTTATCTACGACCCGCGCAATGGCGATTCCATCAAAGAGCGGCTGAGCTTGCAGGGCAACCCGGCCTCGGACGAGGACTGGTACACCATCAAAAAGACGGGCGAAACCATCGACTTCATCACCTTCGCCCGCTCGGAAGGGCGCTTCGCCAAGCAGTTCGACAAAGAGGGCAACCCCTCGGAGACGCTGCTGATGTCCCAGGCGGATCGGCTGAGCAACTGGCATATGCTGCAGGAGATGGCAGGCGTGCGGTAGGGAATGGAACGCGGATGAACACGGAAACAACGGATTTGCACGGATAATCTGTGTCATCTGTTGATAGTTTTTGGGATGACAAATTGGGGCGTCTGTGCGATAATTTTTCGCATGAACGCCCCAATTTTTGTTTGTCTGAGAGTCTGTCGGGAGGTTTGTTTGGGCGCAGTGATGGAAGCGTTCTTGTGAGGTAAAAAGCCTCAAATTTTTGCTTGACGAAACGCATCATTTTTGGTACACTCCCTTTATGAACGCGGAACTACGGCTACAAGTACTTTTCTACCGAACAGCAGTCGGCAACGAACCTGTACGGGAGTGGCTTAAAGCATTACCCGTGGAGGATCGGAAGATCATCGGCGATGATCTGAAAACGGCCCAATATGGGTGGCCGCTGGGGATGCCCCTGATTCGTAAATTGGAGACGGGTTTGTGGGAAGTACGCAGCAGACTGCAAGATCGTATTGCGAGGGTTGTCTTCACAGTGGAAGGCGATACAATGGTTTTGCTGCATGGCTTCATCAAGAAATCACAGAGGACGCCCCTACAGGACTTGCAACTGGCGAGACAGCGACTCCAATCCTTGCATGAAGAATAGGCGAGAAATGATGAACGAAAAACATTTGGGTAGTAGTCTGGACGATTTTTTGGCTGAAGACGGGCGACTGGCCGAAGCGGAAGCAGTCGCGGCAAAGCGTGTACTGGCCTTTCAGATTGCCGGACTTATGGCGGAACAGAAGCTATCGAAGGCAGAGATGGCGCGCCGTATGAGTACCAGCCGCGCAGCAGTGGATCGGCTGCTCGACGCCAATGCAGAATCGGCTACACTCGCCACCCTGGAGAAGGCTGCCGCCGCGCTGGGCCGTAGGCTGCATGTTGCATTGGTGTAGCACAGTGCGGGTGGTGATGAAGGGATTTATGCAAACATTGCCGGAGCTTGAGTTGGTCTACCGGCTTCGAGGAGATGGGTAGCGAAGCAGTGGCGGAAGATGTGTGGCGTCGCGTGTTTGTTAATATCTGTAGTTGTAGCGGCCCGGCGCACAGCTTTTTGCAGCCCACTTGGGTCGAGATGATGAACGAACCTGGTCAAGAAGTTTCTTTGGCCTTTGCCCCATCGTAAGGTTGTCTTTCAGTCTAGTTGATAAGGCAGTCGAAAAGCTCTATACTGGCAATTATCGTTCAATGAACGAATTTGGCAAACCCCTTTTTGTGACAATAGGCGGAAGCCGCTACTATCCATATAGTCGGACGCTGTAGAACATCCGTGGTGGACAAGGCGGACGGGTAGATTGACGGACGCCGTATAGTAATAGTTGGGCTGCTTAGAGCAGAACCAACTATTGTGAAGGACAATCCAATCTTAATCGGAGGATGAGAACAATGACGGATATGCAAGACTCCAATCGGCTACACACACAATTGGCTCAGATGATAGCGCTTGAGACGGTCATTGAACAGAGACTTGAGGAGTTGATTCCTGAAGTATCAGACCATACCGAAGCGACGAGTTTGCTCATAAGCTTTCAGTCTTTGAGCCAGAGCCACCGACACGCTCTTGAAACTCGACTCCTTGCTATAAGCAACAAGCCGCCCTCTGATCAAGAGGTGAATGCTATAAGTTTCACCACCAATGCATTGAGCGCGAGAGGCAACTATCCTGTCTCGACGTCATTGCAGGTAATGTACACCATGCTACAGCAGGCAGTCATCGGCTACTCGGTGCTTCATCCTCTGGCCACCCGCTTTCTCGATAGTCCATTTATCGCGAGTGAAGGCACCTCATACCATCTGACTCAGCAACATACTTTGGATTACGTTCTAGCCGTTCAACAAATATCCCGCCTGCTTCAAGATGTCGTTCTCTGGGAACTTGACCGGGAAAGTCGTGAGTGTCAATGCATTTGTCCGTCATGTGAAGCTGGGATTTGTCTCTGTGCAATGGCTGGCAGGTCGTTCTTGAGTAACACCTGGGTAGAAGCTGGGCCGATTGCGGACAGCATAGGGGTTTATGTACAATTACCCAAACAGAATAGTGCGGCGGCGAGAGCTGGATTACAGCGTGGGGATGTCATAATTGCAGTTGCTGGTCATGAAATCGAGTCGTATGGAGATCTTCAGAGTGGTGTACAGAGTGTCGAACCTGGGAAAGGAATCCAACTGACGGTACGCCGCGGGGCTGATCAACTAGAGGAAGTTGTCGTCACACGCCCCAATACGTAAATCGCACAGGGTAACGAAACTCAATATCTGTCTCATGCGCCGCCCAACAACCGCTTCCAGCCGACGTTGCTCCTCTGCGCTTCGCAACGCGGCTGAAGCGTGGCGTTAGGCGGACACGAAAGTAGTACCGAGCCAGGGATGAACAATTCACTCGAATCTCACAGCCGGGGATAGCAGCCACCCGGCTTTTTTGTTATACTGTGGGCAGAATTTGAGGAATGTGGCGTGCAAACCTCTGAAATTGCGATTCGGATGACGACGCAGATTGGAGAAAAATGATGGGGACAATCCAAAACCCGATTGACTACGAGGGCGCGATTGCGACGCTCATTTGGGAACTCCCGACGGAGCGCGCGGCGCAACTCTATGATTTTGCGCGCTTTTTGGTGGAAGAGTCCCGTTCTGGGGTCACATCCTCTTTGGCAGAAGATGACATTTCTGAGGAAGAATTGGCATTTGAAGACGCTGTATGGGAAGCGAGTATGACCCGGCACGCGGATCGCTATGCCGCATTGAAGGCCCAGGCCAAAGCCGATGTGAAGGCGCAAAAAGTGGTTCCGATGTTTGATGAGCGAGGGGAATTCAGCGTCGAAATGAATGCAGGCGAAATATCCCTTGCAACCCGAAACGTTATGGGTTACACTGCGAGTCATGATTAAGGATTTCAAGCACAAAGGTCTGGAGAGATTCTTCTTGACTGGTTCCAATGCTGGAATCCAGGCCAATCATGCGAGTAGACTGCGGTTGATTTTGGGTAGACTCCATGCGTCCACCAGCCCCCGGGATATGAACTTGCCCGGTTTGTACCTGCATGAGTTGAAAGGTGACAGGCAGGCTACCTGGTCAGTGCGCGTAAGCGGCAATTGGCGGGTTACGTTTCAATTTGATGGCCAAGATGCGACGGTCGTCAATTACGAAGACTACCATTGAGGTGATCGAAATGATGCAAATGTACAATCCCCCCCATCCTGGGGAAATCATCAAAGAACTGTGTCTGGAACCGTTGGGGTTGACAGTCACCCGCGCGGCCGCGGCGCTGGGTGTAAGCCGTAAAACGCTGTCAGCGATTCTGAATGGGCGCGCGGGGATTAGCCCAGAGATGGCGATTCGGCTGTCAATGGCCTTTGACACCTCGGCTGAAAGCTGGCTCAATCAGCAAATCCAATACGATCTGTGGTTTGCCAGACAGAATCAACCAGCCATCAAAGTGGAAAGGCTCTTGGCCGCCTGAAAAAATTTTCGAGCGATTCGACGGATCGGAAGCGACCTTCTACAGCCCAGGGCTTCGATATGACCAAAGACGATTTTCGGATTGGCAGTGAGTTCTACACCGCAGCCGGCAAATGGCGCTGTACGGACATCGGCACACGGTTCATCGTGGCCATTCGGCTCAAACAGGACGACGGACAGTTGGTACGCCGGGCCGCCTTTTGCTGTGGCCGAATGGGTCTTTGACAAGCACGATCTGGGCGGCTGCTCGTTAGATGCCAGTGCTTTTCAATAGCGCCAGTACTGTTCGAGTAGTTCCCACATTCGAAAATGCCCCACAAAGCCGGATGGCTGCATCCGGCTTTGTGGGTATACTGTGGACAGCATTGATGCGATGTTCGAATGTTTCCCACTTGACCCAGCGCGTTCTCCTGGATGAACTGTGAACCCTACGACCAATCGTTCCTGGCCGATTCGTGTCTCGGATCGACGAGGCAATTCCATCTACATAACGTGGGAGCGATGGGAACACGCCCTTGCCCATCCGGGTATGGAAAATGGGTCGTTGGATGCTGTATTGGAGACGATCCGACTCGGCACACGCAAGCAAGACAAATATCAGGCTGACAAATTCACGTATACGATGGAATCCTTCGATCTCCCAGAACCGTATACACATACGGTCGTTGTCGTAAAAATGGGCTGGCAGGGAAATCCACCTGAGCAGAATAATTTTGTGCTTACGGCTTATCTCGTTCAGAAATGGTGAAAGTATGAAAGCAATCCACTACGACGCCGAGGGTGATATTCTGTCGATCTCCTTCACCGAAACCGGCGAGCATTCCCATACGGGCGTCGAACTCTCGGACAATATCGTTCTGTACTTCGACCCTGTACTGGAACAGCCGGTGGCGCTGATCCTTTCCAGTTACCGGGCAATGCTCTTGGCCCATGCCCAAACCCCTCTCTCTCTTGATGGGTTGGAACGGCTTCCTATAGCGCTACAGGCGACGATATTGAAGCTACTTCAGAGAGCGCCGCTGAACAGCTTTCTCCAGTTGGCCGATGTCTCCCTCCCGGCAGTGCATGGCAGTCGGCTCAGAGATGTCTTTGCGCCTACGATTCTGCAAACCGTAACCGCTAATTGAGGATGCAAAAATATGACAACACTCGTAGTCGGTGCAACTGGCGCAACCGGACGTCTGCTCGTAGAGCAGCTACTCACCCGCGGAGAGAACGTCCGTGCCATCGTCCGTTCCCCCGACAGTCTGCCCGAAGCCGTGAGAAATCACCCGAACCTGTCCGTCATCCAGGCCAGTCTGCTGGAACTCAGCGACGCCGAGATGGTCCAGCACGTGGCCGACTGTGATGCAGTGGCCTCCTGCCTGGGCCACAACCTGACCCTGAAAGGCATCTTTGGCCCGCCGCGTCGGCTAGTCACCGACGCCACCCGCCGTCTGTGCCAAGCCATTCAGGCCAATCAGCCAGACAGCCCAACCAAATTTGTGCTGATGAATACGACGGGCAACCGCAACCGGGACCTGGACGAGCCGACTTCCATAGGCCAAAAAGTTGTGATTGGTCTGCTGCGTCATCTGCTACCACCTCAGGCCGATAATGAGGAGGCAGCAGATTATCTGCGCACCCAAATCGGCCAGAACGACGGGGTGATCGAATGGGCGGTGGTTCGTCCAGACGGCCTGACGAATATGGCCCAGGTCAGCGAGTACACAGTACATCCGTCGCCGATCCGCAACCCAATTTTTGATGCGGGCACGACCAGCCGTATCAACGTGGCTCACTTTATGGCGGAGCTGATCATAAACGAGGATACGTGGCGCACGTGGCAGGGGCAGATGCCAGTGATCTACAACAGAGAATAACCGTGCAATCGTACTGCATTGACAGGTGGAAACAATCACCAAAATCAAAGAGAGCCGGGTGTCCATCACCCGGCTCTCTTTCTATCTATTGACTACCGTCTGCCAGAACCTGTCTGGCATTCCTCAACTACTTGAGGTAGGCCATAATCTGCTCGATGACTGTGGCCAGGGTGGCTGAATAGTCGTCTCCACCTTCGACGAGATACCCCTCCCGTTTCATGTGCTGGTTCAGGGCTACCAGTTGACCAATATTATCCGCTTTGATCAGTTCGGCTCGGTGACATCCACCGCAGGCTCGCGCCGCAGGACCAGTGATGGCAAGCGGGATGTCGCCGATGTTTCTGCCTTCCACAGGGTCTGTGGCCGACAGGGCACCGGGCAGTGACTTGGACTGATCTGGCACCTCATAGGCACCCTCCACATGACACGCCTCACAGTTTGTGATGGAGTGGGTGGGGAATGGGAAGCCGATGTGGTGCTCGTAGTGCAGTGCTTCCACCGGGTCGTTGAAGTCGATGCCGCCGATGTCAAAGACCTGGAACGAATGGATCGCATGGATGTAGGAATCGAGCGATCTGGATTGCAGTTCCAGATGGGAGGCTCGGACGATTCCAATTCGCCCTAAAACTGAAATGCACCCATCGTTTTTCGCCTCGTTGACTTGTAAGAAAGAGTATTGTATGCTCTGTCTGTTGGTGAAGGCTAACGTCTTTTGCGTCGGATATTTTCCGTATATAGGGCGCTTTTTTGGCCCAATGAGGACAATAATACGGAATCTTATCCGCATATTATCTCCAGTTGGTATTATAGTATTATCAGGCGTCCCGGATATCAGAAAGTGCGGGGTGCCTTCTATATCAAAGTTGGGCAGGTTCGTTGGATATCAAACTTGCTGTGCAGACCAATCTTATAGGCTCTTGAGATAGATGAGTAAAATAGAAACTTTTGAAAAAATACCGGATACGCCCGGAAAAACGCCTCCATTGTTGTTTGTTCACGGGGCTTGTCTTGGTGCGTGGTGCTGGACTGATGGCTTCCTTGATTTCTTTGCCGCCGCTGGGTACCACAGTGTGGCTTTGAATTTGCGAGGACACGGCGGAAGTGTTAGCTCAAAACCGTTACAACATTTGACTATTGATGATTACGTTGAGGATGTGGCATCTATCGCCAGCAAAATGATTGAGCCACCAGTCATAATTGGTCACTCGATGGGTGGTCTCATTGCTCAACGTTTTGCGGCTCACTATCCGACCCGAGCTGTCGTGCTGATGGCTCCCTCCCCTTTTTCAGGAATGCAATCCCAGGGGCTACGGTTGTTTCGAGCGCATCCCTGGTCTTTTTTGACGGCAATCTTGACGAAAAACATCTTTCGCATCTATCCTGACAATAATAATGTGAGGCACATTATGTTTTCACCGGGAACGCCTGAAGAAACAGTAGCCCACTGTAGAGAGCGAATGCAAAAAGAGTCGTGGTTAGCCTGCCAGGAAATGAATGAGCCACTCAAACAACCATATCCAATTACTAGCCCAATATTAGTAGTAGGTGGTGAGCATGATGGCACCGTTTTACCGCAGGCAATCTGTGAAACAGCGGCAGCCTATGAAGCTCATTGCCACATATTTACAGGAAGGGGACACAACCTGATGCTGGAACCTGGCTGGGATGAAGTGGTCACGTATATTGAACATTGGCTCCAAAGGTGTTCGACTATGAGGCACAATAAAGCGGCTCAATTGAAATAGGCAAGGCTCAATTTTGAGACATACTGCCTGCCTCTTTTCCACCGGGCGCTTTCTGCCTGGCCAGTCAAACCTGCGAGAAAAATAGCCTCACAAAGCCGGATAGTAGCCACCCGGCTTTTTTGTTATACTGTGGGCAGACAGCAAGCAGGATATCAAGTTTCTTTGCGTGAATGCTGATTCAACAGGTAGAAAATATGGAACTGACACTGACACCAGAGATAGAAAGCGCTATCAAAAAGCAGGCCAGTCAAGCAGGCGTGACACCGGAGAAAATCGCGCTTGACGGCTTGCGGGTGATCCTCCTTCCCGAAGTTGCCCCCGGCCCGATTTGCTGATTGGGTCGGCGTGGGCTATACTACACTGTCCCCAGTCGGACTTCGATTGGGTTTTCATCGTTTTGCGTTTTCCAGATGGTTGCCCGACCAGCAACGTTCGGTCGGGTTTTTTGTTGCAACAGAATGGCTCCTGTTTAGAAACTGAGTTTTTGATAAAAACTTAGTTTCTGTTGTGTGGGAATGGGCTGGCTGTGACGCAACAAAGGGATGGCCTGAAAAGGCCAGGCGACACAGCGGAACCTTCAAGACACAAGCAGGAGATATTCTATGTCCAACGATTTTGATCGATTGAATTTGCGCGCCGAATTGGTGCAGGCCGTGACCGACGAAGGCTACACCGAGCCGACACCCATCCAGGCCGCGGTCATCCCCGTCCTACTCTCTGGCAAAGATGTGATCGGCCAGGCCCAAACCGGCACTGGCAAGACCGCCGCCTTTGCCCTCCCTATGCTACAAATGATCGAAGCCGGTCTCGGCCCTGTCCAGGGCCTGGTTCTGGCTCCCACCCGGGAGCTTGCCGTGCAGGTCTCCGAGGCCATCTACACCTATGGCAAACACCTGGGCGTGCGCGTCCTGGCCGTCTACGGCGGCCAACCCTATGCCCGCCAGATTTCCCGTCTGCGCAAAGGGGTGGATATTGTGGTGGGCACGCCGGGCCGTCTGCTCGACCTGATCCAGCGCAAATCCCTGGACCTGAGCGAAGTGCGGGTGCTGGTGTTGGACGAGGCCGACGAGATGCTCAGTATGGGCTTCATCGAGGACATCGAGACGATTCTGGCCGAGACCCCGGCTGACCGTCAGACCGCCCTCTTTTCCGCCACTGTGCCGCCGGAGATCCGCCGCCTGGCCGATGGCTATATGCGGAAACCCCAGTCGGTGAGCATCGAACGCTCCCAACTGACCGTGGCCGCGGTGGACCAGCGCCACTATCTGGTCAACGAATCCGACAAAGTGGCCGCGCTGACCCGGCTGCTGGAAGTCGAAGAGATCACCCGGGCCCTCATCTTTGCCCGCACCCGGGTCGGTACGGGCGATCTGGCGAGTGAATTGACCGCCCTGGGCTATCCCGCCGAGGCCCTGCACGGGGATATGGGCCAGGACGAGCGGGAGCAGGTATTGGCTCGCTTCCGGGGTGAACGGGTGAATGTGCTGGTGGCCACGGATGTGGCGGCCCGAGGGCTGGACATCGACGACATTTCCCACGTCTTCAACTTTGACCTGCCGCCCAACCCGGAAATCTACGTCCATCGGGTAGGGCGCACCGGGCGCGCCGGCAAGAGCGGCGTGGCCGTTACCCTGCTCACCCCGGCTGAACTCTGGCGTCTGCGCCGCATCGAAGGCTATATCAAACAGCCGATCCGCAAAGAGAGCCTGCCCAGCGTGGCACAGATCGAAGCCCGCCGGGTCTCTGTACTGTTGGAAAAAGTGGGGGTCTGGCTCAACCGGGACCGCTGCCGCCAGGAGCGGGAGATGGTGGAGAGTCTGGTAGCCGCCGGGCACGATCCCCTGGACGTGGCCGCGGCCGCGCTGAAGCTGGCCAACGGCAGCGAGAATGGCCGTCCGATTGCCCATGTGCAGGAAGTGCGGGAAGGCCGTTCCCAGTCGAAGCGCCACGAGCGCCGGCCATCTGCCCGGGACGGGGGACAGCGCTTTTCTACCGATTCCCACGAGAAGGGGATGGTGCGCCTGAGCCTGAGCGCCGGGCGTGTCCAGGGGCTGCGCCCCAACGATGTGGTCAGCGCGATTGCCCGCCACGCCCAGATTCCGGGCCGGGCCATCGGCGCCATCCACATCCGCCAAGAGCACACGCTGGTAGATGTGCCGGAGCATCTGGTCTCCCAGGTGTTGAGCGGCCCCAACACCTACCGCATCCACCGCAGCGAAGTGACGGTGGAGAGAGCGTAGGGAGCGGAAAGTTGCGAGTGGCAGGTGGCAGGTGGTGGGTGGCACTCTTTCCTCTGTCAATAGAAACGTGAAACGAGAAACGTGAGATCGTTGTCTGATCTCACGTTTCACGTTTCACGTTTCACGATTCACGTTTCACGTTTCACGTTTCTCGTTTCACGTTTCACGTTTCACGTTTCACGTTTCACGTTTCTCGTTTCACACCCTACGGTCAGAGTTTCGGCGCTACGAACCCATCTCCTCAAAAACAATCTCCTGCGCACCCTGCCAGAGGACCAACTCCCCGACGGTGCGCAGATTCTCCCGCCCTTCTACAATTGTCAAAAAGTGATTGCCCGCCAGTTGCCCCATTTTGCTGGCAAAGAGACACGCACCGTAGGGAAAGAGAATCTCTGTCTCGCTGTAGCCGCCGGGATAAAAGAGAATCTCCCCCGGCGCGGGGTGGCTGGTCTGGTTCTCGAAGCCTACATCCAGCCGAAAATCCCCCAACGGAATCCAGCACGACTCACCGCTCCAGCGGGCGTGGATCAGCTTTTGGCCATAGGGCAAAAGCTGGCGAAAGGCGGCGCAGGTCAGCGGCGCGGCTTCTTCTTCCAGCCGGGCGCTGAAGGTATAGCCGGCCACCCGGATACGCAGAAGGGTCATCGCCGGGCTTCGGCAAAGGAGATCAGCCGCCGCTGCTTCTCCTCCCACAGCACCAGAGACATCGTTTGCAGGCTCTTGCCAATCGTCAGGTGCATCACCTCTTGCAGGGTCGGGTTCTCGTCGTGACAGGCTTGCAACCGGTAGTTGGGGATGCGGGGGCTGAGGTGATGGATGTGGTGGAAACCGATATTGCCGGTGAACCACTGGAGAATGCGGGGCAATTGATAGTAGGAACTGCCGTGCATAGCGGCCAGGGTGTAGTCCCACTCCGGCGTGTGCTCCCAATAGGTGCGCTCAAACTGGTGTTGGACGTAGAACATAAACGTCCCCGCGCTGGAAGAGATGATTGTGATGGGCAACTGAATCAGCAGCACCGCCTGCCAGCCGATCAGCCAGCTCAGGGTCCCGTACAGGGCCAACAGCGCGATATTCGTCCACAAGACCGAAGCCCGTTCGTGGCGTTTCCATTTGTCCTGGCCGGGCAGGACAAAGCGCTGCAAAATGATGAAATTGACCGCCGGAGCGATGACAAAGAGAAAGAAGGGGTTGCGAAAGACCCGGTAGACCAGCCGTTTCATCCGGCTGGCGTTGCGATATTCGTCCACTGTCAGGGTCCAGATGTCACCGATGCCCCGCTCTTCCAGCTCCGCGTGGTGGGCGTGGTGGATGGCGTGGCTCTTGCGCCAGTAGAGATAGGGGGTGAAGGTAAAGAGGCTGCACACAGTTCCAATCGTGTGGTTGTTCTGCTTGGCTTTGAAAAAGGAGCCGTGACCGCAGTCGTGCTGAATGATAAAAATGCGGATGGCAAAGCCAGCCGCGGGGAAGGCAAGCAGGAGGGTCAGCCAATAACCAACCGACAGACTCCAATACATCAACGCCCACAGGAGCAACAATCCTCCAAAGGAGTTGATAATTTGCCAGACTGCCTTTCGCACATCCGGTTGCTGATATTTCGCAACCATTTGCCGCCAGTTGGCATAGGGAACTTCTGGCGTCTTCTTTTCTACCGTCATTGAATCTTCCGTTTCTGTTATGGTTTTGTAAATTTGCCAGATACCCGTGGCCTGGCGCAATACACTCGGCGAGGAACAGTCGTAGGCTAAAACCGTATCACAAGAGCGGCGGGGATGCAAAAGGCAGGGAAATTTTTCTTCAGATTTCGTCGCCCAGAATCAATGCGCGTTGATCTTCTGCAAGTTTTTCTGTGCCCTCGCGCAGGATGGCGCGATCTGCCTCGGACCGGCGTTCATACAGAAAGCCAAAGACGGCGCGCGCATCGTTCTGGCTGGCCTCGCGCAGGGCCCAGCCAACCGCCTTGCGCACAATCGGCGCTTCGTCCTGAAGCAGATGGGCGCAGATTTGCAGCGCTATATCCACATTCGACCGCCCCTTCTGGTTGAGCGCAACAGCGGTAGCTACGGTAAAGCGCCGCCGCCAGGGATTGGGCGAACGGGTCCAATCCACCAGGTCCGCCACCCGCCGGGGACTTTCTGCCACCAGCGGCGCGGCTACACCCATAGCCAACTGGTCGCAAATTTCCCAATCCGCGATCTGTTTGATCCAACCGTCAATGGCCGCCCACAAAGAGCTGGCCGGCTCCTTTTTGATCGAGGCGGCCAGCCAAAAGAGGACGCACAGGACATCTTCCCGGCAACGGGCGGCAAAGGCGAGATCACCCAGCACAATCAGATCGGTTGTGATCACCCGGGGATGGCGTTTTCTTAGATCGGCGGCCAGGGCGCGCAATTTTGGCACGCGCACGCCCAGGGCCGTCCATTGGCTGGGCACAAGCTGCTGAATCTTCTCTGCATAAGCAGGCTCGATTAGCGGCAATAATTTTTCGTGGAGTTCAGAATACAACCGTTCAGCATCTCTCGTCATCGTGTCTACGCGCTTTCCCCGGCCAACCAAACCACCTGTGCATTTGTCAATTGTACATCACCTGCCTGCATACTCTCCTCCACCTGGGCCACTGTTCTACAACCCACAATCGGAATGGTTGGGAAAAGCTGGCTGGTCAAATAAGCTAACACAATTTGGCTGACAGATAAGCCTGTCTCTTGGGCCAATTGCTGTACCCGCGCCAACCGCCTGGCGTTTCCCGGCGATCCATAGCTCTTCTGTTGTGCCGGTCGCACTTCCCGCCTTTCGGCCATCTTCTGGAAATAGCCACCGGCCTGGGAGGAGTAGGGGATCGCGGCCAATCCACTCTGCCGGTGATAGGCGTAGCTTTCCCCATCCATCGCCACTGTCGTGGGATCGCTCTCCGTTTTGGGATCCATCGCGGCCAGTGACCAGCGCATCTGATTGGCGACAAAGCCGGTGATGCCCTTTGCCCCGGCATACGTCTGGGCTTCGGCAATGCGATCCACCCGCCAGTTGGAGCAACCGAAGTAGCGAATCTTGCCCGCTACCACCTGTGCGTGCAGGGTGTCGATGATCTCGGCCACGGGTCGCGCCGGGTCGTCCCTGTGCAGCCAGTAGAGATCGATCCAATCGGTCTGCAAATTGCCCAGACTGCTGTTCAGGTCGTCCACAATCTCTCTGGGCGACATCCGGGAAATGTGCATCGTCGCCAAATCGGGATGCGCGCCTTTTGTACCGATGAATAGCTTCTCCCGCTTGCCCGTGCGGGCCAGCCACCGGCCAATCGTCTTTTCGCTGCTGTTCTTCTCGCCGGGCAGCCAATTGGCATAGACAGCAGCAGTGTCGATGAAATTGCCCCCGCAGGTCACATACATATCCAACAACGCGTAAGCGTCTGCCGGGGCAATTCCGTTCCCAAAATGCGACGATCCCAGACAAATGGCCGAGGGCGTCAGATCGGTTTGGGGGATTGAGGTGTTACGCATTCTATTCTCCGTAGGGGGGGATGACAGGGTGACAGGGTGACAAGGAGACAAGGAGACAAGGAGACAAGGAGACAAGGAGAGCGGCGTGTCACCCCGTCACCCCTTCACCCTGTCACCTTGTCATCCCATCATCCCATCATCTCCAACACAAAATAATGGCCCGGATTCCACGCCTGGCAGACGAGGAAAAGCCGTCCGTTGTGGATGTGGAAGATGACGTTGTGCAGGTGATCCGCCAGTTCGATGCCCAATTCCTCTTTGGGCCGAATCGTCGAAATTACTTCGTAGCTCTGCCAGTCCACAATATAAATCGGCGCGGGCCGCTTCTCCTTCTCCGGATCGTCCAGGCTGCCGACGACCCCGTACGTGCGTCCTTGCCACTCCACAAAATTGATCCCACAGGGCCGGGAGTTGGCGGGCATAGGGTGGCTGGCGTGGAAGTGGCCGTCGTGGCTGTGGACTTGGATGCGGGAGTTGAGCCGGTCGGCGATAGCCAGAAAGCCGCTCGGCGTCAGATTGAAGCCGTGGGCTGTGCCGAATTTGCCGTCTTCCGTCGGGTCCGTCGTCTTGCCGCCAAAGATGTGTTGCCAACTGCGGCTGGGCTGATCCGCGGTGGAAATGTAGTTGGCTCCGTAGCCGTCCGCCACCAGCAATTGATCGCCCAGGGGAATTGTATCCGTCGGTTTGTAGGGCGTCTCGGCGGCCGCGTACTCAGCGAATTCGGGCCGGGAGAGGGTGTACTCGACATCCCCGTCCAGTGTCATCACTGCCACAAAGCCGTCGTTGTTGGCGGGCAGATAGAGCCGGGGCGCTTCGTCAGTGCCGCCGATCTTTGTGCTGTGAAAGTTGACTTCCTGCCACTCCGGCGGCAGTGCAATAAGCTCCTGACGGGTCAGGTCTGCACTGATGCGCAGAATCCCGCAGCCAGGCATCCCGTAGTAAATCTGGCCGAAGCCGGGCCGCTGGTCTACGGCAAAGCCGCCGTGCAGCCGCACTTCCCACGGAATCACTTTTTCAGGCAGGGTATACAAATCTTCGCATAGAGAGAAGGCGAAAGGTTTGTTACCGCTGGTCTTACGTGGCATGAACTTCTCCTTTTGAGAAAATGTAAGCTTCAATCCGTGTGAATCCGCCTGATCAGTGTCATCCGTGTTCTATTCTTTCGGTAATGTATACGGACGCACAATCGTTGCCACACACGCGCCCTGCTGGGTGAGCGGAAAGCCGCAGCGCCCAAAAAGAATGCCGCCGGTCTGGGCCAACACCGGCACGGGGTCGGCAAAGGGCAGTTCTGTCGAGTGAATTTGGCCCAACTTCTGACCGACTTCGACGGAATCGCCCATCTCCAGAAATGGCTCAAAGATGCCGCTGACCGGGGCCATCACATAATCGGCGGCGTCGGTAGCGGCCACCAGTTGGGGCGCAGGCGCGGGTGGCGTGTAGGGGCTGTCGGTGAGAACGCCGTACATCCGCAGCATATTTTTCACGCCCCGGTCGGCGATGCCCAGCATCTCCACACCGAACTGGGGCGCACTGCCCAGTTCCGTACCCAGGGTAATTTTGCCCAGGCTTTCGGCGTAGGAGGGCAGCAGCCCCTCGCCAGCCACATCCGCATAGATAAAGACGTAAGGCGCGCCCCAGGAGTTGGCCGCCCGCACCATTTCGTCCATCTGTGTCTGGTTCGCCAACTCGTGCATATTGACCGACGGCAGAAACTGCAACGTGCGCCCGCCGGAATGGATGTCCACCACAATATCGGCCAGGGGCAGCAGCACAGAACTGACGTAATGGGCGATCATCCCCGTAATCGTATCGTTGCGCTGGCCGGGAAAAGCCCGGTTCATATTGCGCCCATCCAGCGGCGATAGCCGTGTCCCCGCCACACAGGCGGGGCGGTTGAGCATCGGCAGCACAATCAGCCGCCCCTGTACTTGCTCCGGTTGGATCTCCCGCACCAGATTGAGGAGCGTCACCTGCCCCTCGTACTCGTCGCCGTGATTGCCGCCGGATAGGAGTACCGTCGGACCGCTGCCATTCTGGATAACGGCGATCGGGATGAAATAGTTGGCCCAGCCCGCGGTATTGAAGGATTGGGGAACCCGCAGCACGCCGATCTGCTTGCCGCTTTGCGTGTAGTCAATGTCGGTCGATATGAGCGATTCGTTCGCCATCATTTGCTCCAATGTTTTTGTATACACGGATGGAAGAGAACGAGGATTCGTTCTGCGAAATCCGCGTCCTCTGCGAAATCTGCGTTCCTATCGGAAGATACGCGGATGTTTACTTCCAGGCGGCCTGTTTGGGGAAGTGCCTGAATTGCTGCTACCATACATTCCTCTTTGGAGTCCAAAACAATCTGCGGGGATGCTCTCTACAGTATAGATGATGCGCCCCCACTTGGCAACGTAGGAGAAACCCTATGCAATTGACCCTCCCCCTCTCCAGCCCAGACCTGACCCTTGCCAACGCCGGGGGCAAAGGGGCCAATCTCTCCGTGCTGATTCGGGGGGGCTTTGACGTGCCCGGCGGCTTTGTAGTGACGACCGCTGGCTACGATCACTTCGTGAAGGCCAACGGGCTGGCCGCCTCTATCGTCGCGCAGGTGGCGGCCATCGACACAACCGACCCCACGGCCTACGACCGGGCCTCCGCGGAAATCCGCGGCCTCTTTGCCCGCGCCAGCCTGCCCGACGCTCTGCGGAAGGCGATTCTGGCCGCCTTTCGCGAAGCCATCCCCGACGCCAGCCCGGTGGCCGTGCGTTCCTCCGCCACCGCCGAGGACCTGCCCGACGCCTCCTTTGCGGGCCAGCAGGAGACATACTTGAATGTCATCGGGCCGGACGCGCTGCTGGATGGGGTGATCCGCTGCTGGGCCAGCCTGTGGACCGGGCGGGCCATCGCCTATCGCCGCCGCCAGTCGATTGCGCCGGAGGATGTGAGCCTGGCCGTTGTCGTCCAGCAGATGGTTCCTGCGGAGGTGGCCGGGGTGCTCTTTACGGTGAATCCGGTGACAGGCGACGACGGCCAGGTGATTATCAACGCCACCTGGGGGTTGGGCGAAGCGCTGGTGGCCGGTCAGGTCAACCCGGACACGTACATCGCGGCCAAAGAGAGCGGCGGGTTGTTGGAAGTGGCGATTGGGGACAAAGCGGTGATGACCGCGGCCCAGACGAACGGGACGGCAGAGGTGGCGGTGGATACGGCCCGCCAGAGCCAGCGCGCCCTGACCGACGCCCAGGTGGGCGAACTGGTCGGGATCGGGCGGCGCATCGAGCAGCATTTCAACAGTCCCCAGGATGTGGAGTGGGCCTACGCCGACGGCAAACTCTACCTCCTCCAGTCCCGCCCGGTGACAACCACCGCCCAGCCCAACCGGGTGCCCGGCGACGACGCCTGGCCGCCCATTCCTGGCTTCGCGCCTCAGCCCTTCGACTGGTGGACCCAGGCCGATGTGGGCGAGCGCTGGCCCGAACCGGTGACGCCCTTCACCTGGTCCACCGGCTATGAGATGGTCCACGAGACTTCCGAGCGGCTGGTCGCCGGGGTCAAAGCGCCCTACAAAGGCCATATCCAGTGGGCCAAGCGCGCTCACGGCCACGTCTATTTCAACGAAGGCGCGGTCCTCCACGCCTATACCGACGGCTCCGGTTTAGCCGCGTCGATGGTTGCGCCCTCCATCAGCCATATCAACCCGGAGACGAAGCTGACCGGTTGGCGTTGGGGCAAAGTGTTGGACAGCGCACTCTTTATGATGCGACGTATGGGCAAATGGAACCGGGACATTGCCCACTTTCCCCAGGAGTTTGCCACCATCGACCGGCTGGTGGACGACTTTATGGACAGCCCGCTGGATGCCCAATCCGATGGGGACCTCTGCCGGGGCGCGCTCGTCGTCTGGCGGGATCGGCTGATGCACTATATGGACTACCACCTGGCCTCCACCTCCCTGTCGATGCAGGGCTTCGGCAGCCTGGAGGCCACCGTCGAAAAGGCCACCGGGCGGCGGGAACTGGCCCAGGAACTGGTCTCCGGGCTTAGCGGTATCATCTCCGCCGAAATGGTGCCGGACCTCTGGCGCATCGCCCAGGAGATTCGCGGGGCAGGGCTGGCGGACGAGTTGGAGGCGCTGGACCCGACAGCCGCATTGGCTGCTCTGCGCGCCGACGAACGCGCGGCCAGCGCGCTTGCTCTCTTTGAGCGCTTCCTGCGCCGCCACGGCCATCGCTGTATGTCCGAAGCCGAGTTTCTCGTCCCCCGCTGGGCCGAGGTCCCGGAGCAGGCGATGGAGATGGTGCAGGGCTATCTGCGGGCCGCGCCGGGCTTTGACCCCGCGCAAAACGCGGCCCACCAGCAGCGCCAGCGGGAAGAGAGCCAGGCGCTGGTGGAATCCAAACTCAACCCGTTGCAGCGCATCGCCTTCCGCCGTTCCCTGATCAGCCTGCAAGAGCAGGTGCGGGTGCGGGACAACGGCCAGCACTATCTGGTCAAGCTCTTTCTGCCCGTGCGCCGTCTCATCGCCGAGTTGGGGCGACGCTGGGCGCAACGGGGCTGGCTGGCCCAGCCCGACGACATTTTCTTCCTGGCCCACACGGAGATCGAGGAGATTGTAGCGGCCAACGATCCCCGCGTCCTGCCGGATCGCCCGGACCTGGCCGCGCTGGTGGCCGATCGTCGCGCCGCCTGGGAATATTGGCACACCCAGCCCGCACCGGATGTGCTGGACCCCCAGGGCAGGCCGGTGGACATCGCCGGGGACGCCATCAGCCCGGACGATCCGAATGTGCTGCGGGGTATCGCCGCCAGCAGGGGGCGGGTGACCGGCATCGCCCGGGTCGTACTGACACCGGCAGACGCGGCCCGCATCCAGCCCGGCGAAATCCTTGTCACTCGCGCCACCGACCCCGGCTGGACCCCCGTCTTTTCCACCATCAGCGGGCTGGTGCTGGAGATCGGCGGCCAGCTCTCCCACGGCGCGATTGTGGCCCGGGAGTACGGCCTGCCCGCGGTGATTAATGTGACGGGCGCGACCCGGCAGATTGTGGACGGGGAGACAATTACTGTGGATGGGAGCGCGGGCACCGTAACGCAAGCTGTCAGCTTGCGGAGCGCAAACTGACAGCTTGCGTTACAGATGGGGAGACGGTTACTGTGGGGGGGGCGCTGGGGTGGTGGTGACGGACGGGAGAGGAATAGAATTAAATCAATGCTATGCCCAGTTCACAAATCATCCGGTGAAAGCCCGGTGTGTTTGGCGACGCGGGCCAGCATTCGGAGGCCGATTTCGTCTGCTTCCGGAACATTTTCCCCGTGTTCCAACCGGTCGGCGAGGAGACGTAGGGCCAGAGCCTTGACCTGGGCAATCGCCTCCTGCCGGGTTTGACCGTAGACAAGCACACCAGGCAGCGCGGGAATTTCCGCGATCCAGCGCTTATCATCTTCTCGTTCGACTTCTACGCGTAGATTCATTGAGTTATCCTTTCCACTAAAGTTGGCCCGATGTGATGGGACAAAGTATACCACTCTCTCCTATTCCAAACTAGTGTCGCGTGAAAGGTGATTTGTTGCATACCTGGCGCAAGTAGGGATTGGTTTACAGAAGTGAAAGGAGAAGCCGATGTCCATACTGATTGTAGTCCCCAGCGATGACTGGAACGCTTTCTATCGGTGGCGCAGGCAGCAGAACAGTTTGCGGCGGATACGCAAGCGCTTTCAAGCTAACAGCTTGCGTTACAAAGGAGAGTCCTATGACCGAAGATACTCCCATGCAAGCCCTGTTGAACAGCCTGCCCCAGACCGGCGAAGTGCTGTGGATTGGACTGCGGCCCGGTCATCGCCAGCCGGTGGAGGCGGTGGAGGGAGCCGAGGCCCTGCCCGGCAGCGGGCTGGTGGGGGATCGCTTTCGGGGACGGGGCGACGAAAGCCAGCGCCAGGTGACGCTGATTCAGGCGGAACACCTGGCCGCGGTCGGCTCTTTTCTGGGCGGCCCACCCATCGACCCGGCCCGCCTGCGCCGCAATATCGTCGTCTCCGGGCTGAATCTGCTGGCCCTGAAAGACAAACGCTTCCGCATGGGCGAGGCGGTGCTGGAATATACGGGCAACTGCCACCCCTGCTCCCGGATGGAAGAGAGCCTCGGCCCCGGCGGCTACAATGCCATGCGCGGTCACGGGGGGATTACGGCGCGGGTGGTGGAAGGTGGGCTGATCCGGGTGGGGGACAGTGTGGGGGTGATGAGATGATGGGATGATGCGTCGCTCTTCACCTCAGGATCTCATCACCCCATCTTCAAAACTGTCTCCGCCTCAATCGCCAGCAGCCGGTTGTACTTTGCCAGCCGCTCCGATTGGGTGATGGAGCCGACTTTCAGGTGGTCGCCGCCCCAGCCCACAGCTAGATCGGCCAGCCAGTCGTCTTCGGTCTCGCCGCTGCGCGCGCTGACTGTGACGTGCCAGCCCGCTGCCTGGGCGATCCGGCAGGACTCGGCAGCTTCGGAGAGTGTACCGATCTGATTGACTTTGAGCAGCAGCGCATCCGCCGCGTCCGCCTCAATCGCCCGGCGGATGCGTGCTGGATTGGTGCAGAGAAAATCATCCCCTAACACCAGCGCCCGTCCCCCAATCGCCTTTCGCAGGGCAGGCCAGTTGGCCCAATCCTCCTCGGCCAGCCCGTCCTCCAGACTCACAATCGGATAGCGCTCCAGCCAGCCGACCAGATGGCGGATCATCCCGGCGCTGTCCAGGGGTTCGCCGCCCAGGTGGTAGCGCCCGTCTGTGTAAAAATGGCTGGACGCCACATCCAGCGCTAATGAGACTTCCTGTCCCGGCGTATAGCCCGCCCGCGCAATCGCGGCCACTGCATCGCCCAGCATCGCCTCGGCGTCGGGGAAGGGAGGGGCCAGCCCGCCCTCGTCCGCAGTGAGGGCGCGCATCCCGTACTTTTCCAGCGTCAACTCCGCCGCGGCCTGATAGACCGCGTAGGTCATCGCCATTGCTTCGTCCACTGTGGCCGCGCCGATGGGAACCACCAGCACATCCTGAATGGGAACCTGCCCCCCCGCGTGCTTGCCCCCGCTAAATAGATTGATAGTGGGCCGGGGCAGACTGTCCGCCAGTTTGCCCGGCGTATGAATAGCCGCAAAGTGCTGGTAGAGGGGAACGCCTGCCTCTGCCGCGCAGGCCCGGGCAAAGGCCAGCGAAACGGCCAGCAGTGCATTGGCTCCCAGCCGAGCTTTGTTAGGCGTGCCGTCCAGTGCGATCAGCGCATTGTCCAGGGCAGACTGGTCCGCCATCTCCTGGCCGACCAGCCCGGCGGCAATCTCGCCCCGCACATTACCCACGGCCTGGCGGCAGCCCAGCCCCCGGTAGCGGGCCGGATCGCCGTCCCGCAGTTCCAGCGCTTCCGCTTTTCCGGTAGACGCGCCGGAGGGCACGGAGGCGATGCCGGTCGCACCGCTCGTCAGCACACAGGTGGCCCGCACAGTGGGCCGTCCCCGGCTGTCCAGAATCTCCAGTCCACCCAAACTGTGAATCATCGGCATTGTAGTTTCCCTTTTTGTGATTGTTCTCGTTCCCAGCGCTCCGCGTGGGAACGCTCCCCAGACGCTCTTGGACACTAAAAAATTGATCCGGTAATCAGCCAGACCAGTGAGCGCTGATTGAGTAGCCCGGAGTCTGCGGAGGGCGT
>JAHDWH010000300.1 GCA_023384455.1 Caldilineaceae bacterium | reverse complement strand
GCTTTCCACTTAGTCTTGCTCTTATACACCCGCTACGATCTATTGAGGCACGACACATATGGATTAGTTCCTCGGCCAGACCGGTGAAACGTAAAACGTGAGGTGTCGTCACCTGATTTCACGTTTCACGTCTTCACGTTTCCGCACACAAATCGTGGCTCCGCCACCTTATACTGTACCGCCGACTACTCCCCATTGCCTGTCTCGGCCTTTTCCACAGGAATATCCTGGGCAGCACTCTCACCCGGCGACGCTTGCCGCTTCTTCTCCAAATCCTGGGCAAACTCCTGCAACTCCTCGGCCACTGTCTGCAAGCCTTTGGTCACCCCTTCCTTCAGATCCGCGGTGACTTTGCTGGTGCGCACCTTCTCCACCACTTTGCCCGCCTGCTCTTTTAGCTCCTGCCCCTGCTCGCTCTCGTTGAACTGCTTGAGAATCGACTCCACATTGTCCACCAGGGAGCGCAGCCCCCGGTTCAGGTCTGTCTCCAACTGATGGCGTTGCTCGCTGTTCCAGGCAGCCTGGACAGCCCGACCAAAGGATTCGGCCAGCCGGTTCAGTTCATCGCCAATATCATCCTTGCGCGCTTCCGGTTGGGGTGCAGATTCCTGTGATGTTTGCTCTTCGTTCATTCTTCCGTCTCCCTCAAATATGTGGTTCATCCGTAAAAGACCCCGAACTTCTGAACAAAATATCGGGAATACCCTCTGCCTGCTCTACGCATACCCTGGCGCAAAGTCGCGACTGACTTGAAAACAGCCTTGTAACGCAAGCTGTTAGCTTGCGGAAGCCCGAACTAACAGTTCGGGTTACAAAGGCAGCGTCCACTGTTCGTCGCTGTCAGCGGCCCCAGCCACGCCGCCTATTCCATGGGAATGGGAAAGGTGTCGCCCACAATCTCCCCATTGACGTTGACCGGAAGCCGAAGCCCACTGGACGGCGCGTACAGGCCGACTTGGGCCAACAGGCCAGATCGGGCAGCAGGCGAGCTCAGCCGGTGGGGATCGCTGATATATTCGCCGGGCTGCCAGGTGTTGCTGGGAGCCGGGGCCAGGCCACGACCCGGCGGCGCATCGTCCTGGGCCAGCAGATGTCCCGAGCTATCTCGCAGGTGGACAAAGACGTGATGGGGCGGCAGGAGTGTCTGCTCCACCCGCCAGTAGAGGGTGAGCAGCAGCGTGCCATCCTCGCCAGAGGTGCGGTCATAGCCGAGCAGCGTAGCGTGGGAGCCGAAGAGCGCGGGCTGTTCCAAAGGAAAATGGGGCTGGGGGGGTGTAAAGTTGGCGGCCCGCCGTTCTACCGCAAAGCTGCCCAGCTCCAGCGGGGCGCTTTTCTCCCCAGTGGCTGGGTTGCGCAAACCGCTCACAAGCCGATAACGCCCCGGTGACAGGTAGGCGGGCAGGAAAAAGCTGACGGGCAGACGATATTGGCTGCCCGGGGGCCAGCTCTGGGCAGGATTGGCGGGCAAAGGCCAGCCCTCCCAACCCGCAACGCCCCCGCCCTGGCTGTCCAGCACCGAAAAATAGAGTTCCCAATCAGCCGTGGGGGAGCGGTGGGCCTGGGCAAAGAGGCTCAGATTCAACTCGGCCCCCGCCAGAAGAGTCGCCGCGGGGTCAAAGCCCGATATACCCAAAAAGTCGATACCCTCCCGGTTCTCCGGCCCGGCCAAGAGGCGTTGTATGGGCAGACGCAGGGCTGGGAGAGGCTGGGCAGGCGCGGCCACAGCCAGCCGTCCAATCTCTGCCAAGCCCAGAGCAGTATCCTGCCCATTCACAGGCAAGAGCACCTCTTCGCCAAGCGGACCCACACCCACCGCCAGCCCATACTCGCCCGGCGGCAGGCCAGGGGGAAGCAGCAGACCCACCCGATCCACCCCCGGCTGAACATCCCCAGCGGGGGGCCAACTGCCCAGAGGCGCGTAATCCCGCTGGGCAAAGACCCGGCCCGCGGCATCCTGCAAACGCAGACTCACCCGCACATCCCCCGTGGGAAACCCAGCCCAGGCCAGGTCCACCGCTACCACCTGATTGGCGGATTCCACGGCTGTCTGACCCAAACCAAAACCACCCAAGCGGACCGCGGAAAAATCGACCGGCGTCCCGGCAACCACCGGTGCGGAGGCCCGGCTCCAGCCGCTCAGCCGGGTGGTCTGGCTGTACCAGCGGTTCTCAAAGTTGACGACTGCCCGTCCAGAAGTGTCCAGACCGACGCCCCGTAGATAGGCTTCGATCTTGCCCTCCAGAATACCGCCCAGGGAAAGGTGGGCTGGAAACCAGAGCTTGCCCTGAACCAGCGCGCGGTCGAGCGCGGCCCGCACCGATTCATCCCAGGCCGTGGAGGGGGTGAGCAGAGGCCAGGGGCCGTGCAATTCACCCCGCCCCCAGACAGGGGCATAGGCCCGCCAGTAGCCCACCTGCCAGGGAAAGACAGCCAGGACCGTATCCCTATCACTGCCCTGCTGAACAGTCTGACGGATCAGCGGGCGGTAGTCGTCTTGCACGTAGCGGGGGGTGGTGTAGAAAGCCCACACACCCGTAGCCGCCCCGGCCAGCAACCCCGCCACCCCCAACCCGACAGGGATCCGCGCCCAGGGCCCGCCAGTCGCCAAAAGTTGATCGATAGCGACAGCAGCCAGCAGCAGAAAATAGGGTAAGACAAAGAGCAGTACCCGTTCGCCCCCCTCCGGGAAAAAGGGCAGGCGCAGGTTGAGCAGATAGCCGATTGCTGTGGGCAGGAGGAGGAGGAGGGAGAGGAAGGGGATTGGGGATTGGGGATTGGGGATTGGGGCGCGGCGGCGGGTCAGGGCGGAAAGGATGGGTGCGGCCAAGAGAATGAGCAGGCTGCCAGTCGCCAGCCAAGGGAGAAGGCTCTGCCAGGCGATTTCGGGCTGAATATGACCGGAAGCAAAGGCCAGCAGGTGGCGCAGCAGGTAGGCGAGCGCTCCCAGGGGCTTGTCCGCATCCTCCACAATTTTCTGGCTGACGTAGGGGATCAGTTGCGGGACGGCATAGAGCAGCCAGGGCAGGTAGAGCAGGGCCACCCCCATCCACCCGGCCAGGAAGGGCAACAGGCGGCGCGGGCTGCCGCGGAAATGCCAGAGCGCCCAGATGCAATGGCCCAGGGGAAGCAGGACCGCGTAGTACTCTGTATAGAGCAGTAGCGCTGTCGTCGCCACATACCCCACCCACAACGCAGATCTTCGCCCGGCTGGTTTTCTGCCCCCACTCCCCAGCCCCCAAAACAACCCCGTACTCACCATCCCCAGCAGCATCTCCAGCCCATACATCCGCACTTCCTGGCTGTAGAAGATGTGGATGGGGCTGACGGCCAGGAGCAGCAGAGCCAGGCGCGCCACCCGCACCCGGCCGGGGGCAACAGTTCGGGCCAGCCACCAGATAACAGGCAGAGAGAGCAGCCCAATCAGCACGGAAAAGGCGCGCAAAAGCAGCGGCGAGACCGCGCCGAAACCGGTTAACCAGAAATGAAGCAGGGCATAATAGAGCGGAGGGTGGATATCCTGGGCAGTCAACCGGAACATCTGGGCCAGGGGTTCTGTGGCAAACCAGACCGAATAGCCTTCGTCCCACCAGAGGGGTTGCCAATCCAGGCGCAACAGACGCAATCCAAGGCCGAGCAGACAGAGCAGAAACGGCAGCCAGAGAGAGCGGATGGACTGGGAAGCGGTTCGCTGGGGCATGGGATGGGGGTAGGAAGCCTGGGATTGGGGAGTGGGGATTAGAGATTGGGGGCTGGCAATTGCCCAGTCCCCAATCTCCAGTCCCCAGCCCCTTCTCTACGGCGCAATCCAACGGGGCAGAAGGGTGCGCATTGTGCCAGAGACTGTCAATACCCAGGCTTCGGAGACCTGATTGCCCGACATATCGGTCACCCAGGCCCGGTACTCCCCGGGGGAAGTCCCAGCAAATTCAACCTTCACATTGTACCAGAAGGCGTCATTGGGGCCGATCAGTGTCCGGGCCTCAAAAATGCCTTCCCCCCGGCCCAAAGGACCCTCAACCACCATTTTATAGCCGCCCACAGCGTCGGAACAGGGGAAGCGCTGAGGACAAATCCAGCCATAGAATGTAATGTATGGATTGGTGTTCTCCTGGGGTGCCACCCCATCGCCCTTTACCAAAGCGTAGGAAGGGGCCGGCGTGGCGGTGGGCTGGGCAGGTGCGGGCGTGGCAGTGGGCGCGGCCGGCGGTGGCGAGGGTGGCGCGGGGATGTCCGCGGCTACTGCCACCCCATCCAACGGGCCGCTGGTATCTACCAGAAAATCGGCAATCCAGACCCGCTGCCCATTGAGACAGCAGAGCTGATACCAGTCACCGGCAGGGTTCTTTCCCACAATCTCGAACTCTGCGCCCCGCTCCACCGTGCCCGCCAGCCCATAGCCTGTGCCTGGTCCGGAGCGTACGTTGGCCTGGGGATTGGTGATCACCGCTTTGGCCGACTGGGGCGCGGGGGTCGGCGTCTCTGTAGGAATTTCCGGTGTGGGCGTGGGTGCGTCCGGCACGGGGGTGGCTGTGTCTGCCACTGCCACTACCGCGGGCTGTGATTGCTCTGCCACTGGCGTCGGCGTGAAGGTGGGCCGGGGCGTGCGGGTCGGCTGTGGCACAGGGGTTGGCTCTTCTGCGCCACAGCCAACGAGCAGCAGGGCCAGAAGCAGAACAAAAATCCGGAACTGAAATTTCGACGTTTTCAAGAGGCAAACTCCTTCTACTATTATCGATGCGGCAATGCGCCGACCCCTGCCAGAAGTTCGACTTTTCGGAAAAAGTCGAACTTCTTTCTCTGTGTAATCTGCGTTCAAAATCTTTCCTGGCGTTACGGACTTAGTAACTGTCAAGAAATAAGTCGCGGGTATGATTCCGGGAATCGGCCACAACATCTTTCGGCTTTCCCCGTATCGTCTGGCCGATTCCCGGAATCTCGTCTGCGAAAACCCTACGTCATTTCCTGACGCTTACTCAACGTATCCTGCGCCACCCGATATAAATTTCCCGGTTGACGTTCGAGGGGTCGGTTGTAAAGGTCACCGGCTCCGAGAGCGCATTCCCAGCCCCATCCTTCACCCAGACTGTCCATTGGCCGGTCCCCAAAAGTTGGGGCAGGGTAGGGGTGACGGTCGCCCCAGGCCACTCTGCCCGGGGCGGGTTGAAGGGCTGGTATTCATACTTATAGTTGAAACGCACCCGGTTGCCGGCCCCTTCGGGAGCGCTCCACTCCGGGTGATCAAAGCTGGGCAGCTCCCGGTTGGTGTTGGGCCGATCAAAACCGGCAAATTGCACTTCCAGAAAATAGCCGCCGGCCGCGTCGTCTTCGATGTTGTCAAAGGGATTTTCGCCGATAAAAAGGTAGACCCAAATCGTCAGAAACTCATTGTTCGTCGGGAAAAACTGGGGGCCGATGGCACGCTCGAAGGGAAAGATATAGGGTGTGGCGGTTGGCGTCTCGGTGGGTGTGGGTGTAAAGGTCGGCGTGGGCGCAGGCCCTTCTGTCCTGAGCTGCACCTGCGAAATGTCGTTTATCACCCGCACGTGGGACGCAGCAATCCAGACCGTCTGATCGTTGACACAGCAGATCGCTAACCAATCGCCCAGGGTATCCTTACCCGTAATCGTAACCGGAATATTCGGACCCAACTGGGCAAAGAAGGGATAATTGACCCCTGGCCCCGTGCGCATAGAGACGAAACCGGAGGGCACAATCACAAAAGGCGTGGGTGTGTGGGTGGGCGTGTGGGTCGGTGTATCGGTGGGAACGGGCGTAAATGTGGGTGGGACAGGCACAGGCGTTTCCGTCACCGTAGGCGTGGGCGGCGGCGGAAAGAGAAAATTCGGCGTTACGTCTGGCGGCAGAATAATCACACCCGGCGTCCCCTGACTGGGTGGCGTAATGACAATCAGCGGAGCCAGCACATCCGGCGTGGATGTGAAGGTGGGCACCGGTTGGCGGGTTGAAATCGGCGTCGCGACAACGGCAGCCTGTTCCACCAGCCCCAGGGGCGAGCAGCCCAAGAGCAGCAGCAGCCAGACGGCCCCCGGGATCAGCCAGTGGCGGAGCGGCGTATGCCATTGGGTAGATTGGGAGGGCTGCTGCTGGGTTTGCATTGACAGGCAGTAAACAAAATGCTGGGAACGGGAGCGACACAATTCGTTAGTAAGCGTCAAGAAATAACGTAGGGGTTTCGCAGACGAGATTCCGGGAATCGGCCACAACATCTTTCGGCTTTCCCCGTATCGTCTGGCCGATTCCCGGAATCATACCCGCGACTTATTTCTTGACAGTTACTTAGAGTATAGCACGAAGCGGGACAGACGCCACAACAGAGCAGGCGATACATTCTCACCCCCACCCAACCTCCCCCACTGTGGGGGAGGAGTCGAGCCAGTTCCCTCC
>JAHDWH010000299.1:1136-6420 GCA_023384455.1 Caldilineaceae bacterium | reverse complement strand
CTTTGCACTCTAATTTCTCGGTCAAAAGTGTCTCACTTATTATAGACACAGAGGGAGCTTTGTCGAGTCCTGTACCTGTAAAAATAGAGAATTTCTAATCATGGCTTTCCCTCAATCAATTTGATCGCTGCCTTTTTGCATACCAGAGCCAGAGATGTCCGGTAAGACAATTGATTTCACAATCTTGTCGACCGTGTCCACGCAGATAATTTTCAGCACAAATAGCGATCATCCCTGGAGACAATTCTATTTACAATACCAAAACACCCGTTCCCCATCCCGCGGACTTTCCCCCAAAAAGTCCGCCCACCTAGCCCAAAAGTCCCATTCACCCCACCCCATCCACATACCCCGCGGCCCGGGCCCGCTGACCCAGCCCGCTCTTGCGTGCGTTGGTGCTGTCAACCGCCAACAGGTCCGCTGCCAAACGCTCGAAGATGCGCCGGATGGCGTGGCGCACCACTGCCTCGCTCTCGTGAATACGGGCCGCAATCTCCTTGCGGGGCACGTCATTCACATACAGACCGAAGATGGCGCAGAGGAGAAAGGCGCGAGGGTCGGCTTCTTCGCCCTTGCCCAGCGCCAGGCAGAGCGCGGGAAAAGCGCTGACGCGCAATAGACCGCTGGTCAGCAGCTCACGCAGCACCGCGTGGAGCGCAGGTGACTCCACCCCTTGCAGCAACTTCTCTACTGCCCCATTTTGAAAGGCTATCACTTCGGGCAAGCCACGCGTCGCGGGCTGGGGTTCTTCACCCATGCGTAAGCGCAACATCCGGTGGATGATCCCCGCGTGCTGGGGTAGGGCCTCCTCGCCGTAGCGCAGTACGCCGTAGACAATCGACGGATGCCACCAGTGGGGAAAATAATCCAACCCCATCTGCTCCATCCAGGCCAACGCGTCGTCAAGCCACTGGCGGGCAGCGGCCCGGCGATCCGTGCGCAGGTGCAGATGGATTAGATGAAAGTCGATGGCGCAGACCGATAGCCCTTCGCCGGCCCGGTGATAGAACTCCCGGGAGGTATACAAAGCCCGTTCTGCCGCGCTCGTATGGCCGGCCAGCAGATTGATGACCGCGCCCGTAACCTGCAAATTCATCTGGGCGGCGCTGTCAGCCTGACGCGATGCCTCGTCCAGCAGGTGGCGCGCCTCGGGGATGCGCCCCTGCAACAGACAGAGCCAGGAGCGGTTGACCCAAATCCAGCGCCGCAGGTTCGGCAATCCCTCTCCGTCTGCCAGTTCGAGCGCGGCGGTATAGGCCCGCTCTGCCAGCTCAAATTGACCCAATGCCCGGTGCAGATTCCCTTCCAGTTCGCAGGCGTAGACCGATTGGACGACCATCCCCCGCCGTTTGCACAGCCGCTCTAATTTTGTGCTTTCCGCCAGCCCTTTCTCCATCTCTCCCGTATACCAGGCCAGATGCACCTCACTGTTGCCCAAACGCACTTCGTAACGCGCCAAGACCGGTCCACTGGCATAGCAGCGGCGCGCCAGTTGTAGATATGTGCGACCAGCCTCCAGATGGCCCTGGTGAATGTTCAGATTGGCAAGATGCATGAGGGCCAAAAACTCCGAATTGGCATCGCCGTCTGCATGAAAGGCTGCCTGCGCGTCTAGGGCTGGACGAATGCCCTCTTTCATCTGCCCTGTGTCGGCCGCCAATACAGCTTCCAGCAGCCGCAAGCGGGCCGAGATACGCGGCTGTGGCTTTGTGGATTGGCCCAAATAGGCGCTGGCCCGATCAATGGCGTGCAAAGCAGTAAGAAACTCGCCCCGTTCCTGACAGATGTCCGCGGTCTCAATTTGGCAAAGTGCTGCGTAGTTGTACTCCCGCCGGGTGGTATAGTGGCGGGTCGCATTGTCCAGCAGGGCCAGGGCTTCGTCACGCTCACCTTTGCCCCAACGGATCATCCCTTTCGGATAGGAGAAAGCCGGGTCGTCGTCGGGGAAAGGATCGTCGCTCATTTCCCGCAACAGATAACGTAGGGCGAGCCATTCCCGCCCCTGGACAGCCCGGCGGATATTCTCCTCCTCGCCCCTGGCCCTGGACCCGTGGATATGTACGTGCTTCTGGAATATATCGATCAACTGAGCGGTAAGATCGTCCATAGCCTCTTTCTTCTACCCCTACCCCCGCCGCACAACCATCTCCACCACCGCCCCGCCCCGCTCCTCCGCGTCCTGCATAGAGGGCACAACCACAATCTCCACCCCTTCGGCGGCCAGGTAGCTGCGGGCCAGGGCGACCGCCTTCACCGCCTGGTTGACCGCGGCCGCGCCAATCGCCCGCAGCACAATCTGCTCGTTCTCGCGCAGGGCGTGGGCAATCGATCCCGCCACCCCGCGCACAGGGGAGCTGCTGCCCACCCGCAGCACAGGGATTTCGTGGGAAAAGATTAGTTGTTGATTCGTAAGATTCTGACTGCGATGATGTACGTTCTGCATTGGATGGAAAATCCTTCCCTTTAAGCCACGACCCCGGCGCGAAACAGAGGTCAACCGTCCTCAAATTTCCGAGAGTGCCAGAGTACTGCTATACTCTACCCTGTCACCCACCGGGAATCTATCATCGATTCCGGGAATCTCCTCCCCAATTGCACGAGTACCCCGGCCTATGCGCGTCTTTGGTGAACAATTGCAGGTTTTTCGTAATGATAGCCGAGACCCCCAGCGCGGCGGACACCTCACCCAGCAAGCCCTGGCCCAGTCGCTGCAAGAGCTATTGGGTCTGCGCGAGTGGCCCCGTCCCCAGACCATCAGCGACTGGGAGCGGGGTCAGAAACGTTTGGACCCTGACACGGATCGCAATGTACTGGTGGCAATTCTTCAGGTATTGGCCCGTTGTGGCGGTCTGCCCCACAGCCACGCGGCCAACCGTTGGCTGACCAGCGGCGGCTATGCCCCCCTCTTCCCCCAGGAGAGGACAACCGTCTTTCCCAACGGCGACGCCCGGAGTCAACAGACAGACGGGGCCTGGCGGGCCCGGCTGGAAGCCCCCACCTATACCCGGCTTTTTGGCGTGGAGCGCAGTCTGGCCCAATTGAGAGCATTGCTGGAAAGAGCCGACGCCCCCTGGACAATCGCCCTGGAAGGATTGGGCGGTCTGGGCAAGACGGCCCTGGCCCACGAGTTGACCTCCCGCCTGCTGGAAAGTGGCGTCTTTGCCGATCTGGCCTGGATCAGTGCCAGGCCCAGCAGCCTCTCTTTGGGGGGAACGCTGGTTTCTGCGCCCCATCCGGTGCTCAGCGTAGAGGAGGCGGAGCGCAGCCTGGCCGCCCAGCTATTGGGCGCAGAGACGGCCAGCGAACTGCTGCGCCCGCAGGATCGCCGGCAGATGCTCCAGGAGCATCTTTCGGCCGCGCCCCACCTGCTGATCATCGACAATCTGGAGAGTCTGGCCGACGGGGAGCAACTCCTGCCCCTGCTCCAGCGCTTCGCCAAACCGGCCAAATTTCTGCTCACCTCCCGCCAGCGGCTGCCCGGCCCTCTCTATCACTACCCCGTGCCCGCCCTGGAAGAGGCCGACGCCCTGGCCCTGCTCCGCCACGCAGCCGAGACCAGCAATCTGCCCCACGTGGCCGCCGCCACCGATGACCAGCTACGCCCTCTCTTTCAGATCGTCGGCGGCAATCCCCTGGCCCTGCATCTGGCCGTGGGCCAGCTCCACCTGCGCGAACTGGCCTCGCTGGTGGCCGACTGGCAGCAGGCCGCGGGCCGGGAGATCGAAGCCCTCTACACATTTATCTACCGCACCGCCTGGGAGCGGCTGGAGGAAAGCTGCCGCTTTGCTTTTTTGGCAATGCCCCTGGCGGCCGAGCAGGGCGGGCGTCTGGCCCATCTGGTGGCGGCCAGCGGTCTGGCCGAAAGCGAAATGGTGGCCGCCCTGGAGCAGCTTGTCACCCTCAATCTGGTCAATGTCCAGGGCAGCCTGAACGACCGCCGCTTCTCCATCCACAGCCTGACCCGCTCCTTCCTGCGCAGACAGGTGGCCGAATGGTGGAACTGAGCGGCCCGGCAGCCACCCCAACGACGGGGTATCCGGCTCTCTTTCGCGCCTTCATTGCCAACAACCTGGCCTTTGTTTTGGCCGATGTCCAGACCCGCACTGCCCTGACAGAGGAGCAGCGTCGGGAAGGGCTGGCCGCGCTGGAATATGGGCTGGCCGAACCCCACACCCGAACGAAGGCCATTGCCCTCCTGCTGGCCCTGGCCCCCCATATGCTGGGGGCCGGTCTGCGGGAGGCGTGGCAGCCCTTTCTGGAGCGGGGGCTGGCCCTGGCCCCGGATGCGGTCAGCGCGGGCGAGATCGCCTACCACCTGGGGAACATTGCCCAATTCCAGGGGCGCTTTGCCCAGGCCGAAGATCACTTTGCCGACAGCGCGGTCGATCTGGCCAGGGCCGGCGCGCTGGGCAAGCACGCCCGCTCGCTCAACCGGCTGGCCTTTGTGCTGCGTCATCGCCAGCGCCACGCCGAAGCCCAGGCCCTGGCGCTGCAAGCCCTGGGCCTGCTGGACAGACGAGAGCCTGAGTGGGGTTACAGCCACTTTGTGCTGGGCGCGGTGGCCTTCGACCAGCAGGCGGATCAGGCCGCGGTGGAACACTTGCAGACGGCCCTGGGCTGTTGGGAAGCCCACGGCGACGACGAGCACCGGGCCGACGGGCTTGTCAATCTGGCCCCGGCCCTGCGCCGGGTGCAGCGCTACGACGAGGCCATCGTCGCGTTGCAGGAGGCCGGACATCTCTACGCGGGGCGGCGGGACCCCCGCCGCCAGGGGCTTGTCCAGCTAAATCTGAGCAACATCCATCTCTCCCAGGCGCGCTGGGAGGAGGCGCTGGCCTGCTGTCGTGAGGCCGAGCCGCTCTTTCGCCAGGTGGGGGATCGACTGCATCAGGCCATCAACCACAACAATATGGGGGTGGCCTGCCGCCGCTTGCAGCGCTTGGAGCAGGCCGAGCGCCTCTTTTTGCTGGCAATCGGGGCGTTGGAAAATTTTGACCAGCCCCGTCACCACGCCAACGCGCTGGACGGGCTGGGCAACACCTATCGGGATGGGGGGCGCATCCCGGAAGCCGCCGCCGCCTACCGTCAAGCCCTGGCCCGGCTGGCCCGTGCGCCAGACCCAGCCGCTTTGCAACAGTTGGCGGAGGAGGTGCGCGGACATCTGGCCGGGTTGCCAGCAGGGGGTGACCGCGAATAGGGGGATGGCGCGAATGGTTGGTTCGTTGGGATGTGACCGCGAATAGGGGGATGGCGCGAATGGTTGGTTCGTTGGGATGTGACCGCG
>JAHDWH010000299.1:0-1036 GCA_023384455.1 Caldilineaceae bacterium | reverse complement strand
AATAGGGGGATGGCGCGAATGGTTGGTTCGTTGGGATGTGACAGACCAGTGATCGCTGATTGAGCGGTGTCCTGACTGGTTACGTTCTTTCCGCACCGCTCCGCGACCAACCATTCGCGTACTCCCAGCATTCGCGGTCATCCATCGCCGCTGGGGTGTGACCGCGCATAGGGGGATGGCGCGAATGGCTGGTTTGCTGAGGGTGACGGATGTGCTATCCGTACCCCCTACCGACCAACTATTCGCGACATCCTCCGATTCGCGGTCACACTACCCCACAAAGCCGTCGCCGCCCCCTTCCTGGGGCTGGGGTGTGTGCCGAAATGCGGTTGCGTTGCTCCCGCTCTCTGCGCTGGCGGCCAGGGGTATGCCAACACCCACAGCCATCAGCAGAAAACAGACAACGAATACCCACTCTTTGAAACCCTTGCTGTTGTTACCGAACATCTCAATGGACCTCCCTGGGGTGGAGATTCATCGAGAAAGGGATCCCGGCTGCCGGATGGGGCAGCCCACGCGTGTCCCTCAATCAATCGGTTTGGAGCGAACCGTGGCCGGCTCGAATAGGTACAGTGTTGCATACGAGCGGCTGGTTGTCACCGCCCAATAGCGTCAGAGAAAGCCGTCAAACCCGACATTTGCCATGCCAAACCCACTCCGACTGGCCGTTTTAAGCGAATTGCGCGAGGCCGCCGGGCTGAATCAGACCCAGGCCGCCGAATGTTGCGGTCTGCGCGGACGCCAAAGCCGCAAAACGTTGGCCGCCTGGGAGATGGGTCAGTCCACCCCCCGCCAGCGTTACCGGGGCCCGGTCGCCCTCTATCTGCTGCGGGATCTGGGCCTGGGCCAGGATTTGGCCCGTTTCGATGCCATCTTTGAGATACTGGTAGAGGAATGGGAGTGGCCGCCCCTGGAAAAAGAGGAGCGGGTCGACTTCATACGCCTGGCCGGGGCAGACCCGCAGCGTTCTCTGCCTGGCTCACAGCCCCACCCGCGCATCACAATCAGCGGCGACGAAGTACCCGCCGATGGGTTC
>JAHDWH010000298.1 GCA_023384455.1 Caldilineaceae bacterium | reverse complement strand
TCCCCCACTGTGAGGAAGGTTGGGAGGGAAATGGATCGACTCCTCCCCCACTGTGAGGAAGGTTGGGAGGAAAATGGATCGACTCCTCCCCCACTGTGAGGAAGGTTGGGAGGAAAATGGATCGACTCCTCCCCCACTGTGAGGAAGGTTGGGAGGGAAATGGATCGACTCCTCCCCCACTGTGGAGGAGGTTGGGAAAGAAATGGATCGACTCCTCCCCCAAAGTGGGGGAGGTTGGGAGGGGGTGAGCAGTTACTTCTACACTTTGCCGCTGAAGACCTGTCTGAAATGCTGGAAGCGAGTCCACAGATGTGTGTCGGCATAGCGCGCTTGCAACCACGCCCGGTCAGGCCAGAGAGTGTGGAGCATCAACCGCAGCACATCCCTGCCCCGGTCAATCAGAGAGAGTTGATAGAGTAGCCGCCAGCGGCTCGCGGAGAGTTTGTGCCCTTCGACCAAATCCTGCGGTTTAAGAAACAACCGGAGCAGGCGCGCTCTGCGGAAGGGCAGCGCGGTTGCCGCCTGGCTGCTTTGCTCTGTGGTGAATAGCTGATTCCAGAGGTCGAGCACAAAGGATACAGCCGTATAGACATGCCATTCGCGGCAGCGCTGGGCAAGGGTTGTCCAGTCGATGCCCTGGCGGGCCAGAAATTCCAGATCGACCAGACTGCGCAGGCTGTTAACTGTCATTTGATGGTTGATTCCCACGTGCAGGGCAATCTGGATGAAGGCATCCTCGGCTGCCAGACGCCGAACCGGCTGATCGCATATCCGGATCGAGACCAGTCGGTCGTAGACCGCGGCGCGGTCGATATTGGCGGCGACACGCATCCACTCGCCAGCAAATACGCCGTAATGGAGCTCGACCAGCCCTTGCAAGGAAGTCTGCCCGCGCATCTGCAATTCGCCGTCGCCCAGTGCCTGCATTGCATGGGATCGATGGGCTTTTTCTTTGTACAGATAGCCGAGGGATTCCAGAGCAGCCTGGGCCTGGGCCATCTGCTCACGAGGAATCCACAGATCGATGTCACCCATAGGGCGATGGGTATAGGAGGGATAGACCGTATGGGCCAGGATCGCGCCCTTGAAAAGGACAGGCAACAAACCAGCTTCGTTCAGTTTGCCAAGAGTCGTACCGAGTTCAGAGCGCTTCTGCATTGAGTCAATCGTTACTTGGCGAACATACAAGCGCACCCTTTCCTGGAATTCCCCAGGCCGTTCAATGTCGATTTGTTTGATCTGGTGGTAGAGCAGCGCGGTTAGCTGGGCGCGCATGGCTATCTGGAGTACGCGATCCCATTCGTCAGGGGTATAATGGCGGATGTGCGATTCGACCTTTTCCGGGTCTACGAGGAACTGGGCGAAAGTTTGGTGGAGGGCCATAGGGGTTTCTCGGTCAGGCCAGAAAAGAGGGTGAATCGAGGTAACTACTCAGGGTGCGACGCACTCGCCAGGAGTAGATTCCGCGACAAAATGAGTGGGGCGAGTGCGTCGCACCCTAAGCCTGAGTAGTTACGAATCGAGGGGATACAGTGACATTTTTCACCTGTCACCTGGTCATCTCGTCGGGTATATTACGCCAGGGCTAATTCCAGTACCCTATCTGACCACTGCTTGGCCTGGACAGCCAGCAGTGTACGCTGGCGCTGGCTTTTCTCCATTTCCGGCCAGGCCCGCCGCCACAGGGCAAGCACCACCTGAAGATTGACCAACTCCTCCCCCACTTCGGGAGCAACCTCACCCGCTGTCCACTCAATGAAGTATTGGCTTTCTTCCAACATTGCCAGTGTAGCTTCACTGCCTGTGGCGCGTCGCGCCGACGATGCCACCCGATTCAGATCAGCCGCTAATCCCGCCAAACGGACAGAAAGGGCATCCTTCAAAAAGCGTTGACGGATGCGTTCCTTATTTTTCACACGACATCTCCTAATACTTCGCGGGTCACACTCTCTACAGTGCGACGAATATCTTCGCTCTGAATCACAAGACTACGATTGCCCAGCCGCGGGCGAATGTTGATCAGAGACTCAAACTCGACGCGTTGTTCGGCTGGGTACCAATTGGCACCCCACAGATCGTCTTGCTCAGACCCCATATCCAACAGGACAGACTCACAATCTGCATGCATCTCGCCACCGCCAGCTACAATCCGTCGCCGAATATCCACGACAATTTTGATCATTGTAGGGTAGACATCCAGCATCTCAGAGATTTGCTGCGCTGTTGACTTTTGGGTAACCGTATGGATCATCGCACTTTCCAGATATCTACGACGTGGATACTTCTGATTCGCTTCCAGTATAGCACAATCTGACCCAGCAGCGGCAAGATACGATGGTACTGCTCACCCCCACCCAACCTCCCCCACATTGGGGGAGGAGTCGATCCAGTTCCCTCCCTAGAATGGGGAGGGGTAGGGTGGGGTGGCTGAACAGTTACGATACGATGGGCTTCCCACGTAACGCAAGCTGTCAGTTGGCGTTACTGCTCTCCTTCTTTGCCACCCTGCGCCCCTTGTGCTAGTATTCCCATACTATCCACGTCTGCTCCACCCATCCTATTGTCAAAACCTGTGTCCTTTATGCCCACACACACCCAGTCCCCAGTCCCCATTACCGCCTACTGGGACACCCCCCTCTTTGTGGAACTCGTCCTCCTGGCTCTGACCGCGCCCGTACTATACTTCCCCGGCCGCTTTGAGGCCCAGGAGATCGCCGTAGCCGTTGGCATCCTGGCCGCGGGCTGGGTCTGGCGGCGCTTCACGATTGGCGTCTGGTTGCGGCGCACACCAGCCGACTGGCCCCTCTTTTTTCTTTTTTTGGTGATGTTGCCCATCTCGGTCTGGGCCGCGCCGGGTCCCCTGCGGGAGCAGTATGCCCTCCCCCGGGCGATGATTCTGATCTGGAATTTCTTTCTGTTTTGGACAGTTGTCAGCCACGCTTCCCGAAGGCGGGAATTGTTCCATCTCTTCGTGGCAGGCTTTGCGGGAATCGGTTTAGGGATTGCAGTGGCAGCATTGTTTGGCACCCAGTGGAAGACAACTATCCCGGTTCTCCAGCCTCTTTTTGCCCGCATCCCCACGCCGCTGGCGGGGCTATTTGCCGACGCAGAATCGGGCTTTAATGCAAACCAGGTAGCTGGCGTGTTGCTTTATGTTTTGCCCGTAGTATTGGCTTTAACCGTCAGCGCGCTGCGCAAACGATCTCAACAGAGACTGCTTGTAGGGATAGTGGTGCTTGCCCCGATGCTATTAATGCTGGCGTTGAGCCAGTCCCGTTCGGGCTATATGGGTTTTGTACTGGCGCTGACGGTGGTGGGATTCGTCCCCTTCCGCTGGGGGCGCTGGGGATTGCTGATCGGTGGAGTGATTTTGCTTGCCGTGTTCCCCTTTGTCTCCTTCGACAATCTGATAGGGCTGGTTGCCGACGCGCCGCCGGTGGAAGCCGTGGGCGGCACATCAACTCTCGGTTTTCGCCAGGTAGTGTGGCAAGCCGCCCTCTACGGCATCAGTGACTTTTCTTTCACAGGCATGGGGCTGGGGACATTCCGCAAAATCTCCTTCTTGCTCTACCCAATGGTGAGCATCTCACCCACCTATGACATTGCCCACGCCCATAACTTTTTCCTGCAGAGCGCCCTGGACTTCGGTCTGCCAGGGCTGATTGCTCTGCTGTCGATTTATGGACTGGCCCTGCGCCAGGTATTTTCCTTGTTGCCCCGCGCAAATAGTGCTGGACAGAGGGGATTGCTCGGTGTTGGTCTGCTGGCGGCCCTTGTGGGCCAGAGCGCTTACAGCCTTCTCGACGCCGTATCTATGGGGTCCAAGCCCAATCTGGTCCTCTGGCTGCTGCTTGCGCTTATCTTCGCCACGGCTACAATACCCAAAAAGCAGAGAGTGGACGTAGATTTTCATGATTTGGACTGATTTTGTATTGGTCAAGAACATCGTGGAATCTGTAGGTGCGGTTTATAACCACACGTCTGAAGTCTACGTCCCGCTGAACGCCTGGCCGAATATTCATATTCACTCGTACCGTTGCCAATCCTCGCGGGAAATTCCAGCCTGCCTGAGAAGCCGGGCCAGAAGGCTGGCGTCGACGACGCTACGGTGCGGGTTCGGCAAAATCAGTCGTCTGTCGTCACGGAGCATAAACTCGTGACGCCCCCCAGAATAGGGCCCATCAAACCCCATACGGCGCAGACGTTGAATGAAGACGCGCCGTGAGACTGGCGTGAGACGGTCACTCATCCAATCGTGACCAGTTCAGGAAATTCGATGCGTAGATCGCCCAAGTGCGGAACAGACAGCCCGCGAGCGATACTGAAGAGAAGCCAATCCTCTACAGCATCGGCCAGGTTGCCGCGACATGCCTCCAGTGTATGTCCAGTGGCCCATACACCCTGTAATTCGGGTATCTCTCCATAATAGGGTTCCTCATCTTCAATCATCTCATAGCGAGCCCTATTCAGCGCTTCTTGGACATAATCGGTCAACATAAGCCACTCTCCTGTGTACGGCAAAACCTGCGAAAAACGACTCAGCCAGGCGATCGGAGGGACACAAATTCTGCCTTGAAAAACAAAACGCTGATTAACACGGAAAAAGGTAACTACTCAGGCATCCTCTGCTTATCAACCACAGAAAACACGGAAAGAAGCCAAGAACTTCCGCGTATTCTGTGTATTCCGTGGTTATTTCTGTCGTTGGCTGAGTATTTGGGTAGTTACCGGAAAAACGAATTTGTACGGCGATGTCCTGAGCCTGTCGAAGGGATAACATCAGTGGAAATCCGTCGTTTCCGCGTCATCCGCGTTCTAATTGCGTCCCTCTTAAAAAGCCCCGCGTCCCCTGGCGACCACAAAGATCGTCTTCCACAAAATCTCCAGATCGAGCCATAGCGAGTAGTTCTGAATATAGTAGAGATCGTCCTCGGAGTGCAGATGCATGGGCTTATCGCTGCGCCCGTTGACCTGCCACCAGCCGGTGATACCCTGGGGCACAGCAAAGCGTTTGCGCTGCCAGGGTGCATATTTCTCCACCAGGTCCGGTATCTCCGGGCGCGGTCCTACCAGGCTCATCTCGCCGATCAGCACATTCCACAGTTGGGGTAATTCGTCGACGCTGGTGCGTCGGAGTAGACGCCCCACACGGGTCACCCGGGGATCATTGGGGTTTTTGTGGATGACATTCCCCTGTTCATCCACCTTGCTCACCTGATCCAGCATTTTGTCGGCATTGACGATCATAGACCGGAACTTGACCATATGGAAATGTTGTCCATTCTCGCCGATACGTCTGGCCGGGTAGAAGACCGGTCCCCCATCCTCCAGTTTGATGGCAACAGCCACCGCCAACAGAAGAGGCGAAATGAGCACCAGCCCTACACTGGCAGCGCCGATATCCACCAGCCGCTTGATCAGACGCTGAAAACCATCAATGGCCGGGTCACGCAGTCCAATCAGCGGGATACCGCCCAAATTTTCTACTGTAGCCCCGGAGAGAGAGAGGGAAAAATAGTCAGGGACTACCCGCACCCTCACCGGTAACTGGTGTAGCGTGGCTACCAGATTTGCCAGCCGGTCGTGAGCACGGGGGGGAAGGGCAATAATGACTTCATCCACAGCACGGGATGTGACGAATTCTGCGGCTTGATCGAGATTGCCAAGCACCGGCAGGCCCGCAACATATACCCCTTGCTTGGTTGGATCGTCGTCCAGAAATCCAACAAAGGCAAGCCCAGGCCAGGCCTGGTGGCGAAACTCCTCCACAATGCGCTGGCCCAGATCCCCAGCCCCTACCAGCAAAATGTGGGCCACATTCTTGGTACTCTGATGACGGAGACGATGCCAAAGACGCAATAGAATCCGATAGCCCCACAGCCCAGCCAGGGCCAGGCTATAGAAGTAGAGATAGGTGAGCCGGGGTAACTCCAGATGGGTCATATAAAGCACCCCAGCCAGGAAAAAGGAAGTCACAGTGTGGGTGAAGAAGACCCGTTGGAATTCCAGATACCAATGAATAATACGCCGGGGTGTATAGACGGCAGCGATCAGAAAACCTGCCAGCCAGAGCACCGCCACGACCAGATGCAGTTGCAGGGTAGGTGCATAGACAAACTGGGGAATCCACTCGGGGCGTACTTCCTGGCCATAAGGCAGACGATACCGCAACTGCATAGCCAGCCAGAGGGCCGCCTGTAAAGTGATTCCGTCCCACAGGAGCAGAAGGGCCATATAGTTGGGGCTAAAACGTTTGAACATGGGCACCTACCCGGTGAGAGTATGTGAAAGATGTCTGCTCGCCCATAGGTGGAGCAGGACGTAAATTCAATTGACTGTCACGCAGAGCAGAGCGCAGCTTCTGCCAGGTCGTACCTGTTGAGCCACCCCACCCTACCCCTCCCCATTCTAGGGAGGGAACTGGATCGAC
>JAHDWH010000297.1 GCA_023384455.1 Caldilineaceae bacterium | reverse complement strand
TTCGGGTTAATACCTGACTGAAATACCCGAAGTTTTAGTGCAGATGATGCACTAGTCCTACAAGCGAAACGAATTGTCAAGGGTTCTCCTCTGTGCTAAACTTACGCTAGAAAAAAGCGACAGAAGTTCGACTTTTCGGAAAAAGTCGAACTTCTGGGCTGCCACGACGCGACGGGCTGGCCGCCGAGTTGTCCGAGGCGGAGGAGACGCGTCAACGCTGGGTGGGGGCGGTGTTGGCGGAGGTGGGGTAGGAAAGACAAAAGGCAAAAGACGGCGTCCCTTTGATAAACTCAGGACATCGCCTGAGCCTGTCGAAGGGTCGATCTTGCGCTGGTACGGAGTAGTCGACGGATTACGTTTTACTCCGTACCAGCGAGGAACAGACGCACAAGCGTTAGTCGGTCGGCCAACCAACTGAAACGTGAGATGCCGTCACCTGATCTCACGTTTCACATCTTCACGTTTCCCCACGCAAATCGTGGCTTCGCCACCTTACGTTTTATGTTTCACAATCCCCAACGGCGAGAACCCAGCCTACAATTAGGGCCGCGCCGGCGTCCCGTCGGGCCAGCGGGTCTGGGTCCAATCCTCAATCGTATCCTGGCAAGGGTATTTCGCCGCCAGCTTTTCGTCGATGTCGATGCCCAGCCCCGGCTTGTCGTTGGGGTACATATAGCCGTTGCGCACCTGTGGCAGGCCGGGGAAGATCTCGTAGACCAGTTCGTTGAAACGGCACCACTCCTGAATGCCAAAGTTGGGTGCCCACAGGTCCAGGTGCAGGTTGGCCGCGTGGCCCACCGGGGAGGTGTCGCCCGGCCCGTGCCAGGCGGTTTTGACATTATACTGGTGGCCCATCGCAGCGATGTGTTTGGCCGGGGTAATACCGCCCATCTGGCTGACGTGCATACGCAGATAGTCGATGAGCCGGTTCTGGATCAGAGGCAGCCATTCCTGGGGGCTGTTGAAAAGCTCGCCCATTGCCAGGGGCGTGGCGCACTGGCCGCGCATCATTTTGAACCATTCGTTGTCCTCGGGAGCCAGGGCGTCCTCCAGGAAGAAGAGTTTGAATTCCTCCACATCTTTGGCAAATTGCACCGCGTGGATGGGTTGCAGCCGCTCGTGGATGTCGTGGAGCAGTTCCACCTCTGCGCCTACTTCGGCGCGCACATGCGCCATCATCTCCAGCATATTGCGGCAATAGGCCCGAGGGTCGTAGTAGGCCCCGTCCGGTGCGCCGTCGGGCTTGACCATCTGGTCGCCCTGACCGCCGTAGCCGCCCATCTGAATGCGGATGTAGCGATAGCCCTCTGCCTGGAGTCTGCGCACACTCTCCACTACCTCCTGGGGGCTGCGCCCGTTGGCGTGGCTGTAACAGGCCGCCGCCTCCCGGGTTTTGCCCCCCAGCAGGTCATAGACGGGCATATTCGCCAGCTTGCCTTTGATGTCCCACAGGGCCTGATCGATGCCGGAGATGGCATTGTTCAGCACCGGGCCGTTGCGCCAATAGCCGTGGACCATTGCCATCTGCCAGAACTCCTCGACGCGGTTCACGTCGCGGCCAGTGGCAAAGGGGATCAGATGGCCTTCCAGGGCGGCCACCACTGCCCGCCAGCGCTGGGTGAAGGTGGCGCAGCCCAGGCCGTACAGCCCCGGCTCGGATGTGTTGACTTTGACAATGACCAGCCTCGAACCGGCGGGTTGGGTGGTGATGACTTGAATGTTGTCGATGGTAATGGGAGCCATTGGGGGAGCTTCTCCTTGCAGATGGATGGGATGCAGAGGTGATGACGGGGCGACAGGAATGACGCGGACTTCATCATCACCGCATCCCGTCATTCCATCTTTTCGCCCTGAAAAGTATACACTCGAGGCAAAACCTGGGCAAGTGAGGGAAAAGAGAGGGCGCATCCCCCAAATGGGGTGAGATGCGCCCGTCGAATCAATTGGGTGTGTTCAAAATGAATTGGATATTTGAATCAGTTCGGTGTCTGCAACGCAAAGCCCGCTGAAACGGGTTAGGCTACCAGCCTCAGTGCGTTGAAACGCACTTTTCATAGCAGGTGTCGTTTTGTAACCGGTGTCGGTTTGCAACCGGCGCTGGTCTCCCGTCATCCTGTCAACGCTCCCCACAGCGCCACCGTCCCCGCCAGCACACCGAAAGTCTTCTCCACCGGCTATAAACTGGTCAAGGAATCGATCTGGAGTTTTGTAGTTATAGCGAAGGTCATTATAATACTGCCCATGACACAGTCGTTCCGAAACGCCGGCAGTGAAGACATTTTCGATGGTTTGGCGTCGTCGGCTGCCCGGAAATGCGGATTTCTGGTTGGGTTGGCAGCAAGATTGGGATTTGTAGCACGCCATGCCCAGCCCTGAAGCTGAGGAGATTTCCCAACTGACGCCAATATCCACGAACGAAAAGCAGGTCGTCCGACAAGTCACTATGCCGAAAAATTGTCTTCGTGCAGGGAAGAAGGAACAGTTGCGATTTGGTCACCTGAAATGGCTACTAATAATGGCAACCCTTTTTCTCTCCGGTTGCGCCGCACAAACCAGCGAGCAGACAGCCCCCCCACAGTCTGGAGTTGAGGCCGTCGTTGTTCAAGACCTGGACATTACAACCGGTCAGACTATTTTTGTGCCGGCTTACTCAGCGGTACATTATGCCAGCGGCGACAGAACTATGGAATTGGCTGTGACGCTGAGTATACACAACACTGATTTCACCTATCCGATTATTCTGACCTCCGTGCGCTACTACAATACAGAGGGGCAGATGGTGAAAGAGTACTTACTACAACCGCAACAGCTGGGGCCAATGGCTTCGGCTGATTTTTTTGTGGATGCGGGCGAACAGGCTGGTGGGGTAGGCACAAACTTCATTGTGGAATGGGTGGCTGAACAACCTGTGTATGAACCGGTTGTAGAGACGCTGATGTTAAATACATCGGGTACACAGGGGCTTTCATTTACCAGTCCCGGCCGGGTAATCAGCCAGCTTGAATAGAGGGAAGCACCGGTAGGAATTGGAACCCGACATTGCAATCTTTTGCAAGCGCGAATCACGTTTCAGTTGGTTGGCCGACCGACTAACGTACAAGCGTTAGTTCCTCGCTGGTACGGAGTAGTGCGTGTACTGGCAGTGATAGCAGTTCACGCACTACGCACCACCTGTCAGAGCAAAAATTTAGTATGTCGAAAGACGAAAGGAGACACAATGCTGATTCCAGAAAAGATGCGCGAGGTATTGCAGAAGGAAGGGGTTGTTGCTATTGCCACTTCAGGTGATGCTGGTCCTCACATGGCCAACACATGGAACAGTTACATACGGATCACAGATGATGAGCGTCTGTTGATACCAGCCGGCCGCATGAATCACACCGAAGCAAACATTACAAAGAACAGCGACGTGTTGCTTACATTGGGCAGCCGTGAGGTGTCGGGACGGAATGGACTTGGTACTGGCTTTCTGATCAGAGGCACGGCAGAGTTCTTAGCGTCCGGGCCGGAATTCGACGCGATAAAGGCCATCTTCAAGTGGGCACGGGCAGCATTGGTCGTGACCGTCATTTCTGCTACTCAAACCCTTTAGCTGAAAGTGGAACAGCGAACGAGATGCTGGAGGTGACGGCTGAAGCCGCACCTCAGCATCGGCGTTAGCCTTCACCCCTCCCTCATCCCAATTGTTTCGACCGGGCCACCATCCCCGCCACCCCCCCAAACCTCTTCTCCACTGGCCCGGCACTGGTCAGGTTCACACAGGCCAGGGCGAATAACTTTTTCCCATTCACCCCCACACCAACCCCACCCCTGTATACACATCCGGTTGATGCAGCAGCCCGTCATAGGCCGTCTTTATCGCCTCTGGCCGTACCCGGTGGGAGATGAGAGGTTCCACCCGCAGCAGCCCCCGCGCCATCCAGTCCAGAAGCATCTGCTGCTTGCTGAACTGGGAGGTGCGGTTGCCGATGTCCGGGTACATAGGCAGAAACCACTCATGCGCGCCGCGCACAGTCAGTCGCCCCCGGTGGATGCGGTTGAAAGCTGCGGTCAGATCGCCCGGGACAGAGACCCGGGGCGTGCCCAGGGCAATCACCTGCCCCTCGGTCCCGGTGATGGCGAGACAATCCATCAGCACCCCGCTGTGACCCACCGCGTCCACACTGATCTGGCTGCCGCCCGCGCCGACCAGGGAACGAACCCCGTCCAGCGCTTCGTCGGATGTGCCCCCTACCGTCCACTCCACGCCGCACTCCTCGGCCAGGTCGCGCCGGGCCGCCACCGGGTCCACACCGATCACCCGGCAGCCCCGGATGCGGAAAAGTTGGGCGGCCAGATTGCCCACCAGCCCCAGGCCAAAGACCACCACCCAGGGGTTTTCCCGAATCTCGGCCAGCAGAATCGACGAGGCGGCTACCCCGGCCATACGCGACGCGGCAGCGGTCATAGAGTCCAGCCGCTCCGGCACAGAGACCACCAGCCGCTCCTGGGGGTAGCCAAAGGCCGAGGCGTGGCGGCCATAGGTGAAGACCCGCTCACCCACCCGGGCCCGGGTCACCCCATCGCCCACGGCCCGCACAATGCCCACATTGGCGTAGCCAGAACGCCAGGGATAGCTGCACCACTTGCCCGGCACATAGACATCCGGGTCTTTGGCCGTGTAGTTTGCCAGTTCCGTGCCCGAACTGATGAAAGTGCATTCGCTCTCAATCAGCAACTCACCCGGACCGGGAGTCTCGTCCAGGTCACCCGTCTGCAAAACCACCTGTTCCTTGCCCGTCACCACCACTTCACGAATCTGCATGGGAGTTCTCCTATTGGGGAAATGGGACGCTGATAAATCCGCGTAAATCTCCTGTATCTGCGTCAATCTGCGTCCCGAACTTGACGACCTGTGCGGATCAGTGTAGCGTAGAACGGTAGGTGTGCCAACCGTCATCAAAGGAAATGCCCAATGCCAGCCAAGACCCTGGCCCCGTCGGTCCAGTATGCCCCGAAAGAGATCGAAACAGCCCAGGCCGCTTTTCTGCGCGCTCACCCGGCCTATGCAGCCACGGCCCGCCTGCGGGAACTGCGGGCCACGGAATATGGCCGGCTGGATCGGCTGGGCCACATCTATCTGGACTATACTGGGGGCAGCCTCTACGCCGCAGATCAGGTGCGCCGCCACGCAGAACTGCTGCGGGAGAATGTCTTTGGCAATCCCCATTCGGTGAATCCCACCTCAATGGCAGCCACCCGTCTGGTGGACGCGGCCAGGGCCTACGTCTACGAATACTTCCGCGCCGCGCCCGAAGAATATACGGTCATCTTCACCCCCAATGCCAGCGGTGCGCTCAAACTGGTGGGCGAAGCCTATCCCTTTGGACCGGGCGGTCACTATCTGCTCACCTTCGACAACCACAATTCGGTCAACGGCATTCGGGAATTTGCCCAGGCCAAAGGGGCCGAAGTCCTCTACCTGCCCGTTGTGCCGCCAAATCTGCGCATCAGCCAGGAGCGGCTGGAGGAATTTCTGGGGCGGACCGAGCCGGGACAGGCCAATCTTTTTGCCTTTCCCGCCCAATCCAACTTTTCCGGGGTGCAGCACCCCCTCTCATTGATCGAGCGGGCCAAAGCCGCCGGCTGGGATGTACTGCTGGATGCAGCCGCCTTCACCCCCACCAACCGGCTGGACCTGAGCCTCTGCAAGCCCGATTTTGTCTCCCTCTCCTTCTACAAAATTTTTGGCTATCCCACGGGCGTGGGCTGTTTATTGGCGCGCAAAGAGGCGCTGCAAAAGTTGCGTCGGCCCTGGTTTGCCGGGGGGACGATTACCCTGGCGACCGTGCAGGGCTGCGCCCATTACCTGGCCGACAGCGAAGCCGCCTATGAGGACGGCACTGTGGACTATCTCAACCTGCCCGCCATCCACATCGGCCTGGAATACATCGACTCCATCGGCGTGGAACTGATCCACGAGCGGGTAGCGGCTCTCACGGGCTGGCTGCTGGAACAGTTGACCAGCCTGCGCCACAGCAACGGCGCGCCGCTGGTGCGCATCTATGGCCCTGTGGATACAGAGAGCCGGGGCGGGACCGTCGCCTTCAATTTCTACGATCCCGACGCCCGACTGGTGGACTATCACCGGGTGGAAGAGCTCGCCACTCAGGAAAATATCTCCCTGCGCACGGGCTGCTTCTGTAATCCCGGCGCGGGCGAAATGGCCCACGGACTGACTGCCGAGGAGATGCGCGGGGCATTTCAGAACGAAGAACGGATGACACTGAACCAATTCCAGGCTATTCTCCTGAGCAAGCACAAAAAGAGCGCGGGCGCGGTACGGGTCTCCCTGGGCATCGCCAGCAATTTTGCCGATGTCTACGGTTTTCTGGGCTTTGCCGCGGGTTTCTTGGACAAACTGTACTGATCAACGAGATGATAAAACGTAGGTGCGGTTTGTAACCGCACTT
>JAHDWH010000296.1 GCA_023384455.1 Caldilineaceae bacterium | reverse complement strand
ACACCCCACAGCATCTGTACGCCCGGTACAGCGTAGGTGCGGTTTTCAACCGCACTATATGGGGCGTACAGAATTGGTAGACACCCCACAGCGTCTGTACACCCGGTACAGCGTAGGTGCGGTTTTCAACCGCACTATATGGGACGTACAGGATTGGTAGACACCCCACAGCATCTGTACGCCCGGTACAGCGTAGGTGCGGTTTTCAACCGCACGATCAGGGACGTATTCTCTTGTGCGGTTGAAAACCGCACCTACGAATTCGGTCTGCCGAACAACCCCAACTGGTGCAAATCGTCCCCCTCTGCGTCGTCCCCTGGGGCGCCGCCCACGGGCCGGGACGGCGGCGCGGCGGGCGCGGCGGGCAGATTCTCCACCTGCAGACTGTAATCGTCGTGGCCGTATTCGCAGCGATGGAGCACGGCCTGGGGTATCTTTTTGATGGTCAGATTGGGATAGGCGTCCTCGGCCACGCCCCGCCAGGCCGCACAGAGAACGAGCAGGGAACGCTCCGTCCCCACCTCCTCGCTGAGGGCCTGCAACTGTTCGTGGCTCAAAGTCTGGGTGGTGACGTAGAGAAAATCCTGCTCGGTGGAGTGGCCGTGCTGCCAGTAGTGGACGTCGCTGGGGGCATAGGTGAAGCCTTCCAGTTTGCAGGCGGCCTCGGCCAGCATCTCCGGGTTGTAGCTTTTGTTGATCACCCAATTGCCCCAGCGGTCCTTTTCCAGCAGGGAGGGGGCCAGCCGGTAGTAGCGGAAGCCGCCGCCCCCCTGCCAGCCCACATCTTTGGTGATGCCGCCGGGATCGTCGCCGTCGATGACCTTTTGCAGCCGGGGGATGATATGGGTGTGGCAATGCTCGCCCAATTCTACCTGTATCCAGCGCCGGCCCATCTTGTGGGCCACAGCGCCGGTGGTGCCGGAGCCGGCAAAGGAGTCGAGGACGAGATCGCCTCCAACTGTCGCAATCTCCAAGACTCTCTGAACCAAACGTTCAGGTTTGGGAGTAGCAAATACGTCTTCAGAATTGAAAGCCTGTGCTTCCTGTTTAGCCTCATGATTATGGCCGACTTCGGTAGATAGCCAAATCGTCTCAGGCGGACGAGTAGCATCTTCATCCAAATACTGCTTGACATATACTTGCCAAGTGTCAGTCGTCCTGACCCATTCAACGATATCTTGCTTCAGGTTTGCTTTATAAGTCGCTTGGGACCATCTCCAGTTTCCCTCCACACCTGAAGGTCGGATGGGATAGACTAGTGTGCCGTCAGGGGCTTCGAGAGGATAATAAAGGTTAGGCCTGTCACTTCTCAATGAATTCGATCCCTCTTTTCGAAGTTGCCGTCTTCGATAAAACTTCCCAATCCTTTCATCGTAAAAATTGAACTGTTTCTCATTCTGCTGTTTTTGTAATCTGAGTGGGGTAAAATCCACTGACTTTCGATAGACCAAAATATAGTCGTGGCTACTGCTAAAATTCTTCGCATCCATCCTAGCGCTATAGACCTTTTGCCAAATTACGGTAGCTACAAAATTCTCTCTACCGAAGATTTCATCACACAGCACTTTCATATAGTGCGCTTCATTATCATCCAAAGTAATCCATATCGACCCGTCATTTGAGAGTAGACGACGCAATATCTCCAGTCGATCCCGCATCAATGACAACCACAAAGAATGTTCAACCCCATCGTCGTATTGGGCAAAAGCGCTACCTGTATTGTACGGCGGGTCGATAAAGACACACTTCACCTTCCCCGCAAACTCCTGCTCCAACGCCTTCAGGGCCAGCAGGTTGTCGCCGAAGATCAGCCGGTTGTCGAAGAGGTCGTTCTCGCTCACCCGGTGGGCGGCGTGGTAGCTGCGGTCCGGCTCCTCCAGCAGAATGCGGGGTTCCAGCCGGGGGCGGTTCTCCTTGCCAATCCAGGTCAGCTCGAGTTTTTGCTTGCGCTTGGTCATCAATCCATTCCCAGCGTAGGTCCGACGTGTGGTCGGACAAGTTCGTCTGTTCGTAGGTCCGACATTTTGTCGGACAAGCGCCACTGCAAGCGTGACCTACGGAAGTTGTGTCGCTCGCACCGGGTCTGTGGGTGGTGTACAGTCTGTAGCCGATGTGTAGATGGTGTGCGCCCGGCGCAGCGTCTGTAGCCCATACACCGGCGCTGTACGTCGCGAACAGCCATTGTACCTCAGATACCGACTCTGTACACGATGCACCAATTCTGGGGGCTTTCTACATCTGAGTTGTCATCGTTCAGTGGGAAAAATCGTCTGCTCAATCTCACGCAAAACGTCACTGAGGTCGGGGACTGAAGACGGCTCAACCGCGGAACCTACATGCTAAGGGCTTGTCAAAGAATAACTTCCCGTTTTGGTGCGTCGCACTGTCCAGATGAGGTTGCGGACTAGAGTCATTTCGTGGACAGTGCGACGCACCGGATGGAATTATGATGAGGATAGGTCGGGATATTCGGATAATGGGGGGCATTGTCGTAACGAAAGATCAAACTGCCTGCTCTATTCTGGTAGTGGTAGGCATAACGCAGTTTTACAATCTGGCTGTCGCGCAGGAGAACCACTTCATCAAAATCGAGCAGTGAGCCGTCAAAAAAGCTGAGACGCCCCTCAATGCTTCCCTGGTGGCCCGCCAGATCATCAAAAACCAACATTTGGATCTCGATATGGCCCCGGGAGAGAATCGTATCGTAGAGCCAGCGATTCCCCTGTCCTCTCTATTTCCGAAACCGATGTCGTCAACAGCGCGTGATCTGCGCACGAAATCTATACACGGTCCATCCATTCTGTGAACTCTGATTCCCGAAACCGCTGTACCTGGCGTGTAGCTGTGGCATGTGTACAGTACCTGTGGGCGACGCACAGAGCTTGTACGTCCCCCACAGCATCTGTACTCGCTGCACAGGTGCTGTACGCGACGCACAGACATTGTATTCCGTGTACCAGTGCTGTAGGGCGGACACAGACTCTGTAGCTTGCGCACAGTTGCTGTGGACAGTGTACAGGGTGTGTGGGTCTGATTCCGGGAATCGGCCAGGCAATGGTGGGTGGTTGGGAGATGGGGTGGCCGATTCCCGGAATCGTAGCCCGTTACAGCCCAAACTGGGTCAGCGCGCCCTTCTCCTTGCCAAATTCCAGGCGAGCCAGGGCCCGGGACTCGGAATACCAATCTTGCAGCGCTTTCTGGCCGGCCTTGACCTCGGCGGTCTTGGCCTGCAACTGGCTTTTCAACGCTTCCTGCTCCTGGTCGAGCCGTTCCAGATCAGCGGCCAGGGCTGCGCCCCCGTCGATCTGTTCTGCGGTCACGCCCCGACGCTGCAAGCGGGTCAGATTGCCCCGCATCCCTTCGGCCATTAGCCGAGCTTTGTTGATCTGGGAAGCCAAAGTACCTGCTGGCATGGGTCACCTCCATTGGGTTGTTGGGTTTGTGGTTTTTTGCGGAATACATGGGAATTCGTCAGGCGACGAATTTTGTCTATTGTAAGCGCGTCCAGTGGAGGATGTCAAAACAGCGAAAGGCAGGAGTTTGGTGGCTGGCGTTCTTCAAATGGCAGTGGGCGCACGGTCTCAGCGGTGACTTCGCGCAGGGCGACAATTACGGTCTTATTTTCCATCGGCATCCTCACCCATCTCATCCACAACCAACTGAAAATCCTCTGGTTTGGTCGTGCGATAGGCGGCCCGGGCCATTGTGGTGGTGGCGACGGGCGCGGTGACGAAGAAGAGTGCGATGAGCGCTACCATTCGCCAGAACTCAGAAATGCCCCCCAGTTTGCCAAAGAAGATGCCCGCGGTCAGGAGCAGACAACTGACGCCGAGGGTGGCAGCCTTGCCCGCGGCGTGCATCCGGGTGAAGATATCGGGCAGGCGTAGAATGCCCAGCGCGCTGATCAGCATAAAAGCTACGCCCACAGTCGCCAGGCCAAGAATGAGATAATCGGTCAGCAGTTCATTCATTTATCAGTTTGGCCCCGCTCCAGAAAACGTCCCAACATCACTGTGCCCAGAAAGCCGAGGACGACAGTGATAATCGCCCCTTCCAACAATACTTCCGACGAGTGCTGCACGGCAAAGAGAGCGAAGATGCCCACCGCGTGTGTCCCAATCAGATCAAAAGCCACAGTGCGGTTGGGCACATCCGGCCCACGCAGAAGCCGGAGAAAACAGATGAGAAGCGAAATAGCCAGAAGGATCATCAGCCCGTTCAGCCAGAGATCAAAAAGCGCCTCGTTCACTCTTCGGCCCTCTTTTCAGTGTCCGCACGCGGCCCCAGCAGATCGCCATCACCGGCCAACTCGCCCTGCAAAGCGTGCAGACGCAGGATACGATCTTCGAAATTTGTTTTGATCTCCTGGCAGAAGATGACCGGGTCTGCCAGATCAATCGAATGCACGTAGAGTACCTCCTGTCCTTTTCGCCGGCCCACATCCACACTGAGTGTGCCGGGCGTCAGGGTAATCACCGAGGCCAAAAGCGTGCGTTCGAAGGGGCCGGTGATGGTCAGTGGAATGGCCACAATGCCAGGACTCAACTGTCTGCTTGGGTTGAAAATTGTGCGCAAGATCAGCACAGCCAGTTTGAGATTACTCTGCAGAATGGCAAATAGGACATAGAACAGAAACTCGGCTGCAAAGTAAAAATATCTGCCATAGCTGCGCCTGACAATTGCCAGCACCACAAAGCCGAGCAGAAAGCCGGTAAAGAGCGCCGAAAGGCTATATTCGCCGTTGAGGGTCGGCCAGAGCAGCGAGATAAAGAGATTGATGATCAGCAGTCGGGCCATCAGTCGTGCCCTCCCTCTTCTGCCGGGTAGGCTGCCGGGCCAGCCACACTCTCCGGATCAATGGGCTGGACCGCGGCGATATAGCCGGCACGGTCCAGCGCCTGTTCAGCCGCGGTCGTCGTCATTTGAAATACCCGCTCGCCGTAAAGTCCCAGCCCCAGGCTGAGCAGAAGCAGAGCGGCAATTGGACCGAGCACCAGCCAGCGGCGCAGGGGCGCTTCCAGCAGATGGGGTGCAAGCCGGCCCGGATGCTCGTGTTTGCCCCAAAAGGCTTCCCGCCACAGGCGCATGACATTGATGAGCGTCAGAATGCTGGCTACAATGCTCACCCCGGCTACCAGCCAATGCCGGGTGTCCAGCGTGATTTCAAGCAGGCTCAGTTTGCTGATGAAACCGCTGAAGGGGGGGATGCCCGCCAGCGAAATGGCGGAGAGAAAGAATAGCAACGCCAGCACCGGGCGGCGGTTCACCAGCCCGCCAATGCTCTGCAGCCGGTCGCCGCCCATATCGATCTCCACCGCGCCCCCGGCCAGAATCAGGCCCGTCTTCACAATCATATGGTGGGCCATATAGAGAATGGCCGCGGCCAGCCCAAAACCCACGGCCAGCCCTTCGCCCTGAAGCGCTACGCCCAGCCCCATCAGCATAAACCCCACATGGCTGATGATGTGGAAGCTGAGTACCCGGCGTAGGGTGGGCTGGGCCATCGCACCCAGGCTGCCGATGAGCATTGTGGCCCCGGCAATTCCCAGAATCAGGGGCTGCCAGGCTATCAGGAGGTCGGGAAAGAAGAGGGTGAAGCTGCGGAAAAGGGTGTAGACACCCACTTTTGTCAACAGCCCGCCAAAGAGCGCGGTGACGGCAGGGGGGGGTGTGTGATAGCTGCTGGGCAGCCAGAAAAAGAGGGGAAAGAGCGCTGCTTTGCCGCCAAAGGCCACCAGCAGCATCCCCGCCAACAGGACGCGTACAGCCATAGGCGCTGTGTCCAGCCGCTCCGCCATATGGGCCATATTGAGTGTGCCCAGGGTGCCATAGGCGATCCCGGCTGCGGCCAGAAAGACGAGAGAGCCAAGCAGATTGAGCACCACATAGCGGATACCGGCGTGGGTCTGGGCGGGCTGCCCCCCCACTGTCAACAGTACAAAACTCGCCATCAGCAGCACTTCAAAAAAGACGTAGAGGTTGAAGAAATCCCCGGTCAGAAAAGCGCCGTTCACCCCCATCACCAGCAGCAGAAAGAGCGGGTAAAAGGCCATGCGTTCCCGGTGCAGATCAATAGTGGCGATGGCAAAGGGCAGCACGGCCAACGCCACAACCGCGGTCAGGCTGAGCAGGATGGCGGTCAGCCCGTCGGCAAGGAGTGTGATGCCAAAGGGGGCCTGCCACCCGCCCATCTGCAACACAAGGCGATGACCGTCCAGGATAAACTGGGCCAACGCCAGAACGACAACCAGATTGATGGTCAGCGCGCCCGCGGTCAGCCAGCGTTGCAGTCTCAACCGTCGGCGGCCACCCCAACGGGAGACAGCCAGCAGCAGGGCCGCGACAAAAAGCGGAAGTACAATAGGCGCGGCCAGAAGATTTGGGTTCATCGCTGGTCGTACCCCTCTCGCTCCAGCGCGGCGGACTCGTCCTCATCCGGCGAGACCCAGCTGGCCCATTCCCC
>JAHDWH010000295.1 GCA_023384455.1 Caldilineaceae bacterium | reverse complement strand
CCAGGGGCTGAACAGCTACTCCGAAGTAGGCTTTTGTCCAGGTTTTGCAGTGCGTGAACTGATAGGGATGTTAGTTCACGCACCACACAAAAACTGCCCCATTATTTCCGCCGGACTCTATTAGTGTTCGTCGCTCTCCACAAATTCGGCGTATGCTTCCGCATCCATCAGCCCGGCCAGCTCCTTTTGGAGATTGGCTGAAGGCCGGACTTTGAAGAACCAGGCGCCGTAGGGGTCGTCGTTCACCAGTTCGGGGGTATCTTCCAACTCCTGATTGACCTCGACCACCACGCCGCTGACCGGCGCGTTGACATCCTCGGCGGCTTTCACCGACTCTACCACCGCCGCGCCTTCCCCAGCCGTCACCTCTTCGCCCACATCGGGCAATTGCACAAAGACCACATCACTCAGCCGGTCCTGGGCGGTGTCGCTGACGCCAACGACGGCGATCTCATCTTCCATACGCACCCACTCGTGGGACTTTGCGTAGCGGGCGTCTTTGTCAAATTTGTAAGCCATACTCTGCTCCTTAGGTTTTGGGCCACGGATGAACGAGCGGACAACGTCCTTTGTAACGCAAGCTGTTAGCTTGCGGGCTGTTGCAAGCTAACAGCTTGCGTTACAGTCTATTCTTTGTAGCGCGGTTTGTAGAAGGGACGGCGCACGACTTTGGCCTTTTTGGCCGCGCCGCGGATGAGAATGTCGATTTCTGTGCCAAGTTTTTGATAGGCAGGGGAAACGTACCCCAATCCCACAAATTTGTCCAGTGTGGGACTTTTCATACCGGTGGTGACGTGGCCGATGACCTGGCCGTCCACGGCGATTTCGTAGTGATCCCTGGCTACAGCCCGGTCGATCATTTCGAAGCCGACGAGGATTTTGCGGTTGTCTTCCAGCTTTGCCTTGAGCAGGGCATTGCGCCCCAGAAAATCGGGTTTTTCCAGCGAGACCGCCCAGCCCTGGCGGGCCTCGTAGGGGTTCGTCTCGGCGTCGATCTCGTGGCCGTAAAGCGGCATACACGCCTCGAAGCGCAGACTGTCCCGAGCGGCCAGCCCGCAGGGAAGCAGCCCATCACGCTTGCCCGCGGCCAGCAGATCATTCCAGAAGGCCACGGCAGATTCTGCGGGCAAGTATAGCTCAAAGCCGTCTTCGCCGGTATACCCAGTGCGCCCCAGCAGCATCTCCACGCCGCCCACAGTGGCCCGCAGCCCCGTGCGCGCGGGGACAGCCTCCAAATCCGCATCGGTCATCCGTTGCAATATCCCCGCCGACTTTGGCCCCTGCACCGCCAGCATATACGTTTCATCGGAGATGTCGGTCAGTTCGATCCGAAAGCCGTGGCTGTGGGAACGCAGCCAGGCCAGGTCTTTGGCCCGGTTGCCGGCGTTGACAGCAATCATCCAGCCGACCGGCAGACGATAGAGGAAAATATCGTCGATAATTGTGCCGTCCTCGTAGCAGAGCAGGCTGTAGTGGGCATCCCACACCTGTATCTGGGCGATGTCGTAGACCTGCACGTATTGCAGAAAGGCGTCGGCGTCCGGCCCGGTCAGCGAGAACTGGCCCATGTGGTCGATGTCAAAGACGCCCGCGGCTGTGCGCACTGTGTTGTGTTCGGCCAGGGGCCCGCTGGGGTATTGGACGGGCAGCTCCCACCCGGCAAAGGGCACCATTCGCCCGCCCAACTCGACGTGACTCTCGTATAGTAGCGTTCGTTGCATCACCTGTCTCCTTGACAGAAGTTCGACTTTTTCCGAAAAGGTAGTGATCAAGAAGATCTTGGAATCTGTAGGTGCGGTTTGTAACCGCACTTTCACCCGGAGAAGTGCGGTTACAAACCGCACTACGTTTTATCATCTCGTTGATCAGTATGCTTTTTTCAAGAAAAACTCGGTTTTTCATTTGTGGACACAAAAGAGCGGAAACAGGGACATACCGCCCCGGTTTCCGCTCTGTCTTTGCGCCTGAGAGTTTTGTGGCCCCATCGGCGGCCCGCGCAGGGCGGACGCTCTCCAGAGTGCTGTCCAGACACGATACCCTTTGCCTGAGAGAGTCACAGACGGTTTCGGATTCCGCCCGCTTGCACCTTCGGCGACCGGCCCAGTGAGTGATCTGTAGCCGATGCTCTCTCGTGTCCTTCGTCCAGCCGAAATATCAGTTGTGAAAAGAGTATAGCAAGCCCGGCACGGAATGACAACTACGCCGGGCCTCTTTTGCTATCGTTCCCGCCCGGTGATACGATTTGCCCATGCGACGCACACTACCCCTCCACCTGTCGGCCCTGCTTTTCTATACACTGCTGGCCCTGCTGCTCACCTGGCCTCTGGCCGCCCATTTCACCACCCACCTGCCCGGCGACGGCATCGACGACCCCGCCCTGGCCTGGAATCTCTGGTGGATCAAAGCCCGGCTGGTGGAGCAGCTAAATCTGGACATCTTCCACGCCGATTGGATCTTCTGGCCCATCGAAATCAATTTGGGTTTCTACACCCTCACCCCCCTCAACGGCCTGCTCAGCCTCCCCCTGCAAACCGGCCTCTCCCTCGTCGTCGCCGCCAATCAGATTCTTCTTTCCTCCTTCATTCTGGGCGGCTACGGCACATTCCTGCTCATCCGTTACCTCCTCCGAAATCACCCAGTTACCCAGTCACCCAGTCACCTTGTCATCTTGTCATCCCTTCTCCCCGGCGCTATCTACGCCTTCGCCTCCTCCAAACTTTTCTACGCCAGCCTGGGCCAGTTCAACATCGCCAGCAGCCAGTGGATTCCCTTTACTGTGCTCTACGTTTTGCGCACAGGCGAGCGCCGCCGCTGGCAGGACGCTGCCCTGGCCGCCCTCTTCCTCACCTTCCAGGCCTGGTCCGAGCTGACCTACGCCACCTTTCTGCTCATATTTATCGGCCTGTACGCGCTTTGGATATTGAGTACTGGATATTTCGCCCAACGAACCCATTCACAATTCAAAATTCACTATTCACCATTCACTATTGTTTTTCTCTTCTTACTCATGGGCCTCATCTTCGCCCTGGGAATCGCCCCCTTCCTCTGGGCAATGCTGCCCGATATGGCCGCGGAGGGCGACTTCTTCACCAGCGGCGGCGGCTTCTCCGACATCTTCAGCGCCGACCTGCTGGGCTATCTCGCGCCCACCCGGCTGCATCCCTGGCTGGGCGAATGGGCCGCCTCCCTCCCCTTCCCCAACGACAAAGGCCAGCACATCTTCATCGGCTACAGCGCGCTCCTCCTGGCCGCCGCGGGGACAGCCCATCTGTGGCGTCGCCAGCGCTGGCAGGGGCTTTTCTGGCCGTTGACGACTTTCATCTTCTGGCTGCTCACCCTCGGCCCGGTCGTGCGCATCGCCGGTCAGAACACCCCCATCCCCGGCCCCTTTGCCCTGGTCAGCCTGCTCCCCTTCTTCAACGGCAACCGCTACCCCAGCCGCTACAGTGTGATGCTGATGCTGGGCGTGGCGCTCTTGGCGGGGTATGGGGTGCTGGGGATTCGGCACTGGGGAGTGGGAAGTGGGAAGAGACGCCCAATTCCCAGCCGCATCATCGCATCATTCCTTTTTATCCTTTTTCTACTGGAGCACCTTTCGATTCCCCTTCCCCTGAACGACTTCCGCATCCCTTCCGTCTACCAGACGATTGCTGCCGAACCCGGCGATTTCGCTGTGCTGGAACTGCCCACGGGCTGGCGCAACGGCGCCCGGGTGATGGGGCGATCCGACGTATTAATAATGATGGAGCAGTGGTATCAGACCGCCCACGGCAAGCGGCTGTTGGGGGGCAATACCAGCCGCAACCCGGCCTACAAATTTCAATACTTCACCGATGCGCCCCTGCTGGGCGATCTGATCGGGCTGATGAACGGGGATCAGCCCCACATCGGCCCGGTTGTGGACAGCGAATGGGATGCGCTGATTGCCCGCAATCGTTCCGTCGCCCCGGCTGTGCTGGACTTTCTGGACGTGGGCTTTGTCGTCGTCCACGTCGAAAAGTCCCCGCCCCAACTCCTGCGCTTTGTGGAGGATGCCCTGCCCGTCGCTCTGGTGGAGGAGTGGCGTGGGCCAGACTGGACCGGCGCTGATTCCACCATCCGCCTCTATCGGGTGGACGAGGGAGCCGCGCCGACCGAGTGGACAGTCGAACCGGCCACCCCCGCGGGTCGGCTGCATCTGGCCGAGGGCTGGTCTTCGTTGGATGTGGGCGGGCGCATCCGCTATGCCAACCGCACAACACCGGTCCTGTTACTGGACATTCCCACAGGCGGCGGCACGCTGACTTTTGACGTATACGGCCCGGCCCGGCTGGCGGGTCTGCGGCTGAATGGCGTGCAGATTGACTGGGTGGCGGGTCCGTTGGCAGGGGCACGCCAGGAGGTGGTCGCCACAATCCCCGTCGGAGTGGCGGATCGCCCGCTGGATCGGTTGACGCTGGAATTTCAGGATACCCCGTGGAGCAGCCTTTACATCGACTTTCCCACCAAAGAGATCGGCCAGCCCGTGGGCGAGACGGGCGCTTTTTTGCCTCCCGGCCACGGCATTGTGGCTGTCAGCGCGGGGGAGGAGGTGGGAGATTTCGCCCACATTTTCCTGACCAACCGGGCCTTTGTGGGGGCGGATGTGGCCCTGGGCGAACGGGGCTACAATCTGATTGCGGTCAACCGGGAGGGCGATCTGCTGGAGCGGGCCGGGTTTGACACCCTGGCCGATCCGGCCAACTCGGCGGCAATGGCGGCCTGGATCAATCGCTGGCCGGAAGGGACTGTCATCGCCGGTGCGGTCAACGACGAGGCCAGCCTGCATCTGGGCGGGGATGCTGTCGATGGGTTGGCCGGTTTGGGGGTGTCCACCGATCTGCGCGGGCGTTTCCGCTGGAGCCACGCCTTTGTGGGGGTGGTTGGCACGGGCAAAGGAACAGCCAGAGAAGACGCTGCCCTCCTGCGTCCTGCTCTGGCTGTGGTCGGTCTGCCTGTGGATGGCCCGGTGATCTTCGGTGGGATTGGGCGGGTCCACTTTCTGGCCGCGCCCTAGCCTCCATCAGTCTAGCGGAGACGTGTCCCCGATACTTGTGTGGCGGCGGCTGTGGGTAAGAAGAAGATACCGGGCGCAACTGCCTCGCTGGTAGCTGTTGGCAGAACGATCTGTATCGCCCCAGTGGAGGTAGGTACTTGCGGGCGGTAAGCAGGCTCGTCCTGTGTGCTGCCTGTGGGGATAATCAATCTCTGACCCACAATAATAACGGAAGATCGCAGGTTGTTTCGTCCCATAATGCTGCTGGAAGGTACACCAAAGCGCATAGACAGCCCATACAGCGTATCGCCCCGTCGAACTGTATAGACGGGTTCGCCACGGGTTGTGTACCCATCGAGTGGCGACGCCACAGGGGGCGGAGTTCTTGTCGGGGTTGCCGCTGGTATGCCCGGTGGCGTGGTTGACGCTCCATCTGTGGAGGGTGTGGTCTGTACGGCTGTATTGGGCGGTGGCGTGGGTGTGTCAGTTGGGAGAGGTCCGGCAACACTTGGGATTAAAATTTGCTGGCCTGGGCGAATCAGGTTTGCATTCCGAATGTTGTTATAGGCCATCAGCACAGAAACGCTTACATTGTAGCGGCGGGCAATAGAAGAAAGATACTCACCGGGCGCGACAATATGTACTGTAGCTCCGTCCTGGGCAAAAACAGGCGTCGAGGAAAGGGGACCCAGCACAAGTAAACATAAAACCAGAAAAGTTATAAAGCTCTGCCGACAACGGGGGTTGATGGCTGTGGGACGGTCACTCAATAAGTATCGCAATAGTATATACTCCTTTGGTAACTCAGGGAGTCTTCTACGTGCCCCCAACATCTACGCAATCTACACAGAAAAATGGCAAAAAACTCGCGGTGGAAATGGAGTTGCTGCGTTTTGAAGAAATAGCTAACGCTGGCCTTCCTGGTGTTTTTGATAGACTTTTCCCCCCGACACCTTCAGTACACACCAAAATAGTTGTGCAATAGTGCGGGTGGTACCCTGAAAGATACTTGACAAATATACTTTCTTGCAGTATTGTCTGTACTTGACAAACTAAACTTACGCAATTCCATCGTTATTTTTGTTATTTTTCCTGCTATACTTTCAAGTTATGGGTACTTGCAGTGTCTAGTAAAGTATATTACCATTTATATTCTCTTTTTCAATACTACACTATACCACAGCGTTTGTTGACCTGTCATCCATCGTCTTGCGGGCATTTCTAAACCGAAATAGATATGTATTAACGGTAATATAGAGGCAAAGATGATGTCGTGCGTGCTTATTGAAAATCCCGACGTTTGCTGCGACCGGAATGGAAGGAAAACGATTGCATATGAATACCAAAGCTGCTGAGAAGCCCATCCGTTTGCGGCTGGCAACTCCAGGGTGGTTAGCTCTTCTTGGGCTTGTGATCCTTCTAGTACAGCCAATGGCGCTTTTTGCCCAGTCAAATGTCTCTTCGCCCTGGCAGA
>JAHDWH010000294.1 GCA_023384455.1 Caldilineaceae bacterium | reverse complement strand
ACAGTGCGACGCACCGGATGGAACTTATTTCTTGACGAGTCCTTAGTAAGCGTCAAGAAATAACATAGGGATTTCGCAGACGAGATTCCGGGAATCAAACCCGCGACTTATTTCTTGACGGTCACTTACCGCACCCGCCTATCATAGCGGTTGGCAAAGATGTGCGTCAAGTCGATTAGACTACAGTTTGTATACGTTTTATCTGCTTTTGTCTTGCTTTGCTTGGGCAAGAAGTTTGTCTGGGCAGATTGAATGGCTATAATGGACTCGGCGGTTACAATTCACAGCCCCTTGCGGCGGATCAATGGAAAACCCAATGGAAATTATCGACGCCCACAACCACCCGGACTGGCACGGCCACGACCTGACCCGTTTTCTCTCCAATATGGATGCCTATGCCATCCGGCAGACCTGGCTGCTCTCCTGGGAGGCCCCCGGGGATGAGTACGACTCCGCGGTCTACAACCGGGTGATGCTGCCCGACAGCCGGGGCTATCCCGTGGCTTTTGAAGCCTGCCTGCGGTATGCCCAGGCCGCGCCGGATCGCTTTGTCCTGGGCTACGCGCCGGACCCCCGGCGCCCCGACGCCATCGACCGCCTGGCCGCGGCCATCGATCTGCACGGGGTGAAGATTTGCGGGGAGATCAAATTGCGGATGATGTACGATAACCCGGACGCGCTGGGCCTCTTTCGCTTCTGCGGGGAGAAGGGGCTGCCGGTGACGGTCCACATCGACTACGAATTTGCCACGGGCCGGGCCTATCCCCGGCCCAACTGGTGGTACGGCGGCGGCATCGACGCCTTCGAGCGGGCCGTAGCAGCCTGTCCAGAGACCGTCTTCATCGGCCACGCGCCGGGCTTCTGGGCGCACATCTCCGGCGACGATCTGTACGACAAAGAGCCGTATCCCAGCGGGCCGGTCCTGCCCGGCGGCCAGGCCGTGGAGATGCTGCGCCGCTATCCCAACCTGTGGGCGGACCTCTCGGCTGGCTCCGCGCTCAACGCGCTGGGCCGGGACGCCACCTTTGGCCGGGACTTTCTGCTGGAATTTCAGGAGCGGATGCTCTATGGCCGGGACAACTTTGACAATCGCTTACAAGAGTTTCTCAACGGGCTGGGGCTGCCGGACGATGTGCTGGAAAAGATTTATGCGGGGAATGCGCGGCGGTTGCTCACTCGTTGAGCTGTCATTTGAGAAAAAGAAGTTCGACTTTTTCTGAAAAGTCGAACTTCTTTACGTAGTTTCCAGAGTACAGAATACCTCAAAAATCCTCCCCTATATTTGACATGTGGGCCAGCTATTCTACAATAGATTAACTTCTCCCCATCCTATACAGATAGTACGGAGTAGAATTCGATCGCTGGACGTTTTACGGTCGTCGAGAGCCGTCCCTGACAACACGAGGGGACGTATCCTCCAGATCATTGACGTTTGCTTGCAGACGGGAATGATACCGACGGCTTCTGCAAAGATGGCGTGGGAGAAGTGAATCGGGGACGAATCGTTCGTCCAATTCTTTGCACAATGTCACTGGAGGCAAGAATGATTGGGATTGGGTATCACGACCTGAAGGGTCGGGTAGTTGTCGCGACGGAAGATATTCCGTCTGGGGTGGTTGTCTGTTCGTCGAGGATTCGGGGGCTGGCCCCGGAGCGGGACCGCTATAGCCTGCAAAAAGAGGAGAACGTCCACCTGTACATTGACGAACCGGGCCAGATTTTCTCCCACAGTTGCGATCCGAATCTGGCTGTGCGGGACAACGAGTACGGCGCGTTCGATTTTGTGACTGTGCGCCCGGTGCGGGAAGGGGACGAGCTCTCCTTCCATTACGGAATGAGCGAGGCCGAGTCGGTGGCTGTGGCTGCCTGTTGCTGTGGTACGGCCAACTGCCAGGGGCGCTCTGTCGGCTTCTGGGAATTGACCGACGAGCAGCAGGCTGTGCTGGTGCGCCTGGGCGTCTCGGACTTCCTGCGCCGCTGGTACGAAGGCACATCCCGGCCCGCGACGGAACGACACTACCAGCCCTATGCGGCGCTGCAAACACAGATGTAGTTGACCACAAAAGAAGTTGGTAACAAAAGAAGTTCGACTTTTTCCGAAAAGTCGAACTTCTTTTTCTTTGGTCTCTGCGACCTATTCTCTACTCTGCCTGCCAATGCCCGTCTGTATAGAGCACTGTGCGCCGCCCATCGCTGCCGTGGAAAACCAATCCTCCCACCCACGCCTGCATTACTTCCTCACCCCCGCTTTCCGGCCCCGTAGCCCAGCCGATGGGTGCGGAGATATCCCCCAACTCTTCATGCCAGACCCGGCCAAAGCCCCGGATGGGCAGATGCAGCCCCGGCGGTGGCGGCTGTTGGGGTTCCCAGACAGGCTGGCTATCGTCCCAGGTGTCGGGGAAAACCCGCCACACCCCGTCCCCGTGCAGAACATAAATCAGCCGCTCGTCGCCACGCCAGATCATCTCCCCATTCTGGAACGGCTGCCGGGCGACAAAGAGGCGGGCGGGCCCGCCCAGAGGACATTGCAGCCGGGGATGACGGCCCAGAACAAACTTCTCTGTATCGCTCAAAGCAGCCATACAGGGAGGTAGAGGTGTGGCCGTGGGTGTGACAGTAGCCCTGGGCGTGGGGGACGGGGTTCTGGTTGCGGTCGGGGTGGGCGTGGCCGGGACCGGGGGCGCATAGGCCACCCAATCCAGACGGTCGGGATCGACGCTGGCGACGGCTTCTTTGCGCACAAACCAGAGATGGCCCTGGGAGTCCACTTGCAGCAGTTTTGCCCCTGCCAACGCTGCCGGGCTGCCCAATTGCGCCCAGTGATCCCCGCCATCGGTCGAGCGGTAGAGCATCACCAGCCCGTCGTTGGTGCTTTCGGTCAGATAGAGCGTCTGGCCGGCCAGCATCCCGTAGCTGTGATAGGTCTCTGTCGGCGGGAAGACGAAGCCGGGCAGGGGTGTATGCCAGCCTGCGCCCCCATCTGTCGAACGCACAAAGCGCGGGCGATTGAAGCCGCTTAGCCCGTAGACCCGCTGGCTGCTGGCGAAATCCGGCGCGAGCAGCCGGGTATGAATCTCGGCCGGTTGCGCGGGGAGAGGCTGCCAGCTATCGCCCCCGTCCTGGCTGCGATAGCTCCCCCCGCTCTCCCACAGATAGAGTGTGCCCTCCGGCCCAAGCTGAAAAGCAGCCCCACGCAAGTAGAAATTCTGGGGAAGGGCGAGGGTCTCCCAGCTTGCCTTCTCTGCATCCCACGCCTGCAACGATCCGGAGGCCGTCACCAGATAGGCCCGGTTGGGGTCCACACTCTGGATGGGTTGATTGCTGCGCAGGTCCACCAGCCCGGTGACCATACGGCGCCACGTCAGCCCGCCATCCTGGCTGGTCAGCACGCCGTCGCCGCCGTGGGAGCCGTTGCCGGTGACAAAAAGCGACTCCCCAGCCTGGGCCACATACAGATTGGCAGGGGGCAGAGAGGCCAGGTTCAATAGCTGCCAGCTTCTCCCTCCATCCGCCGAACGTAAGAGAGAACCGTCCAGCAGCCCCACAAAGAGCAGGTTCGAGCCATCGGCCTGGGGCAAAACCGTCAGCCGGGTGATCTCTCCCGCGGGCAGGGCTGCTTGGGGTGGGCTGATGGCGGGCTGGAAGGGTTGCGCCGTGTCCAGGGAAAAGTGGCGGATGCGGGGCGTCTGGCCGTCCAGGTAATAGACCTGCCGGGCCGCCGGGTCCAGCCCGCTCGACTCCAGCCGTCCGGGTTGGGTATAGAGCGCGGCCAGATGCAGGTCGGCGGTAAATTGGGCCGCACTGCCCTCCCGCAAGACCCAAAGCGCCTGGGCTGTGTCATCAAAGAGCAGCGCGCCGGCCCGGCCATAGAGCAGCCCGGTCACCTGGCCTTTAGCGTCAATGCGTTGCAAGGCGCTGATGGCCCGGAAGCTGTCATAGGCCAGATAGCCCTCGCCGGTCTGCTGGTTGAAGACCACCTGAGGGAGCACATTGTCCGGGCTGGGCAGGGTCACCGGGCGGTCCGGCGGCAGACCGCTTGCGTCCGGCGGGGGGTAATAGACGGCGTAGTTGCGGTTGTTGCTGCCGGGAACGCCGTTGTTCTGGAAGACGAGCAGCCCGCCGCTGAGCGGATTGACCGCGGCCCGGAAAGCCGACGGGTTGGGTACAAAGCCCCCTTCCACAGGGAAACTGCTCTCCAGACGCCCCCGCAGCTTGCCCGCCCGGTCATAGACAGTCACACCGGCGTTTGTGATATAGACCAGCGGTCGGTTGGGGTCCGGGCTGGGGACGCCGCTCTGGGGAAAGCGGGCCAGCAGCCCACCGCTACGGCTGTCCACCGCTACAACCTGGCGCAGATTGCCCTCCAGCCGGTTGGCATAGAGGCGGCGGTTGGCGCTGTCTATGGCCAGGGGTGCCCCACCGGGCCAGACCCCATTCACCTGCCCATCGGCCAGCCCCAGCCGGTGGATGCGCTCCTGATTATCGGCCACAAAGAGCGCGCCCTGGGCTGGGTCCACAGCCATCTCCTGCAACCGCACACCCAAAATCGTGCGCTTCTCTTCTGTCAGAGTTTCGGGATCGAAGTGATAGAGCCTGTCCTCGTCGCCATAGGCCCGCAGGGCATAGAGGGCGCGGTCGGTTGCCGCAAAGGTGTCGGGGACGCGCCAGTCGGGCCAGGTCTGCTCGTGGCGCAGGGCGAGAGTAGACGGGTCCAGGCTGCGCAGGAAGTAACGGGGGGCGTAGACTTCGCCCCGGCGCTGCTCATAGCCGCTGAGGACGATCTGCTGGCGGCGTTCGTCGTAAAAGAGACGGCTGCTCCACAGCCCTTCCACCGCCGCCACAACCGCCAGTTCGCTGTCCAGCCGCCAGAGAAGGGGCACATCCTTATCCACGGCCAGCAGCCACCCCCCGCCGGGGCCAGGGGTCAGGCTGGTCAGTGAACCGGGGGAATCCATAGCCGCCAGCTTCTCCCCGCTGGTCAAGTCATAGAGGGCGATCTCCTCCCCATTCTCTGCCCGCTGCTGGACCAGAAGCCGATCCCCGGCAACGGCCAATTTCAGGCTGCGGATGGACAGGGCAAAAAGCACTTTGCCCAGGTCCGGGCTGTAGAGGGTCAGACTCGCGTTGGCCTCGGCCAGTATACCGGCGCTGGTCAGGTGGACGTCCCACAGGCCATCCAGCGACTGGTTCAAAGCCCCCGTTGCCAAGTCGTAGGTGTAGAGCCGCTGTTCACTGCGGTTGAAAAGCCAGGCCCTGCCGTCCGGCCCCAGCAGAATTTTGCCATAGCCGCCGCCTTGCCCGGCAAAGGGCAGGAGGATTCGCTGCTGCAAACGCCCGCTGGCGCTATCGACAACAGAAAGGCTGGGCGGGCCTTCGGGGGATGCGGCACTGTAGACGTAGACCAGTCCCCCGGCCTCGTCCACAGCCAGGGAGATGGGCTGATAGGCGTCGCCCACGGCCACGCCCAAATCGACCACATCCCAGGCGGGCTGAATCGGTGTTGGGGTCGGGGTGGGTGTGGGGGAGAGGGTGGCCGAGGGTGTGGCTGTGGCCCGCTCCTCCTGGGGACGGGGGGTGGGGGAAACGCCCTGGGCACTGGCCTGGGATAGGGTTAAAAAGAACAACGCACAGAGACTCAATATCCAATAACGAGACACTGCAACCTCCTCTCAAATAATCCAGCGGTTGGGCGCATCCCCAGAGCGGGCGCAATCCCCCAGCCAGGCCAACATTCCAAAAAGGCCGCACTGCCCCTTCTCGGCCCGGTGGCTGAAGAAGTCGGCGGTGTTTTGGGCAGTATCGATGCCGGCGATCTCTATCTGCTCCTGGGGCACGCCCGACTCAATCAGTTGGGCCGCGTTGGCCTGCCACAGGTCAAAGTAGGGGTTGGCGTCAGCACCGTTGGGAAAGGTGAAGAAGCGGTCTGGCTGGGGCAATTTGGCCTGGGCCATAAGATAGACTTCTTCCCCCACTTCGTAGCTGGCCGGGCCGATACTGGGGCCAATGCCCGCCAGCACATTCTTCGGCTCTGTGCCATAGGCGGCCTGCATAGCCCATAGGGTAGACGCCGCCGCGCCGTTGACAGTTCCCCGCCAGCCCGCGTGACAGACGCCCAGGCTGTGGGTCACTCTGTCATAGAGCAGAATGGGCGTGCAGTCGGCAAAGACCAGAAAGAGGGGCAGTCCTGCGGCATCGGTAATCAGCGCATCCGTGGCGCGCTGGCGGCTGCCGGCGTCGTCCCAATCCACCTTTGCCACGGCTGTCCCGTGGACCTGATGGGTGCGCACAGGCTGGGCCGGGTCTATGCCCAGCGCGGCGCTGAAACGGCCAAAGTTGGTCTGAACCCGCTCCGGTTCGTCCCCCCGGCTGACGCTGAAATTGAGAGAATCCCAGGGCCCGGGGGAGATGCCGCCGTGCCGTGTGCTGATGTGGGCAGCGACGGGCAGGGCAGAGAGGTGGTCGAAGGTGTAGGTGATGACGCCGTTTTCGTGTTGGATAGGGTGCATAGGAGAATGTGAATGGTGAATGGTGAATAGTGAATAGTGAATGGT
>JAHDWH010000293.1 GCA_023384455.1 Caldilineaceae bacterium | reverse complement strand
CAAGCGTTCGTCGGTCGGCCAACCAACTGAAACGTGAAACGTGAGGTGTCGTCACCTGATCTCACGTTTCACGTCTTCACATCTTCACGTCTTCACGTTATCGAATAAATCCCCAAGCTCTGAGTTTTCATCACAATAGGAGGGAGGTTGCCGTGAATTCTCGCGAACGAGTGTTGGCTGCTCTGCGCCGTGAACAGCCGGATCGGGTGCCGTGGGTGGAGGGGGGTATCGATCTGCCCATGCAGTGGGCGCTGATGGGGCGCAAGGATTTTCTGCCCGAAGAGTTGAACGAACGCCTGGGGCTGGACAATATCAACGCCATCCTGCGTCCGCCCATTTTTGCCGATGTGGAAGTCCACGACGGTATCGAATTTTTGACCACACCCCAGATTCACAGCCGGGCCGATCTGGAAGCCGTGACTTTCCCCGATCCCGAAGACCCGGCCTTCTACCGGGAAGCCGAGGAACTGGTGCGACGAATTGATGGGAAGTACGCCATCGCCGCCAGTATGCGGATGGGGCTTTCCCCCACGCTCCTCAGCCTGGGGTTGGAGGGCTTCTCCTATCTGTTGGCCGACGATCCGGGACTGATAGATACGCTGATGGGGCGCTTTGCCGATTGGACAATTGCGGTGGTACGCCATCTGCGCGATGTGGGCGTCGATTATGTCTGGACCTTCGACGATATGGCCTACAAAGCCGGTCCGATGTTTTCGCCCCAGACCTTGCGCAAGATGTTCATGCCCCATCTGCGCGGGGTGGCCCAGGCCATCAAAGGCGAAGGCTTCCCCTGGATTCTCCATTCCGACGGCAATCTAATGCTCTTTCTGGAGGACCTGATCAGCCTGGGCATCGACGGTCTGCACCCCATCGAACCGGGTGCGATGGACATCGAAGCGCTCAAACGGGACTACGGCCAGCGCATATGTATTATCGGCAACATCGACCTGCACTATACGCTGACGCTGGGCACGCCGGAAGAGGTGGAAGATGAGGTGCGCCGGCGCATCCAAACCGTCGGAGCCGGGGGCGGCTATATGATTAGCAGCGCCAATTCTCTGACTTCCTACTGCAAAGTGGAAAATGTGTGGGCAATGGCCCGGGCCATCCGTCAATATGCGCCCTATCAGCCACTGCTGGAAGAGGTCCACTGATGAGCAAGGATTCCCCGCGCCCCCTGCGTCTGAAATGTCTGGGCTGCGAAGCCCTGGCCCGCATCGCCTATCTGTGTGCGGCCCATTCGCCCCATCTGGTCGATCTCACTCTCTATGAAATCGGGCTGCACAACCAGCCCGGCGATCTGCGCGCCACCCTTCAGGCGGCCATCGACGGGGCAGACCCGGAGCGCTACGACGCGGTTGTGCTGATCTACGGTCTGTGCGGCCAGGCTACGCTGGGATTGCAGGCCGGGCGTGTGCCCCTGGTCATCCCCAAAGCCCACGACTGCATCACCCTCTTTTTGGGTGATCGGAGACGCTACAAAATCGCCTTTGAGGAGGAGCCGGGCACCTATTGGTATACCAACGACTATATGGAGCGCAAGGCCAACAGCGGTGTCTCTCTGGGCACAGGGCTGGAGATCGATCTGGCCGCTGTCTACGACGAATATGTGGAAAAGTACGGTCAGGAGAACGCCGACTATCTGATGGAGGTGATGGGCACCTGGCGGCAACACTACAAGCGGGCTGTCTTCATCGACAACGGCATTGGGGACGGTCGCGCCACCGCGGGCCAGGCCGAGAGCCAGGCCGAGCAACGGGGCTGGCGCTTTGAACAGTTGACCGGTGATCTGGTGCTTATTCGTCGTCTGCTGGCCGGAGATTGGGGCGAAAATTTCCTCGTGCTGACCCCCGGTCAGCAGAGTATTATGACCTACGACGACGAAATCATCGGTTGCCATCTTTTGCAGGAGCAGACAGTACAATGAACGGACCGACCGACTACCCATTCGCACCGGTCAACTTCACCGCTGTGACCTTTGCCGACACCTTCTGGCGGCCCCGGTTGGAGACCAACCGTTCCGTCACCTTGCCCTTCAACTTCCGCAAATGCGAAGAGACCGGGCGTATCAGCAATTTTGCCAAAGCGGCGGGCCAGATGGCGGGTGCCCACGAGGGCATATTCTACAACGATTCCGATGTTTTCAAAGTAGTCGAGGGCGCGGCCTATTGTCTGGCTCTGGCACAGGATCCGGAGCTGGACAACTATCTGGACAACCTCATCGCCCTCTTTGCTGGGGCCCAGGAAGAGGACGGCTATCTCTACACCGCCCGCACCATCGACCCCGCGGCTGTGCGGGCAGAGCGGGAAGGGCTGACCCGCTGGTCGCATCTGCGGGTCAACCACGAACTCTACAATGTGGGCCATCTCTACGAAGCCGCGGCGGCCCATTTTCAGGCCACGGGTAAACGGACACTGCTGGATGTGGCCTTGAAAAATGCCGCGCTCATCGACAGCGTATTCGGCCCGGACAAATTGCGGGCAGTGCCCGGCCATCAGGAGATTGAGATCGGCCTGGCCAAGCTCTATCGGGTAACAGGGGAGGAACGCTGGCTGCGGCTGGCGAAATTCTTCCTGGACGAGCGGGGCCACGCCAACGGGCGGGAACTCTACACCAACTTTGGCAACCCCGGCTATATGCAGGACCACCTGCCTGTGCTGGAGCAGGCCGAGGCGGTGGGCCACAGCGTGCGGGCCGTCTATATGTATACGGGTATGGCCGATGTGGCCGCGTTGACCGGGGATTCCTCCTACATCGCAGCTATCGACCGGCTCTGGGAAAATGTGGTGGGGCGCAAACTCTACATCACCGGGGGCATCGGCGCCCGGCATACGGGGGAAGCCTTTGGCGACGACTACGAACTGCCCAACGCCGAAGCCTACGCCGAGACCTGCGCGGCCATCGCCAACATTCTCTGGAATCAGCGGATGTTTCTGCTCCACGGCGACGCCCGCTACATCGACGTACTGGAACTGAGCCTCTACAACGGCTTTCTCTCCGGGGTCTCCTTCTCCGGCGACGAGTTTTTCTACACCAATCCCCTGGCCTCCGACGGCAAGACGGCGGTCAACCGGGGCAGTCTGGGTCGTCAGCCCTGGTTCGACTGCTCCTGTTGCCCCACCAACGACGTGCGCTTCCTGGCCTCTCTGCCCGGCTATGTCTACGCCACTACCGACGACACTCTCTATGTCAACCTTTTCGTCGCCGGGGAGGGAGAGATTGAGATGAATGGGGAGGCGGTAGGGCTGCGTCAGGAGACAGCCTACCCCTGGGATGGGCGGCTGCGGCTGCGGGTGGACCCGGCCCAGAAGTCGCACTTTTCCCTGGCCCTGCGTATCCCCGGCTGGGCCAACAACCAGCCCGTGCCCAGCGATCTCTACCGTTTTGCGGATGGGGAGAGCGCCGGGGCTGTGCTGACAATCAATGGAGAAACGGTGACACCGACGCTGGAAAAGGGCTATGCGGTTTTGCGTCGGGTCTGGCAGCCAGGGGATGTGGTAGAGATGAACCTGCCAATGCCCGTGCGCCGGGTGCTGTGCAATGAAGCGGTGGAAACCAACCGGGGCCGGGTGGCGCTGATGCGCGGGCCCCTGGTCTACTGTGTGGAAGGAGTGGACAACGGAGGCAGCGTCTCCCATCTCTCCCTGGCCGACACCGCGCCCCTGTCCGTGGAACACCACCCGGAACTGCTCAACGGCGTGACTGTTATCCGTAGCGAGGGAGCGCAGCCCATCACCGCCATCCCCTACTACGCCTGGTCACACCGGGGCCCGGGGGAGATGGCGGTGTGGGTGCAGCGGCAGAGCCAATAGATGAGTTCAAGCGATTGCCCGGATTGGAGTAGAGATATAACTGTGCCAAGAATAAAATCGGTAACACCGCAAAAGGGGCGATACCTACTCGTGACATTTGTAAATGGGGTTCATAAGGTCTATGACTGTCAAAAGATACTGAACCTCGAACGTTTTCGATTGTTGAGGCGTGCAGCATTCTTCAATGCAGTTACAGTTGATTCCGGGGGGTATGGCGTATCCTGGGATGATGAGATCGACTTGAGTGAATATGAATTATGGACCAACGGTGTTGACACTGAGCAATCACTGCGGAGCGAAGAGGGGGCTGTTGCTCTCCCTGTATAGTTCAAATCCAAGTGTCAGGGATGTGGTAATATGAATGGGACAGTGAGTTTTATGCTGAATCCAGCCGCCCGCCCCAATCGCTTTCAGCGGGTCCCAGCCCCGGTCCGGGACCCGTTCATCCCTTCCCTCTCCCACAAATCCTGAGCCACCAGCCCGGCCGCATCCTTTTGCCAGTTATAGAGCGTCCGTTCCGGGATGACCGCCCGGAACCATTCCAGCGCGGCCTCCTCGGCTGGGGAGAGGACGATCAACCCCAGCCCGGCCAGCCGGAGGGCCAGGGCGTAGGCGAGGAGGGGGAGGAAGAGCATTGGGAATGGTAAATAGCGAATAGCGAATGATGAATGATGAATGGGTGTGTGGGGAAGTCTAGCGGGGATGGGGGGGAAATGGCAAATGGAGAAGCAGAAGTCCGACTTTTCAGAAAAAGTCGGACTTCTGCTGTTGAAGGATGGCTAGGCGGCTGGCTCTTCTGCTGCGGGCAGTTGCTTGCGCCCTTTGACAAAATAGGCAATCGGCCCAATCGTATTTACAAAAGCCAACCCCACCCACATGGCCTTACTGCCGTTGATCTCCTCGGCGGGACGGCGGCGGATGTCGGCCAGGGCCGCAACGAGCAGGCCAAACTGGACGAGTCCCATTAAAATCGAAGCTGTTTTGGCCGGGCCGGAGAGATCACTCCACTTCTTCTTCCTATTCGTTGACATCTATCGATTCCTTTCGATCTTAGGACTCGTCAAGAAATAAGTTCCATCCGGTGCGTCGCACTGTCCACAAAATGACTCTAGTCCGCAACCTCATCTGGACAGTGCGACGCACCAAAACGGGAAGTTATTCTTTGATAAGCCCTTAGTAAGCGTCAAGAAATAACGCAGGGGTTTCGCAGACGAGATTCCGGGAATCGGCCACAACATCTTTCGGCCTTCCCCGTATCGCCTGGCCGATTCCCGGAATCATACCCGCGACTTGTTTCTTGACAGTTACTTAGTAATTGCCCGGCCCACCAGCGCACAGCCCAGCCATTGTCTGGTGTCAACAGCAGAAATGCTCCGCAAGCGTCGGTTATCGGCCTCTGTTGCCCCCCGGTGCAGGAGCGTAACAGCTCACCCCCACCCAACCTCCCCCACAGTGGGGGAGGAGTCGATCCAGTTCCCTCCCTGGAATGGGGAGGGGTAGGGTGGGGTGGCTCAACAGTTCCGCAGGAGCAGGGAGCCGGGCACGGCTTCCCGCACAGCCTCCAGGGTGGGCAGACGGTTCTCGGCTGGTTTCTTGGCCCACTGCCAAATGGAGCGCACCATCCGCACCCGATCGGTGAAGGGCGCAAAACCGTATTCCTCCAACACTGGGGAAAGACCGCTCTGGTAGTCGCGCACTGCAATATAGACCGGCCCCCGGTTGGGTGCGGCTATCACCTGGCCCAGGCCGTGACCCAGCAGACGCCGGACCTGGCCCGTATCCGGGTTGTTGCTGTCTACCCACAGGCGTAACCAGACACCCAATGTGCCCCAGATGATCTGCGCACAGCCATCGATACCGTCGGCCCCATCCAACACAAAGCTGCTCAAAGGCCGGTTGAGGTAATGATTGGTCAAAATGGGCGCGGGCGGATGTTCGCCTTCCCCTTCGGCAGCCTCGGCCTGGCGTACAGGAAGCGGCGTAATGCGGGCATAGAGCTGTTCCAGCGCCCACTGATCCTGGGCTGCTTGCGGGCGCAGGGCTGGGCCAGTGGGCCGGGCAATCGCCAGGGACAAGTCGTTCAGCCGCCAGATGGTTTCCCGGGCGTAAAGATGAAAACCAGCCTGCAAAAAGGTATTCACAAGTAAGGGCTGATCCGAAAGTTCGCTGTACAGACGCCGGATCTGCTGATCGGCCAGAGAGAGCGCACTCTCGGCCAGCAGCTTGTGCCAGATGGCCGGGTGACCGTTGGGCGCGTCCAATGCCGGGCTGAGCAGCATCAGATCAGCTTCGGCCCGGCCCGGGTGCAACTGCCATTGAGCAAAGCCGGCCCGCGCCAGCCCGTGCTCCTCTTGTCGCAAAACGTAGGTGATGCCGCTTTTGAACGCCCAGGGCAAATAGGCGCTGAACGCAGCCTGTAGAGGGGAAGATGGTTGTATCAGAAATCTTCCGATATGGAATCTGGTGGCGTAGCGACTCAGGCGCTGCACGAGCAAACTATCGCCTGGGGCAAATGGCCGAATGGGCAAACAGGCTACTCCTGGCAAAATGGGCGCAGATCGGGCGGCTGTCCGGCTGCTCCAGAAGACGGATCACGCAGGTCTTTCACTAAAACTATTGTACTGGAAAGCCCGCGTGCTGACAAGTAGGGTTTCATACGGGGTGCATTCCAGAATTGGGATGAAAAGGTAACTGTTCAGCCACCCCACCCCTTGAGTTTGGCTCTTTAGCGAAGGGGGTAGAAAAAGGGATAATTTTGGTG
>JAHDWH010000292.1 GCA_023384455.1 Caldilineaceae bacterium | reverse complement strand
GGTTGCGGACTAGAGTCATTTCGTGGACAGTGCGACGCACCGGATGGACGAGTCCATAGAGCAGGAGCATATCCATCAGCCCCCAGCCATTGACCTCCTTGAACCGGTCGAAAAAGATGACCCAAAAGAGAAAATGGACCGCATTGTTGAGCATCATCCCGCCGACCTGCAACAGAAAGGCCGCCCGATACTCCATTGCCGAGAGGAGGTTGGTTTTCCAGAGGGAGAGGAGAAATGAAAGTGTTTTGCGCATAGGTCTGTTTTTCCAAGGGGATGATGGGATGCTGAGATGATGCGGGTCACGATCCCCATCATCTCAGCATCCCATCATCATTTTTACCCACCATTGATCGTCAACTCTCCAACCACCCACCGATAGAAGATAGCCACCGCTATTCCCATCCCAGCCAGCCAGCCGGTCTGACGGAGCAACACATCGGCCAGCTACGCCGGGCTGGGGTCTACAAAGAGGCGGGCGGGACCGTAGATGATCCAGGCGAAGGGCAGGGCCCGGGAGATGTTTTGCAGCCATTCCGGGAAGAAGTCCAGGGGAATGAGCAGTCCGCCCAGCACCAGCAGAAACTTCTGGTAAATCCAGCGGAAGGCGCTGACCTCCTCGGCGATGAAAGCGGCCAGACCGATGAGCGCGGAGATGCAAATTCAGCCACCCCACCCTACCCCTCCCCATTCCAGGGAGGGAAGCAGATCGACTCTCCCCCAAAGTGGGGGAGGTTGGGTGGGGGTGAACAGTTACAACCGCATCGATCCGCCGTCCGCCGTCTGGCTTTCCCTACCAATAGCGCATAGCGTCCCTGAAAAGAGCCGTCAGCTCCTCCTGCCCCGCGGGGCGAGGCGAAAGTTTGGTCACCCGGTGTTGGGGCAGGGTGCCTTCCACCAGCGCGGGGATGTCGGCGGCGGTAAAGCCAATCGCACCCAGACCGTTGGGCACGCCGGTCTTTTGCATCAGATCGATAATGGCCGAGGCCAGCACCTCGCCCGCCTCTTCTTCGGCCACCCCGGAAATATCCACCCCCATCAGCTGCGCGCCCAGCAGGTGACGCTGGGGATTGGCCGCCGCGGTGAAGCGAAAGACAGCCGGTGCATTGAGGATGACCGACATTCCGTGGGGAATAATCGGGTGGTCCGTGGGGTAGCCGGGCGGGTTGTAACCCCGCACCATTCCCGACACGGGGTAGGACATACCGTGGGGCAGGTGTACGCCGGCATTGCCAAAGCCGATGCCCGCATAGGCCGAAGCCAGGAGCATCTGACTGCGGGCTTCGTCGTCTTCCGGGTCCTGAATGGCGCGCACAATGTGGGCTGCCAGCATCTGAATGGCCTTGCTGGACCAGATGTCGCTGATGGGATTGGCCCCCTGATAGGCCGGGCGCAGTTCGGGCCGTTGCGCGGCCGCGCGCTGGTCAAAGGCGATGGCGGTCAGGGATTCCAGGGCGTGGCTGAGTACATCCAGCCCGGAACTGGCCGCCACCATCGGGGGCAGCGTGCGGGTGTTGTCCGGGTCCAGAATCCCCATCACCGGGCGCAGGGCCCGGTGGGCAATCCCGGTCTTGGCGTGCATTTGCGTATAGTCGAAGATGACGACACCGGTCGTCTCGCTGCCCGTGCCCGCGGTGGTGGGGATGGCAATCAGCGGTTTGAGGGGGCCAGGGATCACTTCGCCCCGGCCAATGGGTGGGTTGACGTAGGCCAGCAGGTCCGCGGGCCAGGTGGCGTAGAGGTTGGCGGCTTTGGCTGTGTCCATCACCGAGCCGCCACCCACAGCCACATAGCCATCGAAGTCGCCTTCCCGGGCAAAGGCGATGGCGTGGGCAAAGGAGATGTCCGTCGGCTCCACCCGCACCTGATCGTAGAGAACTGGGTCGATGCCTGCGCTGCCCAGGGCGGTCAGGACGACGGCCACACTCTCCCCGGTCGCCAGCCGGGGGTCTGTGACAACCATCACCCGCCGGCAGCCCAGCCGACGCATATCGTGGCCCACTTCCCGGGTCACGCCGGGGCCGTATTTGATGCTGCTGGTCTCCATTGTAAAGGCGGTTTCGTTGGGCATAGCCATTCCTGTCATTTCGGGTTGGGTTGGGTTGGGTTGGGAGTGCAGAGGTTCGACTAATCGATGATTTCCCCGGCGGCGCGCAGACCGGAGAGATAGGCCCCGTGGACCGTCGCCTCGTAGTCCCGGGAGGTGGCTTCCCCGGCGAAAAAGAGCCGCTCCCCCACAGGCGCGGCCAGCGCGTCCAGTGTGTCGCCATCTGTGCCCGGGCGCAGATAGGAGTAGGCGCCATAGGCGTAGGGGTCCGACGCCCAGCGGGTGATGTGATAGCCCGTCGGCTCTGGGATGTCCGGCCCGAACATCACCCGCAGCCGTTGCATCGCCGAGGCCACAATCTCCCCATCGGACAATTTTTCAATGGCCCGGCCATAGGTGGCCGCATTAAAACAGAGCAGAACCGGCCAGCCCGTATAGTGGGCGATGTTGAGGGTCTCGGCCCACTCGCCTTTGACCGGAGAGATATAGCCGAGAACGTCCGGCTCTGTGGGCCAGAAGATGTGGGGAAAACGCAGGTAGACTTTGTTGAGCAGACCCATGCCCAGGCTGTCGATGGCCGCCTGTTTGGCCGGGGGCAGGGGTGGATCGAAGGCCACCACACCCTTTTGCAGCACGCCCAGAGGCAGGGTGACGACCACCCGCTCCCCGTGGAAGCGACCGGCGGCTGTCTCCACGGCTACGCCCTCCTCGCTGTAGGCAATCGAGCGCACGGGTGTTTCCAGACGGATGTCCAGCCCCGAGGCCAGAATCGAAGCGATCCGGTCGTAGCCGTCGGGGAAGAGCACATCCTCCCCGCCGAAGCTCTCGCCCAGCTCCCAGACAGCCAGGGAGAGATCAGCCGCATCCGCGGCGAATTCGTGTTCGGTTGTGGCGTTGACAAAATAGTCCAGCATTCGCTTTTGGGCGGCAGAAAGCGGCTGCTCGGCCAACAGATCGTCCAGGGCCTGCTGAATGGATACATCTCCGTCGTAGCGGTCGGCAGCCTCTTCCAACGCCTGCTCAAAATAGGCCTGGGCGTTGGATTCGGCGGCGTCGTGTTCGTCATCCTCCAACAGCCGCCCGTCACTGGTATAGAGCCATACATTTTCGTAGTCGGTGGCAAGGGTGGCGAGTTGGGCGTCCCCGGCGATTGCGGCGATGGGGTTGCCGTCGACGCCGTGAATCCACGACGCGCCCATATCCAGCGGCATATCCGGCCAGGAGCGGTCTGTCCACACCCGCCCGCCCATGCGATTGCGGGCTTCCAGGACAATCACCGCGTAGCTCGCCTCTTGCAGGGCCGCGGCCGCGGCCAGCCCGGAAATCCCCGCGCCGATCACCAGTACGTCCGCCTGATTGCTTTGCATTGCCCCACCCGCTTTTGCTGTGCTTGTCGGTCGGCTCACCCCGCTGCCTCCCGGTTGACCCGCTTTCCCCACACAGGCGGCCAATCCCGCGCCCAGGGAGAGCAGCAGGCTCTGTTTAAGAAAGTTGCGTCGTCGGTACTGGCGATTCTGTGTCATTTTCTAAACCGTTTCGGCGGCAACCTGTGGCTGGAGGGTTCGCGCATAGGGCTGGTCGGTGATGGGCAGGTGGATGAGGGTAGCGATGACGCTCAAAGCGATGGCGGCCAGCCAGACGATTGTGTAGGAGCCGGTGCTGTCGTAGATGCGCCCGCCCAGCCAGACGCCAAAAAAGGCCCCGATTTGGTGGCTGAGAAAGACGATTCCGTAGAGGGTGGAGAGATAGCGGGAGCCGAAAATCTGGGCCACAGTGCCGCTGGTCAGGGGCACCGTCGCCAGCCAGAGAAAGCCGATGGCGCCCCCAAAGAGAATGGCGGTGGTGTTGGTCAGGGGCAGCAGCAGGAAAAGGCTGAGCACAACCGCCCGCAGCCCGTAGAGCAGACTGAGCAGATATTTCTTGCGGTAGCGGTCTCCCAGACGGCCAAAGGCGAGGGAGCCAAAGATGTTAAAAATGCCGATGAGGGAGAGAGCCGTGGCGCTGACCGGGCCGGAGATGCCGTTGTCGGTGAGGAAGGCGGGCATATGGGTGGCGATAAAAGCCACGTGGAAGCCGCAGACAAAGAAGCCCGCCACCAGCAGCAGATAGCCCGAATGGGTGCGGGCTTTGCTCAACACCACCGCCAGGGAGTCGAAGCCTTCGCTCGCGTCCACCCGCCCGGCTCTCTTTGCAGAGCGGACGGGGAAGCCCAATCCCAGCAGGGAGATCAGCCCCACCAGCCCGGCCAGGGCGACAAATGCCCCCTGCCAGCTATAGCGTTCCAGCAGCCATTGCGCGCCGGGAATCAGGGCAAACATCCCAAAAGAGCCTGCCGCTGTCACCATCCCAAAGACCGTCGAACGACGCGCCGGCGCTATCACCTGGGCCACCGCGCCCAGTACTACCACATAGGACGAGCCGCTCAACGCCAGCCCGGTGAGCACGCCGATTCCCAAAAAGAGGCCCCCCGGGCTGCCCAGGGCCGAGACGATCAGAAAGCCAGCCCCATAGAAAAGACCGCCCAACACCAGAATCCAGCGGGCGCCGTAGCGGTCGGCCAGAATACCCAGCAGGGGCAGGCCAAAGAGCAGATTGTGCAGGGCCATTGCCAGGCTGAAACTTTCCCGGCCAATACCCAAATCCCCGGTGATGGGGGCGAGAAAGAGTCCCAGGGATTGGCGCACGCCCATACTGATCAGAACGATCAGTCCGCTGAAAATGACAATCAACAGAGCTTTGCGGTCGCGCATAGGGTCTCCTCAGTGGGATAAAATGGCCTATCTATTATCCGGGAGAGTGGGGTGGATTGCAAGCCCGGACCAAACAGAACATCTTTGCTTCGCTTGCATCAATCGGAAAGAATGGGTACACTTCTACCCGCATTCAGAACAATCACCAGCATCCACTCCCCAGAGGATAAATCTGATGACTGACCGCTTTGTAATTCCTGCTCCCACCCCCGGCCCCTATCCGCTGGGAAGCGCTTCCCAGCCCCAGCCCGGCGTGCCCCAGGGCGCAGTGACCCGTCACGAATGGCGCAGTGAGATTTTCCCCGGCACTGTGCGCGACTATTTCGTCTATGTCCCCGCCCAATACAGCGGTGACGAAGCCGCGGCGGTGATGGTCTTTCAGGATGGGGCGCGCTATGCAGATGTGGCAGGGTCAGTGCGCACCCCAATCGTCTTCGACAATCTAATCCACCAGGGCAAAATGCCCGTGACAATAGCCATTTTCATCGATCCCGGTATCTTCCCGCCCACTAGACCCGACCGAGAACCAGTGCGCAACCGCAGTTTTGAATACGACACCCTCAGCGACCAGTACGCCCGCTTTCTGCTGGAAGAGATGCTGCCCGGGGTGGGCGCGGACTATCGGCTGACCGACGACCCGGAGCGGCGGGCCATCTGCGGGATGAGTTCCGGCGGCATCTGCGCCTGGACGGTGGCCTGGCAGCGGCCCGACGCCTTTCGCAAAGTCCTCAGCCACGTGGGCAGCTTTACCGACATCCGGGGCGGCCACGTCTACCCCTTCCTCGTGCGCCAGAGCGAACCCAAGCCAATCCGGGTTTTTCTCCAGGCAGGGGCTAACGATTTGGACCGGCCCGCGGGGGACTGGCCTCTGGCAAACCTGCAAATGGCCGCGGCCTTGCACTTTGCGGGCTACGACTACCGCCTGGAATTCGGCGACGGCGCGCACAACTTCGAGCACGGCGCGTCGATCCTGCCGGAGTCGCTGGCCTGGCTTTGGCGCTGAGCCAAAAAACAGAACACGGATGGACACGGAAAGGACGGATTCGTACGGATTTATACTAGACACGGGCATAAACTGACCTTTTTTGGCCTTGTCACCCGGTCATTTTGTCACCTTGTCAAGTATAGTCTGTGTAATCTGTGTCCTCTGCGCAATCTGCGTTCCTCTCCCTCTCACTACACAAGGAACATCTGTCTATGAGCGAACCGACCCGCCTTCTCCGCCACGTCGTCTTATTCAAATTCAAAGACGAGACGACACCCGAACAGATCGCCGAAATCGAAAACGCCTTCCGCGCCCTGCCCGGCCAGATCGACGCCATCCACAGCTTTGAATGGGGCACGAATGTCAGCATCGAGGGTATTGCCAGAGGCTATACTCACTGCTTCTTCCTCAGCTTTCAGAGCGAGGAAGACCGGGCCATCTATCTGCCCCACCCCGCCCACAAAGCCTTTGGCGCACTGCTCGGCCCCCACAAAGAGCAGGTGCTGGTGCTGGACTATTGGAGTCAGAGTTGAGGTAACTATACAGAATTTTGGGCGCCAAATTTTTAGGTCCAGAGAGGACTTTTGATACGAATCGAACGAATTTGTGCTATTCTGTACTGTTCAACGAGATGATAAAACGTAGGTGCGGTTTGTAACCGCACTTTCACCCGGAGAAGTGCGGTTGCAAACCGCACCTACAGATTCCACCATCTTCTTGATCAGTACAGAATTTGTGCTATTTGTTCCATTCGTATCAAAAAGGCGGAGTAACTGCCCACCCCTTGAGTTTGGCTCTCTGGGGGAAGAAGGGAGGTTGCGAAGACAAAGAAG
>JAHDWH010000291.1 GCA_023384455.1 Caldilineaceae bacterium | reverse complement strand
TGCAACAGAACAGGCCAGTCGGACTAACAGTCCGACGTACAATATTTTCGTCGTTGCTGGCAAAAATCAGCGCAGATCGGTTGTTTCAGCGCCCATCTGCGTCCAACTCTTACGCCCCGATGAATTCCAGCCGGGGTGTTGCGTTCAGAATGCTGACCCGTCCAGCTATCACCCGGGCTAACGTGCGGAAGGCCTGGGCTGTGGGGCTGTCGGGGTGGGAGACCACCACCGGCGCGCCGCTATCGCCCCCCACCCGCACGTTCGGGTCCAGTTGGATGACCCCCAGGAAGTCCACGCCCAGTTTTTTGGCTGCCCCCGCGCCGCCGCCGCTGCCGAAAATTTCGCCAGCCATATTTTCCACCACACCGATAATCGGCACCTCCAATTGTTCGAAGGCGGCCGCGCCGCGCAGCGCATCCGAGACAGATACCATCTGGGGCATTGTCACAATCACCCCCCCGGTGAGGGGCACAATTTGGGCCAGAGAGAGTTGGGCGTCGCCCGTGCCGGGGGGCAAATCAACGATCAGGTAGTCCAGCTCTCCCCAGCGCACATCGGTCATAAGCTGCTGGAGGGCTTTGTGTAACATCGGCCCCCGCCAGATGAGCGCTTTGTCTGCGGGCAACAGAAAGCCCATAGACATAAAGCGCACACCGTGGGCTTCGGCAGGCACCAGTTTGCCCTGCAAGACGGGCGGTGCGTCGGTCACCCCCATCATCATCGGGATATTGGGGCCGTAGATGTCCGCATCCAACAGGCCGACCGTTGCCCCTTCCATAGCCAGGCTGACAGCCAGATTGACGCTGACTGTACTCTTGCCCACACCGCCTTTGCCGCTGGCAACTGCAATGATATTTTTGATAGGCACATTCAATTTGCCAAAAATACGGCCATCCCCGCGCACCCGGTGGGTGAACTGAATCTCCACACTTTCCACGCCAGGCACCATCTGCCGCACCGCCGCAATGCTTTCGGCCTCAATCCGGCCCTGTAGCGGGCAGGCTGGGGTTGTCAACTCCACCTTAAAACTGACCGCCCCGTCCTGGATATGGATGTCTTTGATCATCCCCAGGGTCACCAAATCCTGATGCAATTCAGGCTCCTGCACTGTAGCCAGAGCTACCAGCACATCAGCTTCGCTGATGGCACTCTCTTTACGTCCAAACATACGCGCACACGTCCTTATTGACTATAGTTACTCGGCAAAAAACCGGATACCCTATGGGCGAAATACTCTGTATACCCTACTCTTTTATGCCACACTCTGTCAAAAAACGGTCCATTGCCAATGCTTTTCACGCCGGAAATCCGCCATCCCATCCATCTGCTTGTGATAACCTGTCTAGTAGGCACAGCTATTCTCTGGCTCAGCCTTCCCACGTCTCTTTGGGCCGACAGCCAGGGCACGATTCCCAGCCCAGAGACCCTGCGCGGATGTGGCGGGGCCAGCTTTGCCAGCAGCGACGACGCCTTCGAGCAGGAGGTTCTGCGGCTGGTCAATCAGGCGCGCATGGACAACGGGCTGCTGCCGCTGAAACGGGTGGAAAGCCTGACCAGCGCGGCCCGCTTCCACGCTACGGATATGTCGGAGGAGAACTATTTCTCCCACACCAGCCACGACCGGGTAAACAACGAGTTGGTGGAGTCGTGCAGTTGGAGCGACCGGGTGAATCGCTATTATACCGGGTGGAATTTTGTCAGCGAGAATATCGCAGCCGGTTTTGGCACACCCCAGGCGGTCTTCAATGGCTGGATGGACAGCCCTGGGCATCGCAAAAATATCCTCTCGGCCACCAATTGGGAGACAGGAATCGGCTATTTCAAGGGTAGCGGAAGCTATACCCGTTATTGGGTGCAGGACTTTGGCCGACGGTCAGGCGTCTATCCAGCCGTGATTAACGGAGAAGACCCAACGACCGACGACGGCCAACTGCGTATCCACCTCTACGGTGAGTGGGAGAGTCTCCGCTTGCGGGTAAATCAGAACGAGTGGTCTGAATGGCAACCTTTTGCCCCGCTGATAGAAATGGCGTTGAAAGAGCCGATCGGTTTTCATACAGTAGCCGTAGAGATGCGCACCGCTACGCAAAGCGCCGTTGCCGAGGATAGCATCTATCTTGCGCAAAACACAGCCGAACCCGAACTGAACGATCTGCCCGATGCTTTGACCTTTGCCTACAGCCCCACCGAAGGCTTAATCCTGCCCGATGTTCACACTATCCAGCCATTGGCCGCCCAGAGTGATTCTTCCTTTGCCTGGCAGGTGACGGCAGACCAATCCTGGCTGACTGTCACGCCGGGCCAGGGAAAAGGGGGGGAAATTGTTTCGCTGTCGCCATCAGTCCAGGGGGCAAGCCTGACCGGGACAGATCAGGCAGTGGTTACGGTTTCGCTGCGCCGGGGGGATGGCTCTGTGGCGGATGAGAAGAAGATCGCTGTTCTGCTGAGGGTGCAGGCAGCGCACACGCTTTTTGTGCCTGTACTGCAAGGGAGGTAGTATTATAAGCAGCCAATCGGCCAATGACCGGAGATGCTGCGATGATTCTATTCCAATACGTCCGCGCTTTATCTGTTCCTCTTTTTTTGTGGTTGCTTCTTCTTCTCTCTGCCGGGCAGGGAGAGGCCGCGACTCAACCGAACGGCCTCTTTCTGGAAAACGCCGTTCCACCGGCTGCCCAGGGAGTTGTCTACGTTCTCGGCGTAGCGGATCACCCCACCTTTCGCAAGTGGCAATTGGATATGCTGCTGGAGGGCGCAGGGGAGGTCTTTGTGGCGTTTGGCGAGACGAAACTCTCTGTCCCCACCCGATTGGCCGAGATTGACCCGCGGCTCTATCCCCAAGGCGAACACCAGTTGCGGCTGCGGGTGGTCCACAGCAATCTCAACTACGACGAATACTTCCTGCCCTTTCCCATAACCCTTTCCAAAACAGGCGCGCCTGCTTCTCTGCCCGCCGCGCAGCCAGCCCCCTCTGTTGTCATCTCTCCTCCTCCGGCGCTTCCGGCTGGGAATGGCATCGCTGTCACTTCCCGCAATGGGCTGCTGGCAGTGGAGGGAGTCGCCGACCACCCCGCCTTTCGCAAATGGCAGGTGGATCTGCTCCTGGCGGGTGATGCCGATCAGTCCGTCTTTTTGGCTGTGGGTGAGGAGAGGGTCACTCGCCCACGGGAACTGGTCGCCTTCGACCCGGCGGATTATCCCGCAGGAGAACACCGGCTGCGGCTGCGGGTGGTCCACAGCAATCTGAATTACGACGAATATCTGTTGCCGCTGGTGATTGGAGCAGGCCGGGGGGTGACCCCAGCGACAGCCACCGGGGAGCGTTCCAAATTGCTGGTCCGTAGCTCGGCGGAGGGCAAGGCCATCTACCTGACCTTTGACGACGGCCCCCATCCCCGCAACACACCCCAGATTTTGGAAGTGCTGGCCGAGTACAACGCCAAAGCCACCTTCTTTGTGGTGGGCAGCCAGGCCCAGGGCAGGGGCCAGCTATTGAAGGAGATGTACGACAGCGGTCACGCCCTGGCCAACCATTCGTGGAGCCACCGCAAACTGGGCAACGCGGCGTGGGAAATTTTTGAGGAGGAGGTGAGCGCGACCGCGCAGATTTTGGGCGGATATGGCAGCCGTTGTTTGCGTCCACCCTATGGCGATGTGGGCAGCAATCTGATCGCCAATGCCCAGGAGGCTGGCTATACCCTTGTCTATTGGAGTGTCGATTCCCTGGACTGGAAGAGCCAGGCAGCGGACGCGATTACCGAGGAGGTTCTCCGCCACGCCAAGCCAGGGGCCATTGTGCTGTTGCACGACGGCGGCGGCAGTCGGGCGGGCACTGTAGCTGCGCTGCGCACGATTCTGGCAACCCTCACGGCGGAGGGATATACTTTCCCCGCGCTCTGCCGCTGATGCCACAAACCGGGTTGCTGCGAGCCTGAATGATTAAACAGGCTCTTGAGCTGACCACAGAAAAGACAGAATACACAGAAGAAAAGCCGAAAGAGAATTTTCCGTCTGTTCTGTGTTTTCCGTGGTCACAAAGCTGCACGCTTAGAGACTGAATGATTAAACAGGCTCTTGAGCTGACCACAGAAAAGACAGAATACACAGAAGAAAAGCCGAAAAAGAATTTTCCGTGTATTCTGTGTTTTCCGTGGTCACATAGCTGCACGTTTAGAGACTGAATTATTCAACAGGCTCTGAAAAGAACCTGGTTTGTGGCCTTTACCGCGGGTTACTTCTTCTCCCCCGGATTTTTGATGCAGCCGCCTTCCCCGCTGGGGCGCACATGTGCGCCGCCCACATCTTCGATGCCTTTGTAGGCGTAGGCGTCTTCCCCCGCAATCATCACAATATCCCGGAAGTCGGCGATGGCGGCGCGGTCGCCCGGCTGCAAACGCCAGGGCAGCAGGGAATCAGCGTTCATATAGTGGTTGACCAGCACCCGCCGGTAACCGCTTTTGGCCCGGTTCTTCAGCGAGCGATGGAGCAGATAGCCGTTGAAGAAGACAATCGCGCCCGCCTTCACCTCCACGGGAATCGAATCGGCGTCGGTGTAGGGGAAGCCGACCGATTCAATCGTGCAGTCGAATTCCCGGTTGTCGTGATCCTTCTGCGGCCAGAGAATGCCCCGCTTGTGGGAACCGGGGATGACCCACAGACAGCCGTTCTGCACAGTGGCGTCGTCCAGGGCGATCCAGCCACCGGTCAGGGAACGGTCCCGGGTGGGGATAAAGTCCTCGTCCTGATGCCAGGCCTGGCCCGGTTTGCCCGCGGCTTTGATGAAGAGCATCGACTGCATACATTTGACATTCGGGCCGATGACGCCGGTCAGCGTCTCCACAATGGCCGGGTGGGCCAGATAGCGGTACATCACCTCCGACAGTTTGTGGGGGAAGTGGATGCAGAGATAGCGGCGCAGCACGTCGTCGTCGGATTCGTCCGGGTCGGCGGGTTCCACGCCGCGAATATCGCCCCGCTCCCCCCGACAGAGCGCGGTTGTCTCCGCTCGCAATTCTTCCACTTCGGCGGGGGAGAGCGCGTTTTCCACAATCAGATAACCATTTTCGTGATAGAAGGCCACATCCGCGGGGGAGAGGACGGAAGTGAAAGTGGTCATAAAATTCTCCAGTGTTTGAATCTTTGCAAGGTGTGAAACGTAAAACGTGAGCGCATTCGGACCTCTTCACGCATCACGGGTCACGCTTCGTTAACGCAACTTGGCGATTCGGCGCGCCAAATTATCCCTCTCGATTTTACCAGTTTGTAAACGACCCATCCAATCGGCGCAACTGGGGCAGTTCCCGCTGCTGGAAGGGGGACTTTTTGGCGGCTTCCCGGTCGAATTCCACGCCGATGCCGGGGATGGTGGGGGGCAGCAGATAGCCGTCTTCCCAGACCGGCTGCACGGGCACCACATCGGTCAGCACAGTGCCCGTCTTGCGGGGCTGCTCCTGCACGCCAAAGTTGGAAGTCGCCAGATTGAGTTGCAGACAGGCCGCGGAGGAGATCGGTCCCAGGGGGTTGTGCAGGGCCAGTTTGATGTAGTGGGTCTCGCACCAGCCCGCAATTTTGCGTGCTTCGGTAAAGCCGCCGACGATGCAGAGATCGATGCGGGCGTAGTCGATCCACTCCTCCTCGATGAGTTGGCGGAACTCCCATTTGGAGGAGAACTGCTCCCCCGCGGCCAGGGGCACAGTCGTGCGCGGGCGCAGGGTTTTGAAGGAGTCGGGATTTTCCGAGCGCAGGGGGTCTTCGATGAAATAGGGGCGGAATTGCTCCACCTCCTGGCAGAGCCAGAGCGCGTCGGGCAGGTCGAGCCGGGTATGTACGTCGAAGGTCAGCTCGATTTCATCCCCCACAGCCTCGCGCACGGCCTGAAACTGTTTGATCGACGCCAGCACGGATTGGCGGGGTTCCAGAATGTGACCGTCCTGGGGCAGTCCCCAGCGCACAAACTTCCAGCCCTCCTCTTTCGTCTCCAGGCAGCTTTCCACCAGGGGGGCAATTTCCAGTGCGTGCCCCCGGTTGTGGGGATAGCAGACCACTTTGTCCCGCACCCGCCCGCCCAGCAGGTCGTAGACCGGCACGCCCAGGGCTTTGCCTTTGATATCCCAGAGCGCGATGTCGATGGCGGAGATGGCCGAGGTGAGGATGCGCTGGGCGGGGAAGAAGCCGCCCCGAAAGAGCAATTGCCAGATGTGTTCCGTGCGGAAGGGATCTTCGCCCACCAGAATATCCCGGAAGTGTTCGATGGCCCCGATGACGGCCTTTTCCCGCCCGGTGATGCCTGCCTCGCCCACGCCGTAGATGCCCTCGTCTGTGTCTACTGTGACAAAAAGAAAGTTGCGCTGGCCGCCCCACACGGGCCAGGCCTGAATGTCTCTGATTTTCATAGATTCTCCCAGGGAATGTGAAGGGGTGCGGATGGATGTAACTGCTCACCCCCACCCAACCTCCCCCACTGTGGGGGAGGAGTCGATCCAGTTCCCTCCCTGGAATGGGGAGGGGTAGGGTGGGGTGGCTCAACAGGTACGGATGGATTGTGCGGGAATTCCGAACGCCGGGCGTGTTATGGCACGCGCTTCGTATTGTACCCCTTACCGCGGAATCGGTCCAACGATGAAATTCCAGGGGTGCATTTCACTGCCCTGAAAATAGCCATTCGTACGTCGGACTGTCAGTCCGACCAGCGACGGTG
>JAHDWH010000005.1:13436-65972 GCA_023384455.1 Caldilineaceae bacterium | reverse complement strand
AACGTGAAGACGTGAAACGTGAGATCAGGTGACGACACCTCACGTTTCACGTTTCCGTTAGTTGACCGACCGACTACGCAATACACAATACGCAATACGTTTTATTCGATACCCACTTCTTTCCCTTCCCGCTGGCTGCGGTAGATACCGTCCAGGATGGAGAGAACTTGCAGGGAGTGTTCGGCGGGGACGGGGGAAGGCGCGTCGGCGGCGATGGCCCTGGCAAATTCGATACATTCCTGGGCGTGGGGTTCCATCGGGTCTCTGGTCAGTTTTAACTCCCGGTTGTAGAGTTGCTTTGTCTGGTAGTTACTGCTCAGGAATTGGGCCTTCGGCCAGTGGCAGCCGCCCTCTGTGCCATAGAGCCAAATCTGCATATCCTCGCCTTCGATGTCGTGATGGAGCAGCCAACTGACCTCCAGCACAAGCGTCGCGCCGGTCTCAAAACGGATGAAAGCCGCGGCGTAGTCCTCCACATCCCAGGTGGCCGGGAGGGGCGCTTCCCGGTTCCAGGCCGCAAACTGGCCGGGCAGATGGGCCAGGGGTGCGCCGGCCACACCGGTCACCGCCACGGGCTGGGGATTGCCCATCAGCCAGAGGGTCAGGTCCAGGACATGCACGCCGATGTCGATGCAGGGGCCGCCGCCGCTGTGCCGCTTTTCGGTGAAGGTGGCGCTGGGGATAAAGCCGTTGCGCCGCATCATCCAACTGCGCCCGTGATAGACGTTGCCCAGCACGCCTGTATCGATCTCGGCTTTCATAGCCTGGGAGACCCCTTTGAAGCGGAAATGCTGGGCGGTCATCAGCTTCTTGCCGCTGCGATCCCTGGCCTCGATCATTCGCCGGATTTCGGCGGGGGTGGGGGCCAGGGGCTTCTCGCAGATGACGTGTTTGCCCGCGTCCAGCGCGGCAATCGCCAGCTCGGCGTGGTACATATTGGGGGTACAGATGTCGATGATATCGATGTCGGGATCGGCGAAGAGATCGGCGGCGCGGGTGGTCAGCTTTGCGATGCCGTGGGTGTCACCCCAGCTATCCAACGCCACCTGGCTGACATCGCTGCCCGCCACCACTTCGGCGTCCGTAGAGGCGGCCCAGCCGGGCATGTGGGTGCGGGCGATGCCGCCGACGCCGATAACGCCAACTTTGAGTGTGGTCATACTAATTTCCTCCAAAAATTTGATGGGATGAAGATCAGGATTTTGAAATGGTGAGGGTGTGGATTGGGATGGTAAGAAGCAGGGATAAACCGCCAAAACAGTCTATCACGAAGGTAGACTTGCCAACAAACCTGTCAAAGCACATACTTACAAAAATGTAATATATTCGATGCTTGCATTGCATTGATTCTTGTACTATGATAATTCTCAGCATCCTCGCCCGATCGTCTAACAAGTATGAAGATAGGCGGTTGTCGCGCTGGGAAGTCTACCCCACTATTGATTTCGCATTGGAATTCAGGGTTTACAAAAGGATGCCGAAAGGAGATGCCTGCCCTACTTGTGGGTCCCGATTGTCGTTAATTTTCATCAGCTTAGGAGAAAGCAATGGCTATCAAGAAGGAAAACAAACAGGTTCTTTCGCGTCGTGATTTTCTGCGCTATACGGGTCTGACCGCCGGTGCAACTGTGCTGGCCGCCTGCGCAGCGCCAGCCGCACCCTCGGCGGTACCAGCCGCTTCCAGCGGCGGTGAGGCTGCCGCCGCCCCTGCACCAGCCGAAGCAAAGACGGTCATCGAGGCTTGGTCGCGCATGACAGGTCTGGCCCAGGAGTCTACCAAGGGGATTATCGATATCTATAACGAGAAGAACACAATGGGCACTCAAGTTGAGTTTGTGTTCATCCCCCAAACCCAGGGCAGCCAGGCAGACGAGAAGTTGCTGACCGCCATCGCTGGTGGTACGCCTCCGGCGATGCATTATGCGGACCGTTTCACAGTGCCCCAGTTTGCCCAGCAAGGATTCTTTACCGAGATCACGGAATATGCCAACGGCGCTGGTGTGAAGGAGGAAGACTACTATTCTTTCGCCTGGGCCGAGACAGTCTATAAGGGTGGCATCTACGCCCTTTCCTTTGACACAGACACCCGTGGGCTGTGGTACAACAAGGATATTATGGCAGAAGCAGGTTTAGACCCAGAAAAACCGCCGACGACCCTGGATGAGTTGCGCGAAGTTACCGCTGCATTGACCATCAGAGATGGCAATGGCCGTATCACCCGGTATGGGTTTAACCCCATCTACGACCAGGCGTGGCTCTACACTTGGGGGTTTGGCTTTGGCGGTGAGTTCCAGGATCCAGCCACTCGACGTATTACCTTTGCCAATCCCAAGAACATCGAAGCGATGACTTTCGTCAAGTCCTTTATTGACGAAATCGGCATTGAGGACATCGATGCGATGCTGGCAGCCTGTGCTGGCGGTGCCTGTAACGATGCCAATGACTATTTCTGGACCGGCCAATCGGCTATGACCTGTAGCGGTAACTGGAAGGTCGCTCAGTCCCATCGTTACAAGCCAGATACGAACTATGGCGTTGTGCCTATGCCCGGTCCAGACGGTCCAGCACCCCATGCGAGTTGGGCTGGTGGTTGGAGTTGGGCTGTTCCCTCTGGTGTCGAAGACGTTGCCCGTGCCTTTGATGCGGTTAACTACATGTGCGGGACTGAGGGGCAGTTGAAGTACAACAAAGACACTACCCATATTCCCACAAACGTGGAAGCCTCTAAAGATCCCTTCTTCCGTGAAGACCCCTTGCACGCCGTCTTCATGGATCTGCTGCCGGTTTCTCACACACGGCCCCCAATTCCTTTGGGCAGCCAACTATGGGATATGCAGTTCACCGCCTTCCGCGATGAAATCCCCCACGGCACCAAGACACCTGAGGAAGCGCTCACAAACATTGATGAAGTAATCAATGCAGGCCTGGAAGAGATCGGTTTCTTCTCCTGAGTGCTTGTCAAGAAATAAGCTCCCGATTTGCACCTTCCGGGAAGGGGTCACAAGCTAACTGCACCTGCCCAATCTGCTTGACCCCTTCCCAGAAAGCTGGGAAATTATTCTTTGACGAGTCCTAAACTTGATTAGCGTCTTACAGACGTTTTGTTGTAGAGTGGATGACATTCTGTCTGTTAAGAAATGATATTTACAATGCCCTGGCCCAGGCTAGGGCATTGTAAATAATACACACCCACCTTTATCGGAAGGGGTTCTTTATGGCGAGCCAAGCACAGCCGATTGTACGGCGGCGAATGTCGCAAGCGAATCGCAATAATATCAATGGCATTTTGTTTGCTATGCCCTGGCTCATCGGTCTGCTTGTTTTTTGGATTTATCCAACAATCGCCTCCGCCTATTACAGCTTTACCAAATTTAACGCGGTCCAGTCACCGACGTGGATTGGCTTCAGCAACTATATCCAACTTTTCACCGCCGACGACAATTTTTGGCTGGCTGTTTATAACACGACGTATTTTGCTGTCATCTCTATACCTTTGGCCATTGTTGTCTCGTTTGGTCTGGCGATGATGCTGAATGCCAAAATTCGCTTTCAGACCGTCTACCGCACCATTTACTTCCTGCCAACACTCGTGCCTGAAATCGCCTTATCTCTGGTGTGGGTCTATCTTTTTACGCCGGGATCGGGTCTAGTCAATGTACCCTTTGACTGGCTTGGCATCAGAGGGCCGTGCTGGCTGACCTGTCCGACCTGGTCTCGCCCGACAATTATTCTGCTCGCCCTGTGGATTGTTGGACAGCAGATAATTCTCTACTTAGCAGGTCTGCAGGACGTTCCACAGGATTTGTATGACGCGGCCGATGTGGACGGAGCAAATTTTCTGCACAAGTTCCGGCATGTCACTGTTCCAATGATGACGCCTGTCGTCTTCTTCCATCTGGTCACATCAGTGATCGGGGCGCTGCAATTCTTTACCGTACCTTACATTATGACTGGCGGCACTGGTTTCCCCGCGGGCAGCCTGTTATTCTATTCAATCTATCTGTATAAGAACGCGTTCCAGTATTTTAATATGGGGTACGCCTCTGCCTTGGCTTGGCTGCTATTTATGGTGGCCTTGTTGGTCACTCTTGTGATTTTCCGCTCCGCCCGGATGTGGGTTTTCTATGCCGGCGGAGAGAACGCGTAGACAGCCAGACAAATTTACCGGTACCGGGTCTCACTCCAAGTCCTTTTGTACACTTGCTTACACGCATAAAGAAATATAATGGATTATGGCTATAATCACTGACAAAACACCTGCCAATACGTCTACAGCACGCGGGCGTCTGATTCAAAAACGGATTCGCGAGGCGATCCGTAGCGTTCTTATCCACACAAGTCTGATTCCAATCGCTTTTGTTTTTATGTTGCCGTTTTTGTGGATGCTTTCCACATCTCTCAAAACCGACCAGCAATTATTCACCTATCCACCCGAATGGATACCTAATCCGTTCAATTGGATGAACTATCCCAATACTGTCACCTACATCACATTTTTCCTTTATCTCCGCAACACGCTTATCATTGCCGTCTCTGCCACATTTGGCGCATTGCTCTCCTGCTCACTGGTGGCCTATAGCCTGGCACGCATTCCCTGGCGTGGACGCAACTTCCTTTTCATCCTGACCGTAGCCACATTAATGCTGCCCTTTCAGGTAACGCTAATTCCGCTTTTTCTCGTCTTCAAAAACATTGGGTGGGTTGGCGATTTTCGACCGCTTATTGTCCCTCACTTCTTTGGCAGTGCTCTCTATATTTTCTTGTTACGTCAATTTTTTATGAGCATCCCGATGGAACTTTCGGAAGCGGCGCGCATTGACGGAGCCAACGAATTTCGCATCTACTGGTCGGTCATCCTGCCCCTAGCTAAAGCCGCTCTGGCTACCGTTGCTATCTTCGAGTTCATTGCCCGCTGGCGCGACTATCTGGGGCCGCTGATCTATCTGAGCAATCAGAAACTCTATGTGCTCTCTCTGGGCCTCTACGAATATAGCTCCCAATATGGCCGGGAATGGGGACTATTAATGGCGGCGTCGGTCCTGATCACCCTGCCTATTATTTTGCTCTTCTTCTTCCTCCAGAAAACCTTTGTACAGGGTATCGCGCTGACAGGTATCAAAGGATAATTCACCTGCGCCACTTTGGCGTAAAAAATCGAATACAATACGGAGAACCCTATGCCCACCCAAGACCAACTCGACTTCTACCAAGAAAACGGCTATCTCCATGTGAAGGGACTCTTCACGCCTGAAGAAGCCGCGGCCTTTCGCCAGGAAGCCCACGAACTCATCGCCCGCTTGCAGGCGGTGAAGAGTGTGGAAGCTACCTGGGGCAGCGCGGCGGAGGTGACGATGACAAAGACTTCCCTGCTCCACTGCCACGATGTACAGTTCCAGTCCGCAGCCTTTGCCCGGCTGATCACCGACCCCCGCCTCACCGCCATCGCCGCCGGGATCATCGGATCGCCCAATGTCCAGCTGCATCACAACAAACTTTTCATCAAACCGCCGGAGAAGGGGTCGCCCTTCCCTATGCACCAGGACCAGCCCTTCTTCCCCCACGACAAAGACTCGATGATTGCCGCCATCATCCACTTTGACGACGCGCCCATTGAAAAAGGCTGTGTGCGGGTAGTCCCCGGCAGCTACAAAATGGGACCCGTTCCCCATCTGAAAGAGGGCGGCTGGCATCTGCCTCTCAGCGAATATCCCGTCGAATCCGCGCTGCCCTGCGAAGCCAAAGCGGGGGATGTGCTCTTTTTCAGCTATCTCACCATCCACGGCTCCGGCGTCAACACCAGTAACGAAGCGCGCACGACCCTTCTCGTCCAGATGCGCGACCCGCTGGACCCGCCCAGCGTCCTCACCCATCTCTCCCGGGGCCAGGGGATGATGCTGGCTGGCGTAGACCCCAGTGTGGGGATGGCGACGCCCGCCGGCAACGAACCCAAGGGCACAATGGGTGGTCAGATGGGTGGCGGAATGGGAACAAAAATGTAGGCCCAACTTCATAGGAGGTATTCGATGACTGCTCTCTCTCCACGCCAACGGGTGCTGAATGCAATTCTGCGCCAGCCAACAGACTGCGTGGCAGCCATGCCCTATATCTACGATATGGCGGCCGCTGTCTCCGGCGTGCCGTTGCGAAAATTTTACACCGAGCCAGAGTCGATGGTACACGCCCAGCTTGCCCTGCACGAGCAGGTGGGCCACGATGTGATCGCCATCGGTGCGGATAACTACTACATCGCCGAGGGTTTTGGCTGCCAGACGACCCGCTCTGACGATGAAGTTCCCTCGATCATCACCCCCCCCCTGACCGATCTCAACGACATTTTTGATATAGAAGTCCCAAACCCGGCCACGGATGGGCGGATGCCGGTGATGATCGAAGCGCTGAAACTGGCGCGCAAAGCTGTGGGCGACGAAGTGGCCCTGCGCTCGCCGGGCACAGGTCCCTTTGCCCTGGCCTCCTATTTCATCGGCTCCCAAAACTGGCTGATGGAGGTTGCGCTGGTAGAGGCCGGCTTGCCCGAAGCCAAAGAAGCGGCTGTGCTCCACGCCCTGGAACTGACCACCGAAGCGCTGATCCGTTTTGGCAAAGCCTGCCACGACGCCGGGGCCGACATCCTGCACTGCGGCGACTCCCTGGCTTCGTGCAATGTCATCTCGCCCCGCACGTATGAACGCTTCTCCTGGCCCTATTCCAAACGGGTCTTCGATGCCTGGCACGCCCACGGCGCGGGGGCCTGTCTGCTCCACATCTGCGGCAACAGTACGCCGGTTCTCGATCTCTACGCAGATACGGGCGCGGATCTGGTGGAGATCGACAACGCGGTGAGTATGGCCACGGCCAAAGCGCGCATCGGCAGCCGCACGGCTGTTGTGGGGAATGTCAATACTGTCACCGAACTGCTGCAAGGCACACCCGAGAGCGTCTCCGCTTCGGCCCAGCGCTGCATCGACCAGGCGGGCCTGGGCGGTGGCTTTCTGCTCGGCTCCGGCTGTATCGTGCCCCGCTACACGCCCGTGGAAAATCTGCGGGCAATGATCGAGACGGCCCACAGCCAGCCCTATCCGCAGCTATAGACAGACTCCCGGTAACTACTCAGGCTCAGGGTGCGACGCACTCGCCACACCCGTTTTGCAGTGGGAATCTACTCCTGGCGAGTGCGTCGCACCCTAAGTAGTTACGACTCCCGACACGGCTATTCGCGCGCCATTCCACTCTCTCCGACGGTGCGGATCGCCCACAGCTATCTGTTTATTTGCATTCCACTCCACTGGTGAAATCTATGGCCGCCAAAATAAAAGTCACCTACGCCACCCTCTCCGCGGACAACGAAGAGCTCCAGTCTGGTTTTGATGGGGCACTGGCCCGTGTGAAAAGCGAGTGGCTGGGCGCGGTCCTGCCCCTCTACATCGACGGGGAGCGGCTCTACACCGAAGCAACCGCAGACGCCTACAGCCCCATCAACACCGACTGGCTGCTCTCTTCCTGGGCACAGGGCGACCGAAGCCACAGCCAACAGGCGATTGCTGCGGCCAAACGGGCCTTCCCCGTCTGGCGGCGCACCCCCTGGCAGGAACGGGTATCGCTCATCCGCGCCATCGCCGAGAGCATCAGCGCCCAGCTCTTTGAACTGAGCGCGCTGATGAGCCTGGAGATAGGCAAGAATCGGCTGGAATCCCTGGGCGAAGTGGAGGAGACAGCCGATCTTCTGCGCTGGTATGCCGACGATATGCAGCGCAACGACGGCTACCGCACGCTGATGGGCAAATTCAACCCGAACGACCCCGCCGAGCACAACGAATCTCTCCTGCGTCCCCACGGGGTCTGGGCGGTGATCTCTCCCTTCAATTTCCCGATGGCCCTCTCGGCCGCGCCCATCGCGGCGGCCCTGCTGGCGGGCAATACAGTCGTCTTCAAAGGCGCGGCGGAATCGCCCTACAGCAATTGGATGACCGCCGAACTCTTCATCGCCGCGGGGCTGCCCGCAGGTGTCTTCAACGCGGTGAGCGGGCCAGACGAGAGCGTCGGCCAGGAGTTGCTGGACAATCCGGGGGTAGACGGCTTTACCTTCACCGGCTCCTATGGGGTGGGGATGAAAGTCCTGCGCGCCGCGGCCAGGGGACCTGCGCCCCGCCCGGCAATTGTGGAGATGGGGGGCAAGAACCCGGCGATTGTCTCGGCCACAGCCGACCTGGACAAAGCGGCCTATGGGGTGATGCGCTCGGCCTTTGGGCTGAATGGCCAGAAGTGTTCGGCCTGTTCGAGGGTCTATGTCCAGGCGTCGGTCTACGACGCTTTCGCCGCAAAGCTGCTGGGCCTGACCGCCCAAATCCGCGTCGGCGACCCCACCCGGCGGGATGTCTATATGGGCACGCTCATCCACGCCGACGCCTATGCCAACTTCCAGCGCTGGTCGGCCCAGGCCAGGCAGGACGGCCACCTGCTCACCGGCGGTCAGGTCTTGACCGACGGCGAATTGGCGAAGGGCTATTTCGTCACGCCGACGATTGTGGCGGGGCTGGCCGAGGATCACCCCCTGGTGCGGGAGGAACTCTTCGTGCCCCTTCTGCATCTGGCAAAGGTGGAGAGTCTGGACGAAGCGATGGAGAAGGCCAACGCCAGCCCCTACGGGCTGACCGCAGGCTTCTTTGGCGAGGAGGTGGAGTGGTTTCTGGAGAATATCCAGGCGGGCACCCTCTATACCAATCGGGCCGCGGGCGCCACAACCGGCGCCTGGCCCGGTGTGCAGGCTTTTGGAGGCTGGAAAGCCAGCGGCTCCAGCGGCAAAGGGATTGGGGCGCGCTATACTTTGCCCCTGTATATGCGGGAACAGAGCCGGACTCTGATTGGATAAGAGCCTGAATTATTAAACAGGCTTTTGATCTGACCACAGAAAAGACGGAATACACAGAAAAAAAGCGAAAGAGAATTTTCCGTGTATTCTGTGTTTTCCGTGGTTACAAAGCTGCGCGCTAAGAGCCTGAATTATTCAAGGCTCTAAAGAGAGGGACGCAGATTTTTATGCTTTGGAACGGGCTTTTATGTCAATCCTCAACTTCGGTTCGGTGAATATCGATCACGTCTACCGGGTGGATCATCTGGTGCGCCCCGGCGAGACTATCGCCAGCCGCGATTACCAGCAGTTCCCAGGCGGCAAAGGCTACAATCAATCGATTGCCCTGGCCCGGGCCGGCGCGCCCGTCCGCCACGCGGGGCGTATAGGCCAGGATGGACGCTGGCTGCGGGAAGCGTTGGCCGCAGAGGGCGCGGATGTGGCCTTCCTGGAAGTTGTGGATAAGCCATCTGGTCACGCCATTATTCAAGTGGACGCGGCTGGCGAGAATGCCATTCTGCTCTTTGGTGGGGCCAACCGCAGCATCACCGCCGGGGACGCCCACGGGATTTTGGCCCACTTCGGGCCGGGGGATTGGCTGCTGTTGCAGAATGAGATCAGCGCAATGGCGGAAATCCTGACAGAGGCCGGACAACGGAGGATGCGAATCGTCTTCAACCCGGCCCCAATGGGCGATGAAGTTCTTGCCTATCCCCTGGATGGGGTCTCGATCTTTCTGCTTAACGAGACAGAGGGGGAAGCCTTTACCGGTGAATCTGCTCCCCCCGCCATTCTGGCCGGGATGCGCAGTCGCTTTCCCCAGGCAACGGTTGTGCTGACCCTGGGCGCAGAGGGCGCTGTCTACGACGACGGAGGGGAGCAGATATACGTAGCCGGTCGGCCCGTCCAGGCGGTGGACACGACAGCCGCCGGTGATACATTCATCGGTTACTTCCTGGCCGGGATCAGTGCGGGGGAAGCGCCCCGTACTGCGCTGGAACGGGCCAACCGGGCCGCGGCCATCTGTGTCACCCGCCCCGGCGCAGCGCCGTCCATTCCCCGGCTGGCGGAGGTAGGATAGAAGAGGCCACCCCACCCTACTCCTCCTCATTCCAGGGAGGGAAGTGGAGCGACTCCTCCCCACTGTGGGGGAGGTTGGGTGGGGGTGAGCGGTTCCCTCCCGTTTTATATCACCTTCAGTTTCCGATCCCTATCGGGTGACGGCCGGCAAGAAGATGCGCGGCGGCGCCAGCAGGTTGGGGTGGGTCTCTTCGGGCAGATCGTTGAGGCTGTGGCCCGGTTCACTAAGCGGCATATTGTCGGACCAGGCAAAGCCGCTGGACCAGGTAAAACCATCTGACCATGCGTAGTTGCTGGACCAGGTGAATCCGCTGCTCCAGGTAAAGCCACTGGACCAGGTGAAACCGCTGCTCCACGTAAAGCCACTGCTCCAAGTGAAGCCACCACTCCAGGTAAAGCCATCCATCCCCAGAATTGTATAGTGGCCGTTGGCATCCTGGTTGGCTGGGCCGCCGTAATGCTGAACATTGGTCAGGTCATTGATGATATTCAGCCCCTGATTGGCGCAACTGGTGTTTTGGCTACGCAGCGCCATATAGGCATTGACCAGCCCCGCCCCCTGCTGGAAGGGCGAGTATGCCAGATTGCCCTTCGAATCCAGCGCAGCCATAGAGCCGGACATGAGTTTGCACTTCACCTCATCGGGGGTCAGCCCAGGCGCATGATCGAGCATCAGCGCCACAATCCCGGAGACCACAGCCGTAGCCTGGGAAGTTCCCGACATTGTAAAGTGCTTGCTTCTGTCAAAACGCTTGGGATGATTCGTGACCAATCTTGCGTTGGGTGGCATCAACCCACGCATTTGCGCGCCCGGGGCCACCAGATCAGGCTTTACAAAGCCTTCGACCGTCGGCCCGGCCGACGAGAAGCTGGTGACATAATCATCACTGCGATCCAGCGGGGTATAGTTGTCTGAAATTGCACCGACAGTGATGATGTAGGGCACATTGCCCGGTATACCGATGGTCATCGGGTCTGGCCCGCGGTTGCCAGCGGCAGCCACCACCACAATTCCCGACGCCCAGGCTTTCATCACCGCCTGGTTCAGCGGATCATCCCAATAATAGGATTGGGGCGGAGAGCTGAAGGAGAGATTGAGAACCCGGATATTCAGTGTCTGGGCATTGGTTACCACCCAATCGATAGCGCGAATTACGTCAAGATAGGTGCCCATGCCATCGTCGTTGAAGGCTTTGACCGAAACCAGATTGACATTAGGCGCAATCCCGGAAAACTTGCCATTGCCTTTGGACTCTGAACTGGCGATGAGACTTGCCAGATGGGTTCCGTGGCCGCTGCCATCGTCCGTTACACGGGTGGACAAGGGATGGGTGCTATTGCTGATAGCATCGTATTGGACTACAAAACGATTGAGTCCGGCTTTGTCTTTGTCAAGCCCTGGGGTAGACCAGTAGCCCGTGTCGATAATGGCAACCGTAACCCCCGAACCATCCACCCCTTTCTGATGGAGAAGATCCTTTTCGGTCAGGTCAGATTCGACGACGAAAATGTCAATATAGTTAAGCTTATTCAGACTTTGCGGATTGGTTGTCGCCAGGGTCAGTCGATTGTCCTTGACGGCTACTGTGACATCTATTTTCAGCCACGGATTGGTATGTGTCGATTTTCCGTGCAAAATCTCCTGGCCCTCGATGGCGATCTGCACCAGATCGTCTGTAGCCAGGGCATCCCCAACCGAGAGTTGCACTTCATACAGACCGTTGGGCATCTCGATTTCCCAGACAGGCAGGCTGCCGGAAATCGCCTGCATCCCAACAAAAGTGTCGTGGCGCTGATCAACGGAAGATACGCTGTCCCGATCCATCCCATTCTGGTTTTCCACGCTCCAGCCATAGAGGAAGCCATTACTGCGCAGGCCAAAAATATCTCCGCTATCGACCAAATAGTTCGGAGGCACCGCTGCGCCGGGTGGTTGAAAATTAACTTTGGCGAAAAGAGTGCCCAGGGCTTCCGGAGAGGATGTGGGGATAGGGGTAGGTGTGGGGGCTGCCGGTGTCGGCGTGGGCGTGGGGGGGAGCGAATAGGTCACCTGTAGATAGGGTCTTTGGTTTGCATTGGACCATTCCCGGCTGGTATATTTTGTCTCTTTGTTCTGCCCGATGAGGACGATGCCATTGTTGGCAAGAGTCCCGTTCACCCACTGTTGGGTCAGTGCGTCAATGTTCACGCTGACATATGCGCCGCTCTGACTGGGCTGAAAAGTAGCGGCTGCGGTGGGGGCATAAGACGATGCCAGCAGATTCCAGGTTGCGTTGTCCTCCTGCCAGCCCCCAGTGATCGGGTGGACAGCTACGGACTTATCATTGGATTTTGTCACCCAGAAGAATGCCTGTGCTGATGTGACTATTGCATTGGAGGGAAGAGAAGATGTGTTGAAGTAAAGAACCGGACGACGGCTGTCACTGTTTTGTTCTTTGGCTGTTAACTCAGCGCCGTTGTAAACCGTCTGCGCGGCGCTCTCCCGCAGCATACTGTCTCTGGTCGCGGGCAGAGTCGCGATGGCATCCGCAGCACTGATCTGAATAGAGCGGTCTTGGAAAAGCCGAAAGCCCGCTTCCTCCCAGGCAACAGAAGCCCGCTGCTCGGCAGTCAGTTGTGTGCCTACGGCATTGATGATTTCCAGACGGTGGGTTACACGACCGCCGATGCTCTGCACCAGGGCCTGGGCCTCCTCCACTGTTCGGCCCTGTACCATATAGCTTTCCAGCGCGGTCGCGTTCCTGGCCGACGGCTGTGCGGCAGGTATACATCCCGCGAGCAAAAGGGCTGCCATCACAAGCAAAATCAGTCGGTGATAAAAGCCGTTTCCGGAGCGAGAAAAGCCAGCGTTGCTTGCCATAGAAAGATCCATTTCTCAAAAGTATTGCTGCCCAATCCCCTATCCCAGATCAGATCAGCTCTTTGTCAGACAAATCAGCATTTGCCCTTACGTAAGTGCTGATAGTTTATCTGATTAAACCCGTAGATTTATACCCCCCCAAAGTACCAATCCTGGCAAAAAATGGGTGTACGTTCAGTAGAGCCATCAGAAACAAAAAGATCGATGGACACAGCGCCATTGGTCGCCGTATCCATCGATCTTTTGCCTGTTTGTAGCGTGAAACGTGAAATGTGAATTCACGTCGATTGCTCTCACGTTTTACGCTTCACGTTTCTATCCGCAAATTGTGGCTTGTCCACCTTATGTCTTACGCTTCACGAGCCTGGCTGAACAACAAACGCACAGGACGTCGAACTTGCACTGTACGGGCTATCGTGTACCCAACAGCAGGTCCACTACCAGCTGGTCCAGCCGCTCGTAGGGCTTGCCCCGTCTGCCCAGCGCCACCCGGTCAAAGCCGTGGGCCTTCAGTGCCGCAGCCTTTTCGGGCAAATAGCCCCCCCGCAGATGATCCATTGCGCCGTCGTCTGCCCTGATTTCGGCCAGCAACGCCTGAATTTCCCCATCCTGGCGGAACTGTTCGGCCTTCTCCTTCAGAATCAGATAGGTGCGCATACAGCCCCGAGCAAAGGCTTTCACATCCTCGCTGTCGGAGGTGCGATAGGCGTGGGCGTCGTAGTGGCGAGAGCCGTCATAGCCCACATCCTCCAGGAATTTGACCAGAAAGAAGGCCTGTTTGATGTTGTGGGAGCCAAAGCGGAAGTCCTGATCGTAGCGGGCAAAATTCTGGTCGTTCAGATCGATGTGAAAGAGCTTGCCCGCGTCCCAGGCCTGGGCCACCGCGTGGGTAAAGTTCAGCCCGGCCATATGCTCGTGGGCCATTTCCGGGTTCACACCCACCATTTCCGGGTGATCCAGGGTTTCGATAAAGGCCAGCATATGGCCGGTGGTGGGCAGATAAAGATCGCCCCGGGGTTCGTTGGGTTTGGCTTCCAGGGCGAATTTCAGGTCATACCTCTGGTCCCGGACATATTCACAAACAAAGTTCATCGCCTCGCGAAACCATTTGCCCGCTTCCAGCGGATCTTTGCCGGCGTCGGTCTCTGTGCCTTCCCGCCCGCCCCAAAAGACATAGATTTTTGCGCCCAACTCGACGCCCAAATCGATGGCGTGCAGGGTTTTGTGCAACGCATAGGCCCGCACCTCCGGGTCATTGCTGGTAAAGGCCCCATCCCGAAAGGCGGGGTCGGTGAAGAGATTGGTGGTCGCCATAGGTACAACCATACCCGTATCGTCCAACGCCTGTTTGAAATCCCGCACAATCTGCTCCCGTTCGCCAGCCGTGGCTGTGATGGGCACCAGATCGTTGTCGTGGAAATTGACCCCCCACGCGCCGGTCTCGGCCAGCAAGTGAACGATCTCCACCGGCGAGAGGGCATCCCGCACAGGTTCGCCAAAGGGATCCCGGCCTGGGTTGCCAACGGTCCATAGGCCAAAAGTAAATTTATTTGCGGCGGTCGGCGTATAGCTGCTCATTGATTGCTCCTGGGGTGGATGAAAGGAGGAAGGGAGGAAGGGGCAAGGAGATACGCTGACAAACTATCTCGCCATCCCATACCCTCATTCTCCCAATCGGTAAAAGCGCACTGCGTTGTCGTGCAGAATCATCTGCTGCTCTGGGAGGGAATAGGTGGAGATCGTATCCAGCGCCAGATGAAACCAGCGGCGGTAGTCCGCGGCCAGATTGACCACCGGCCAATCGGAGCCAAAAAGCACCCGCTCCGGGCCGAAACAGTCCAGAATGTGCTCCATATAGGGGCGCACCTGCTCCACCGTCCACTTCTGGTGATCGGCTTCGGTCACCACCCCGGAGAGTTTGCAATGGATGTCCGGCCTCTGGGCCAATTCCCGAATTTGGGATTTCCACGGTTCGATCAGCCCAGCGGCAATAGCCGGTTTGCCCATGTGGTCCAGAATAAAGGAGACCTGGGGGCACTGGTCCACCAGTTGCAGCACATCGCCCAGTTGGGTGTGATAGATGCAGAGATCAAAGCTGAAGCCGAAGTCGGGCAATCCCTGCACCCCCCGCACGAAATCCGATTGGGTGCTAAAACCCAACGGCTCGGACTGGATCAGGCGGCGGATGCTTTTGACCAGCGGCAACGCCTGAAGCGCGGCCAGTTCATCTCGCACAGCTTCGCCCTTTTGCAGGGGTGCGTGGGCCACAATCCCCCGGATACGCGGCTCTTCGGCTGCCAGGGACGTCACCCATTCGGCTTCCCGCAGGGTGTGGGCCGGGTTGCAATCAGCCTCGACAAAGACAATCCCGGCCAGTTCGTGGGAAAGCTCGCCCCGGGCTTTGTCCAGGTCCCCGGGAAAGGTGGGCTGGCTGATGGCCGGCGCACCGGAGAGCCAGGGGTAGTTGATTGTGTTTGGGTCCCAAAAGTGGACGTGGGAATCGACGTAGCGACTTGTCATGGGGGTCTCCTCTCGGGTAACTCTCACCCCCACCCAAACCTCCCCCACAGTGGGGGAGGAGTCGATCCACTTCCCTCTCTGGAATGGGGAGGGAAGTGGGTGGGGTGGCTGAACAGTTACCCTCTCGGCGTGGGAGCGAAGGTGTGGACAGCCTTAGAATTGTACCCCGGCCTCTCCTCCCGCGCAAACGGTAACGATACCGGAACTTTGGGATTTGCGACTAAAGCGATTTTGAACGAAAATTGAGCGACTTTCCGATCAACACAGGCCAGTAGACGGCAGATCGCAGACGGCGGACAGCAATGACGGGAGTGGTCGGCGGTCTGTTGAGATTGAATCTGCATTCCTTCCCATCCGTATATGCACCCCCATCCTCATCCCAGGGAGACGACCCGTGCAGCGCCAACTCGTTCTCGCCATTTATGTACCCACCCTCATCCTCGCCTTCTGCACCGGTCTGCTGACGCCGATTCTGCCTATTTTTGTGAAAGAGGAATTTATCGGTTCCTATGGAATGATTGGGCTGGTCTTGGCCGCCGGTGCCATCGGAATGATTATTGGCGATGTGCCGGCCGGCGCGCTGGTGGGGCGGCTGGGTCAGAAACGGTCGATGCTCATCGGTATCGCGGGGATGGCGTTGGGGACTCTGGCCTTCACCTGGGCTTCCTCCGTCTACGAGCTAATCGTTTATGCCATCTTCGTGGGCTTTGCCAGTACCCTCTGGAACATCTCCCGCCACGCCTATCTGGCCGAAGCTGCACCCTCAAGCAAACGGGGGCGAGCCATCGCCATTTTCGGTGGCATCAACCGCGCTGGGTCTTTCGTCGGTCCGATTGTTGGCGGTGCCCTGGGCGGCGCCCTGGGGCTGCGCGCACCCTTCTTTCTCTACGCAGCCCTGGCGCTGATCTCCCTCCTCTTCCCGATTTTCTACTTGCCAGAGAGCGGCGTGCGTGGGCCCAGCCGGGGCGGTGTGCGCGGGCATACGGGCCATCTCTGGCAGGTGCTGCGCGAGAACTATCGGGTGCTCTTTACCGCGGGTTCGGGCCAGCTCTTTGCCCAGATGATCCGTTCAGGCCGGGGTATTGTCGTGCCGCTTTTCGCCGCCGACATTCTGGGGCTGGATGTACAGCAGATCGGGCTGATTGTGGGGCTTTCTTCGGCGGTGGATATGAGTATGTTCTATCCGGCGGGGTATGTGATGGACCGCTTTGGACGCAAATTCGCCTACGTGCCCTCCTTCGCCATTCAAGCGCTGGGTATGGCGCTCATCCCCTTCACCACCAGCTTTTTCACACTGCTGCTGGCGACGGGACTGATCGGTTTTGGCAACGGCCTGGGGTCCGGCACAATGATGACGCTGGGCGCGGATTTGGCCCCCCTCGATTCACGCAGCGAGTTCCTGGGGTTGTGGGGGTTGATTGGGTTTGGGGGGCAATTGGTGGGGGGGGTTGTGTTGGGGTGGGTGGCGGGGCTGCTCGGTCTGGCCTCAGCCACATTTGTGATCGCTGGGATCGGCCTGGCCGCGGCTCTGGCCCTGGGCACCCTCGTCCCAGAGACCCTGCGCAAGCCGGAAACGCCGTCCCCTGGGTAATCTCCTGCCCGATGGCCGGAACGATTTTATGTGTGAAACCAATTTTCTGCTTTGCTCAGCAGTTTTTCATTGGGTAATTGCCACTCCCGATTATTTTCATCCCACAGACTGACCCGGTTACGTCCCCGCTCCTTTGACAGATAGAGCGCTCGATCCGCGGCCCGAATGAGCGATGAAAGGTCTGCGCACTCTGCTGTCCGAATTGCTCCCCCAATGCTGATCGTTACCAGCGCTTGATGGCCGTCCCAGGCGATGGGTTGCATTTCGATGCGCCGCCGCAACCTTTCGGCTGTGGCCGATGCCTGTTTGGCCGTTGCCCCAGGCAATAGCAGCACGAACTCCTCCCCGCCATAGCGTCCGAAAATGTCGTGCTCGCGCAACCCGGCGCGTATACGCTTGGCAACGATAGATAAGACCTGATCCCCCATGGCATGTCCATACTGATCATTGATCTGCTTAAAGTGGTCCAGATCAACGAGCAGCACGGCCACGGGGTCGTTATGGCTTTGGGCCGTAGCAAAACAGTTTTGGGCCGTCTCGAAGAAAAAGCGTCGATTGCTGATGCCGGTCAGTCCATCGATATTGGCCAATTGTTCGGTCCGGGCAAAAAGCTCGGCATTTTCGATGGCCATCGCGGCCTGGTTTCCCAACAGTTCAATCAGCTTAATGTGGGAAGGTGTGAAGTTCGGTTGTTCTGGTCGGTTGATGGCGGTCAGCGTGGCGATTAGCCTGCCGCGCACGTTAAGTGGGGCAACCAGTACGCTCCCCGCGCCGGTGGTCATGCGGCGTGCCTGCGCAGCAGCACTCTCTCTTTCGTCTGGAACACCGCCAGGCGAAAAGGCAACTGTCTGGTTTCTGATGGCCCAGCCACCCAACCCATCCCAAAACTCCTCGAAAGAGCGCGCAGCGTGTACATCCACCCCGTCACCTGTGAAAACGATGGACTCTAACCGCTTTTCCTCTGGATTGACCCGAACAACTGTCACTGCATTGGCGTTCAAGACGCTTCGGGTTCCCTCTACCACAGCGGTCAGAGTCTCTTGCATATTTGTGGAGGCGATCAGAGAGCGGGTGGCCTGATACAGATTGTCTGTCTCGCGCAGAGCCGCCCTGATCTGTTGATAGAGTTGAATGCGTACAACCGCAGCCGCGGCGCGCTGAGCCAGAGAGACCAGAAAGTCCATATCCGCGGCCCGATAGAGTCTGTTCTGCTGGTTAATGACGTAGAGGACGCCTAGCGCCTCATTGTCGTTGAGCAGCGGCACACCCACAAACGACTTGTGGTCTGCGATCAGGACCGACTGGTTGAATGGCAGCGCAGACGACGCCATATCACTTACGACAACCGGTCGTTTGTTGTCGATGATCCATCGGGTGATCCCACCGCAAGGGCGAAGTCTGCGGAATATATCCGGTTCTTCCAGCCCAGGGAAGTTGGAGACGCCCAGATTGAATTCCTGCTGTTGTTTGTCCCACAACACAAGCCCAGCGCCAGTAGCCGGAAGAAATTGCCGGGTGAGTTCACAAATTCGCCGCAGTAGGTTATCCAGCCGTTCTTCGCCATCTTGGGCCACTTCGGTGCGGGCGATGGCGGCCAGCCGCTGTTCCATTTGCTTGCGTTCTATGGCATAGAGTAGTGTCCGCACAAGCGTCGAGGTCGAATAGGTAGCCTTAACCAGATAATCCTGCACGCCCAGCCGGACTGCGGTCAAAGCCAGTTCCTCGTCGTCCAGCCCACTCAGGACCACCACTGGCAGATGGTGAGCCACCTCCAGCAGACGCTCAATTGTCTCTACACCTTCGCTTTGGGGCAAATAGAGGTCTGTGACTACAATATCGTACTCATTTTGTTGCAATGCAGCCAGCGCTTCGGCTATTGTGCCGGTACAATCTACAGCAAAACTGTACATCTGTCCTGAACGATGTACGGGTTTGCGCAGGGCAGCTTGAAGCAGCTTCTGATCGGTCAGGTTATCCTCGACCAAAAGCAGGCGGAGACGGCGGGCTTCGATAGATGTTTCGTTGTTCATTGGGTCGATTTGCTTTTGTAGTACAGGAAATTCCCGGCACTCTTTTTCCAAAATAAGCCAAATATACCACATTTTGCGCTGACAAAGTTCAGAGATTCTGATGAGCTTTAATTGCCGGTATCTTTCAGCCTACTGTTGACCCCAATAGTCAGTCCACGAGAAACGGGTCCAAGCCTAATCCCCCCCACGCCCACAAAAAAACGGGGTGACAGGGAATCCCTTCCCCGTCACCCCGTCATCCTACCATCTCATTGCCCTAATTCAACCGCTCCACAATCCCCGCCGCGCCCATCCCGCCGCCGATGCACATCGTCACCAGCCCAAACTGCTTGTCCTGGCGGATCAGTTCGTAGAGCATCTGCACAGTCAGCTTTGCTCCAGTGCAACCGAGGGGGTGGCCCAGAGCAATAGCGCCGCCGTTGACATTGACCCGATCCTCGTCCATCCCCAACTCGCGCATCACAGCCAGCCCCTGGGCGGCGAAGGCTTCGTTGAGTTCGATGAGGTCGATGTCGGACAGGCTCATCTTCGCCAGGCGCAGGGCTTTGGGCACAGCCGCCACCGGGCCGATGCCCATCACTTCCGGCGGCACGCCCCCCACGCCGAAGCTGACGAAACGGGCCAGGGGTTTCAGTCCCAGCGCCTTAGCCCTCTCCTCGCTCATCAGCAGAAGCGCGGCCGCGCCGTCGCTGGTCTGGCTGCTGTTGCCTGCGGTCACACTGCCTTTGACGTGAAAGACCGGGCGCAGTTTGTTCAACGCTTCGATTGTGCTGTCCCGACGGATGCCCTCATCCGCGGCAAAGACCGTCTCGACCGTGCGGCTCTCGCTGCCCTCGCCGGTGGTGACGCTCACGTCCAAAGGCACAATCTGCTCGTTGAAATAGCCCGCATCCTGGGCCGCGGCCGCGCGTTGGTGGCTGCGCAGGGCGAAGGCGTCCTGCTCCTCCCGGCTGATTTCGTAACGGCGGGCCACATTCTCCGCGGTCAGCCCCATCCCCAGATAGACGCCAGGATACTCCTGGGCCAGTGTCGGGTTCGCCATAAATTTGTTGCTGCTCATCGGGATACGGGACATCGTTTCCACCCCGCCGGCGATGACGACTTCGCCCATCCCGGCCATAATTTGCTGGGCAGCCAGGGCGATGGATTGCAACCCGCTGGAGCAGAAGCGGTTGACCGTCTGCGCGGGGACTTCGATGGGCAGGCCGGCGCGCAGGGCCGCGATGCGCCCCACATTCATCCCCTGCTCGGCTTCGGGCATGGCGCAGCCCAGAATCACATCTTCAATTTCCTTGGGGTCCAGTCCTGGCGCGCGTTCAACGACTGCGGCGATGACCGCAGCGGCCATATCTTCCGGGCGGGCAGCGCGCAGGCTGCCCCGGGGCGCTTTGCCCACAGCAGTGCGGGCGGCAGAGACGATTACGGTGTTGGGCATAGGAGGTGATCCTTTCGGGTTCGAATACTCTTGTGCCCATCGCTCCCGCGTGGGCACAGCAGTTGGACGCTCTGCGTCCGGTAGTGGGTCGGGTTGTCGTTGACCGGGACGCAGAGCGTCCGCAGAACGTTCCCACGCGGAGCGGTGGGAACGAGATATTCTGTGCCCATCGCTCCCGCGTGGGCACAGCAGTTGGACGCTCTGCGTCCGGTAGTGGGTCGGGTTGTCGTTGACCGGGACGCAGAGCGTCCGCAGAACGTTCCCACGCGGAGCAGTGGGAACGAGAAGATCAGTTGCGTAGCGGCTTCCCACTCTGCAACATCGCCCAGATGCGCTCCTGGGTTTTCTGATAACCACAGAGCGTCTTGAAGGCTTCCCGCTCCAAATCCAGGAAGTATTGCTCGTCCATCCAGGCGGGCTGGCTCAGTTCGCCGCCGCAGAGGACCGTCGCCAACTGCCCGGCGATGATGGCGTCGTGCTCGCTGATGTAGCCCCCCTCTTTGAGGGAATAGATGCCGATGCGCAGATTGGCGAGCATATCCCGTCCAGCGGCGTAGACATTGCCCTTCACACTGGGCGGGGTGTAGCCGTTGGCGCCCATCCGCAACACTTCCGCCTTCGCCTCGCCCAGCAGGTGGTCGTAGTTCATCACAATCCGGTCGGTATCGGCAAAGAAGCCCATCTGCCGCGCTTCCACCGCGCTGGTGGAGACTTTGGCAAAGCCAATCTGCTCAAAAATTTGCTGCAAATAGGGGCTGGGGTTGACGTTGGCCGCGTGCATATGGGGGCTGACATTGCGCCGCACCATCTCCTTGCAGCCGCCCCCGCCGGGGATGACACCCACACCCACTTCCACCAGCCCCATATACGTTTCGGCATGAGCGACAATGCGATCTGCGCCCATTGAGATTTCCGCGCCACCGCCCAGGGCCAGTTGATAGGGCGCGGCCACCACCGGTTTGGGGGCCAGGCGCATCTGCAAAATCATCTGTTGCAGGCCATCGATGGCCCCATCCAACTGCTCCCACTGGCCGGATTGGGCCAGCATCCCAATCATAAAAATATTGGCCCCGGCGCTGAAGTTGCCCCCCTGGTTGCCGATGACCAGCCCGGAGGCGCTGCCGTGGAGTCGCTCAATGGCCGCGTTGGCGATCTCGCCGATGGCCGTATCCAGGCTGTTCATTTTGGTGTGAAATTCCAGCAGCAACACGCCGTCGCCCATATCGAGCAGACTGGCCGAATCGTTCTCGGCCAGCGCGCCCCGGCGGCGGCGGATGTCGGCCACTGTGACCGCCTGGGGATCGCCTATTGCTTGGCTGGCTTTGTCCACCGGCGTGTAGACTGTGCGCTGGCCGTTTTCGTAGACGTAAAAAGTCTCCCGACCGGAAGCCAGCATTTCGCGGACCCAACCAGCCGCGACGACCCCTTCGCCTTCCATTCGATCCAGCGTATCCTCCACGCCCAGCGCGTCCCAGCTTTCAAAAGGCCCCATCTCCCAGCCGAAGCCCCACTTCATGGCGTTGTCGATGTCGGCGGGGCTGTCGGCGATCTCCGGGACCCGCTTGCTGGCGTAGGCCAGGGTGCGGCTGAGGGTGTGCCAGAGCAGATCGCCGGCCTCGTCGTCGGCGTCGGTCAGACGGCGCAGACGTTCGGCCAGTTCTTCGTCTTTGGCGTCGCCCACACTGGCCCAGCGGGGCTTGGCCGGGGCCACGAAATCGACTGTGCCGCTGGCCGCGGCCTGCAAATCCAGCCCCCAGAAGCTCTTGCGCCCCTTCTCATCGGTCACAGTCTTGTAGAAGCCCTGACCGGTCTTGCTGCCCAGGAGTCTGTTTTCGATGAGCAGCTTCATCACAGCGGAGCCACCCGGCCCGCGCAGCACCTCCCGGTCCTCGTCGTCGGGGATCAGCCCGTAGAGATTGTCGCCCACCAGGCCGGCCACATCGATCCCCACCACATCGTTCAGGCGGAAGGTGGCGGTTTTGGGGCGGCCAATCAGCGGCCCGGTGAGCGCGTCCACCTCCTCGACGGTATAGCCATTTTCGATGGCGTATTCCATCACATCGCTCTGAATGAAGCTGAACATCCGGTTGCCCACAAAGTTGGGCGTGTCCTTGCAGACGACGACGCCTTTGCCCAGCCGGGTTTCGGCAAAGGCTTTCATCTGGGCCACAATCGCCGGGTCCGTGTCTGGGGTGGGGATGATTTCCAGCAGGTGGAGGTAGCGGGGCGGGTTGAAGAAGTGGGTTCCCAGAAAGCGCTTTTTGAAGGCGGCGCTGCGCCCCTGGCTGATGATGTGGACCGGGATGCCGGAGGTGTTGGTGCTGATGATGGCGTGGGCTGGCGCGACGGCTTCGATGCGCCCCATCAGCGCCTGTTTGGGGCCGGGCCGCTCGATAATCACTTCCACAATCCAGTCGCTCTGGCCCACCGCGGCGTCGAAGTCGTCCTCCAGATTGCCCAGAGAAATCAGCGCCGCCTGCTGCTCGGAGAAGAGGTTGGCCGGTTTGCTCTTGACCATCCGCTCGAAGCCTTCGCGCACAATGCGGTTGCGCACCGCGGGGCTGTCCAGCGTCAAGCCTTTGGCAGATTCTTCGGCGGTCAATTCAGACGGGACAATATCGAGCAGGTGGGACGCAATGCCCGCATTGGCGAGGTGGCCGGCAATGGCCGCGCCCATTGTGCCAGCGCCGATGACGGTCACGTGGGAGATGGATTTTGCCATAATATCTTCTCCTGGGGAGAGGGAATTGGAGATTGGGTGATTGGGTCGTTCCAGTGAGCGGCCATCTGTGGGATCGTCCACGGGCGGCTGTTCACTGTTGACTGGTCTTTATGCGTGGCTGCCATCGTAGCGGCGGGGTGTTGCGGGGTGGTTTTGGGGTCGTTCATTTGATGAGTTTCCCCAAAGCTGGCACAATAGATGTATGACACGAATTCTGGTGATAGACGACGACCGATTGATGCGGCGCAGCGTTTCGCTCAGCCTGACCGACGCTGGCTATGCCACAGAGACCGCAAGCAGCGGCGAAGAGGGGCTGGCGTCGGCCCGCAAGCTGCGCCCGGATTTGGTGCTGCTCGACATTGGCCTGCCGGGGATGGACGGACTGGAGACCCTGCGCGCCTTCCAGCGGGAGATCGCCGCGCCGGTGATTTTTGTCACCGCCCGTCGCCGGGAGTTGGACGAGATCGTCGGGCTGGAGATGGGCGCGGACGATTACATCACCAAACCCTTCGATATGGACATTCTGCTGGCACGGGTGAAAGCTGTGCTGCGCCGGGATCAGCAGAACCGGCCCGTCTCCACGCCCAGCCAGCCCATCGCCGTGGGCGATCTGCGCATCGAGCCCGCGGCCCATCAGGTGACTGTGCGCGGGCAAGTGGTGGAACTGGCTCCGAAAGAGTATGACCTGCTCTACTATCTGGCCCAGCGCGCGGGCGAGGCTGTGCCGATGGATGAGATTGTGGACAATGTGTGGGGTGACGAATGGGTGGGCGAAACCCAGACTGTATACGTTCATGTGCGCTGGCTGCGCACAAAAATCGAGGCGGACCCGGCCAAACCCCGCCGCCTGCTTACTGTGCGGGGCGTGGGCTACCGGCTGGTGCCGATAGACGGCTGACGACAGACCGCCGACCGCGGGTTTGTCGGCGTCACTTGCGGTCCGCCGTCCGCCGTCTGCGGTCATTTTATCCAAAGAAAGCAACTATCCAATGCTCTCCAGCCTGCGCCTGCGCCTGGCCCTCAGCCACTTCTTGCCCATACTTCTGCTGGTTCCCCTCTTCAGCCTGGCCCTCATTTACCTGCTGGAAACCCGTGTGGCCCTGGTCAATGTCGCCAACGAAATGGCTGTTCAGGCCCAACTGGTGGCCCGGCTGACCCAAAGCAACTGGCAGGCGTGGAAAGACCCCAACCTCTCCCAGCCGCTGATGACCCGGCTGCAAGTGCTTGTGCCCGCCCAGATTTATGTGGTGGACAGCCAGGGCAGACTGCTGGTGGCTTCTGGCGTGGCAGCCACAACGCAGAATGTGCCTCTCCTTTCCCTGAACGAAGACCTCCTGCGCCAGGCATTGGCCGGCCAGGCTGGGCGAGAAACCCACAGCGGTGTCAATCCGGCCACGAACGGGATGGATGTGGTTGTGCCTGTCTACAACGATAGGCAGGAGATTGTGGGGGCGATCCAGCTATCCCAGGGATTGGGGCAGACAGGCAGCCGACTGGCGCTGCTGCGCTGGCTGGTCTGGGCGACAGCCGGTGTGGGGATGCTGCTGGCCGGGCTGCTGGGCTTCCTGCTTTCCCGCTCCCTCAACCGCCCCCTGGAACAGTTGACCGCGGCCGCCCGCTCCATCCGTTTTGACCAGCCGCCGCCTACTGTGCTGGAAAGCGGCCCCAGCGAAGTGCGTCTGCTGGCCCACACCTTCAACGGTATGGCCGAACGGCTCTACGAATTGGAGCAGGGGCGGCGGCGACTGCTACGCAGTATCGTCCACGAACTGGGGCGACCTCTGGGCGCGATCAAAGCGGCGGCCCACGTGCTGGGACAGGGCAACAGCGAAAAGGGCGAAGTCGTCGCGGAGCTGGCCGAGGGGATCGACGAGCAGGTGGATCAGTTGCGCCTGCTGCTGGACGATCTGACACTGCTGGCCCAGAGCGAAATGCAGGAGTTGGCTCTCGATTTGGAAAAGACAGACATCGGCGCGCTGGTGCGGGCCGAGAGCCACCGCAGCGAGGGCAAACTGCGTTCCAAAGCCATCGCACTCTCCTGCCAAGTTGCGTCAGATCTGCCCCGGCTGTGGGTCGATCCCGTGCGCATCAGCCAGATTTTGGGCAATCTGCTCGACAATGCCTACAAATATACGCCATCTGGGGGGCGGGTGGTGATCTCCGCGGCCCAGGAGGGGGCGGGCCAGGACGCTCCTGTAGTGATTCGGGTGCGGGATACGGGGCCGGGCATCGATCCCGCCGACCGGGAGAATATCTTTCAGTTCTTCTACCGCGCCCCCAACCAGACCCGCATTCAGGAGGGGATGGGGATTGGCCTGGCCCTGGCCCGGCGTCTGGCCGAAGCCCACGGCGGTACGCTGACAGTGGCGGAAGGAAGCGGGCACGGCGCGGAATTTATACTGCGACTGGGGAACGCTGAAGCGAAAGAGCGTTGGAACGGGGAATAGCGGGGACGATCTACGAGCTGGTCTTCTGGCTGCTGAGCGATCTGCGGGGCAGGATGTGGCGGTGGTGATACGGCCATTGCCGATTGGGCAGTGGCGGCAATCGGCAGACAACAGACTACCAAAGTGGTCTGTTGCCTGCCGTCAAGACTTTACTCTATCAGCACTCCTCAACGGGACAGCCCTGTTGCTGTCGTACCACTACTAGCGGCTGATCGCCGGCAGGTAGAGATGGCGGTCTGTGCTGCCCGTGGGCGGGTTGCCCAGCAGGACAAACTCAGTGAAGTGGTCCGAGACAATGGTGACGATGTTGTTAACGGTGTCGATGCTACAACCTGGGCAGGGCAACATATTGACCCAAGCAGCGCCATTCCAGTAGACAAAGTTCAGATCGGCCTCGGCGACATTGAGGGCAGCCAGCTCGGCATCGGTGTAGGTGATGCGGATGGTGTAGGGCTGGTCAAATTGCATGACTTCGGCACCGCCTGCCGTGCGCGCCGTCAGCGTGAATGAGCGCAGCGTTTTTGCCCCAGCCGTGAGCGCAACTGTTGGCACGAATTGTCCCTGGTAGCCTACTGTAACGGCTTCCGCCACAGCGTTGGCCGGAAACTGAATCTGGAATCCGTCTCCACTGGCGAGGCTACCACCACCCTGTGGCGTAATGTTGCTGATCACAGGTGGCTCACCCCAGCGGGCAAACCCGGATGAGGGATTGCCGCCAGCCGTTTCAAACTCGCCACCTACATAGAGAGAAGCGCCATTCACTGCCACAGCAATGCCACCGTCGTCCAGTCCCGCCTCCAGGCCCAACCCACTACCCAGAGCGCTCCACTGTTGCGCTGCCTCGTCCCACAAAGCAATATAGTTGGCTTCTGCAGTCCCTGCGGCGGTGAAGCTCCCGCCCACAAAAACCTGGTTGCCTGCGGTGGCAATGCCCCGCACCCTTGGCGTACTCAGCCCACCCACGCTATCGCCCAGCGCTCGCCAACCGCTGTCAAGATCATAGGCGGCGATTGCGCTCGCTGCCACGCTACCGGCCTTGCCAAAATTGCCGCCCACGTATAACACACCGTTGTTGTAGGCCAGGGCGAAGACTTCGCCTGGGAAGTCACCGATGCCCTGGCGGGTCACCCCCGGCATATCGGTGCTGCCGACCAAATAGCGCTCGTCAGTCAGGCTGTTCCAACGCAACATGCCATTGATACGGATAGACACGCCTTCCACGGTGATGTCTGCAAAGGAACCGCCGATGTAGAGATCCGGGCCGGCCACGGCGAGCGCGTCCACACTGTCATCGAACTCAATGCCAGATCCCAAGGGTGACCACGCCCCGCCGTTCCACTGGGCAATGTAATGCACACTGGCACTGCCCGCCGCGGTAAAATCGCCACCCGCGTAGAGTTTGCCATGCCCCAAAGCCAGGGCGCGCACAGATGCGTTTATGCCGCTGCCTAGCGCGCTCCACGTTCCAGTGGCCGCATCATAGCGGGCAATGTGGTTGGCACTAATCGCCCCGGCTTTGCTGAAACTGCCTCCCACATAGACATCGGTCCCATCGATTGCCAGTGCAAAGACTTCCTCGTCCACGCCATTGCCCAGGGCGCTCCATTCGTTCCCGTTCCACACAGCCACGTTCTGGGCGGGCCGCCCGGCTACGTGATCAAACGACCCGCCGATAAAGACCTGTCCCGTCTCACTGACAGCAATCGTATTCACGCGGCCGCTGATGGATCTGAAGCCGACGCCCTTGCCCATTGCCTGCCAATCGCTGCCCGTCCACTTAATAAAGTTTTTGCTGAAGACAGTTCCACCGCCGTCGAAATTGCCAGCAATATAGACGCCGCCGTCCCCGCTGGCTGCCAGCGCGAAAACGTATGCAGAACTGCCTAGACCGCCATCTACCGCTGCCCAGGTGTTGTTCTGCCAGACCGCCAACACAGGCGCAACTTTACCGCCGATATTGGCAAAATCGCCGCCTGCGTAAACGGTGTCCCCCACCACAGCCACAGCATTGATGATGCGAAAGGTATTGGGCGCAACACCGCTGCCCAGAGTGCTCCAAGCTATACCGTCCCAGCGGGCAATGCTGTTGGCTGTAGTGCCTCCGGCTTTGTCAAAGCTGCCCGCGGCATAGAGATCACCGTTGGCAGCCACGGTCAGTGTGCGAATGTCGCCCGCATAGGTCCCTTTCTGGATGCCGCCGCTTAGAGAGCTCCATTGTTGGGTCGCCGGATTCCAATGGGCCGCCGAATTCACTGTCAGCGGCCCTTCACCGTTGCTTGCAGATGTGAAGTTGCCCGCGGCCACAATGTGGCCACCATCAATGACAGCAAGCGCATAAACAGTGCCGCTATTATCCAGAGTTGTGCCGTTATAGCTGTTGCCCAGGCCATCCCCCAGCGCCCTCCAGGTCGTGCCATCCCAACGCGCCACATCCCGAGCGGCGACATCGTTGATCGTGTCAAAGTCGCCAGCAACATAGAGAGCGCCATCGGCAATTGTCAACGCTCTTACAGCAGCTCTGTAGCCATCCTTCATCACGCCCATGCCTGCATCCGGCGCAGACCAGGTGGTGCCATCCCACATGGCAATGCTGTTGACGGCTACATCTCCAGCCTGGGTGAAGTCACCACCCACGTAGACTTTGTCATCCATCACGGCGATAGCGTAGACATAGCCGTTGACGCCTGCGCCCAATGGATGCCAGCGACGACCATCCCATCGGGCCACATTGTTGGCCGGGATCAAGCCTGCGCTCGAAAAGCTGCCGCCGATATAGACATTCTCTCCGGCTACGGTGACGGTATGAACCGTACCATAGCGGATGGTAGGCAGTCCAAAAATGTCGTCCCAGTTCTCATCACCGGTAGCTGCAGAGGCGGTCTGGGGTAACCCAACCAACATCACCAGCACGAGCAGATAGACTATTTTTTTCCAGTACAAACACATTTTCGATTCCTTTTTCACTGATAGAAACAGCATTGTAGATAGGGAGCTTAACAACGCGCTCATTTTCATCAACATGTACTTGTCACGAAGATGGTAAATGAACGCGTTCTTTTGAGGTCGCAAATATATCCAAGCAAATCTGCGACCTCATCATCAAGACGAGGTCCATCATTTGGTCGATTTCAACATAACCGACCAAGTATTCTGAAGATTGGAGAAATAGTTCGGGCGAGGTGCTACCTACAGTCCACCAATGGTGGGGAGGGGAGTTTACCGTAGATTGCGTGCAAAAAGAGGAAGGTGTCCGGTCTTCGATGTGCTTTGTTTATGACTACAAGACAGTACAAGTCTTGCCATACAGTCAGTAGTTGCTCAAACCGTGCCAAATAGATCGTATCTTTCAGAATAATTGATAAAATCTGTGGAAACCTATTGGCGGGCAAGAGCTGTTTTGCCATACGGTCGCAGCCCAACGAACACCACAATTCGGCTGCGCACCAACAACGGATTCATAATGTTCCAGTATACCTTGAAAGCCCCATATGTCAAAAAGGATTTCAAGTACACGGCTTCAATGATTTCTGCATTAAGGCTTCTTCAAATAAATAATTACCCGGAAAGAATCTGAGGCTGAGGACGGATCAGGACGAAGTATTTTTCCAAGCCTTGGAGACGTTCGAAACGGATCTCAAGGAGAGCCATGGCTTTTGCGGTAAGACGAACGCCCTTGTGATAAATTGTGCGCACCAACTTGACGACAGGATGTTGCTGGTTCCAAGTGACAGTACGAGCGAAGTTGAGTGCAGTGGGAATCGAGTCAAGCAGAGCGCCGTTCCAATGCTTTTCCAGAATGCCCCAAAAGCGTTCGACAGGATTGTACTTGCTGTGATAGGGAGGATAATAGGCAAGCTGAATCGAAAGTTGGCAATGGTCAGCCATCTGAACCATACGCTGCATAAACTGTGTGCGTCGGCTATGATTTTCTGGGCCATTATCTTGCAAAAGCAGAAGTGTTTGCACTTCAGGAAAGTCCTGATGAATCTGTTGCCAGCAGTCGAGCAGGCAATCGGCAATGAAGTTACTGGTTACCCGACTGGAGGTGAAGTAGAGATAGGCCCGGTTGTGGTCAGGCAAGAAAATACAATAGGGTGTCACCTTTTCATCGGGTTTGAAGTCATGGTCGGCGGCATGAACCTGAATGCGGCTCCGCCCACCACGAGAATAGTCCCCAATCAGCACAGTGGCTTTGGCATCCATAGAGAGACGCAGGACGCTCTTGTCGGCTCGCACCTTCTGGCGAATCTCCTCAAGTTTCATAAAAATGGCATCGGTGTCTGCCGTTTTTTTTGAGGCCGACTTTTCTGGACAGCTCGCAGGTGATAGCCCATATCGTTGAGCTTCGTATTGATGGTGGCCGCACAGGGCAGTTCGTCGTCTGTATACCCCTTTTGTGCCAGCAGTTGCCTGCGTACTTCGGCTGCGCTCATACGTGTATACAAGCGGCTGGTCCGAAATGTGGGGTCCGTTTGGCTCTGGCTATCCACTATTTCTCGAATATCTGACAATAGATTCGGCAGATGCTCTTCAACTAACAGTCCGACGTACGATGGCTATTTTCAGGGCAGTATACCACAGCGCCCGTCGCAGCCATTTGATGACTTTCCCCAAAGCTGGCACAATAGACGTATGACACGAGTTCTGGTGATAGACGACGACCGATTGATGCGGCGCAGCGTTTCGCTCAGCCTGACCGACGCTGGCTATGCCACAGAGACCGCAAGCAGCGGCGAAGAGGGGCTGGCGTCGGCCCGCAAGCTGCGCCCGGATTTGGTGCTGCTCGACATTGGCCTGCCGGGGATGGACGGACTGGAGACCCTGCGCGCCTTCCAGCGGGAGATCGCCGCGCCGGTGATTTTTGTCACCGCCCGTCGCCGGGAGTTGGACGAGATCGTCGGGCTGGAGATGGGCGCGGACGATTACATCACCAAACCCTTCGATATGGACATTCTGCTGGCACGGGTGAAAGCTGTGCTGCGCCGGGGTCAACAGAACCGGCCCGTCTTCACGCCCAGCCAGCCCATCGCCGTGGGCGATCTGCGCATCGACCCTGCCGCCCATCAGGTGACAGTGGGCGGCAAGCTCATCGAACTGGCCCCCAAAGAGTACGACCTGCTCTACTATCTGGCCCAGCGCGCCGGCGAGGCTGTACCCCTGGAAGATATTGTGGCGAATGTGTGGGGCGACGAATGGGCGGGCGAAACCCAGACCGTCTACGTCCATGTGCGCTGGCTGCGCACAAAAATTGAGAGCGAACCCAACAAGCCCCGACGCCTGCTCACCGTGCGCAGTGTGGGATACCGGTTGGTTCCCGCTGCGGAATAGGGGCAGCATCTGGTACTAACAGATTCTAAAGTCAACTCATTAAGCTATGACAGGTCTTACAAGCTATTCGAAGCCCACCCCGAGGCAAGCCAATGGACAAATTTCCAATCATCGACGCCGACATCCACCCCAGCGTAGACGGGGCCGCAGTATTGGCCCGCCTGCCCGAACCCTGGCGCACACGCTATGCTGGCGGCAACCGTTCCTCCGGCTCTCTGGGTTGGTGGAATCCCAACGGCGTGAATCGGCCTGATGCAGTGATTGATGGCCGGCGTATTGAGGGCGATCCCCATCTGTTGGGTCGCCACTTTTTCGATGTCTACGGCATCGATTATGGCGTACTCATCACCGGTGGCACCCTGCATTTGGGACTGTCGCCGGAAGCCGACTACGCGGCTGCGGTCATCTCGGCGGTGAATGGGGTGATGATCGAAGAGTGGCTACCCGTAGACCCCCGCTTCCGGGTAGCTCTGGCCGTCTATCCCAACGACCCAGCGCTGGCCGTGGCCGAGATTCACCGCTGGGGCGGACACCCCGGCGTCGTGCAAATCCAGATGCCCAGCGGCGCGCGCATCCCCTATGGCCAGCGCTTCTTCCACCCCATTTACGCCGCGGCCGCAGAATATGGCCTGCCCGTCGCCATCCATCCGGGCACCGAAGGGGTGGGCATTTCCGGTCCCCCTGGCGCGGCCGGCTACCCCACCAGCTACTTCGAGTGGCACACCGGGCTGGTAGAGACGTACATCGCCCATCTGGTCAGCCTGATCAGCGAAGGGGTTTTCACCAAATTTCCCACGCTGAAATGGGTGATGGTGGAGGGGGGCATCTCCTGGCTGCCGCCGATTCTGTGGCGGATGGACAAGAACTGGAAGGCTCTGCGCATGACCATCCCCTGGGTGGACCGGCTGCCCAGCCAGATTGTCCAGGAGCACGTACTCCTCACCACCCAGCCCCTGGAAGAGCCGGAGAACCCCAAGCAGTTTCACGCCATTCTGGAGATGTTCGACGCGGCAAAGATGCTGATGTTTTCCAGCGACTACCCCCACTGGGACGGGGACACGCCCGACTTCGCCGCCCGCCAATTCCCCGCCCATCTGCGGGAGCGGGTAATGAGCCGTACCGCCGCCGAACTTTACAAATTGCCCGTACCCGAACTGCCATTGGCCTGAACAGAAGGACACAGATTTGCACGGATTTTTTCAGTACTGCTCAAGAAGATCGTGAAATCTGTAGGTGCGGTTTGTAACCGCACTTCTCCGGATGAACGTGCGGTTACAAACCACACCTGCGTTTTATCATCTCGTTGATCGGTACAGATTTTTCCAGAAACACAGTGAGTTCTGATCCGTGGGCATCCGTCTTATCCGTGTAAATCCGTATCCCTAAGTTTACCGATAGAAGAAAGTACAATTTATGCCCGAACGCATACTCATCGACACCGACCCCGGTATTGACGACGCCATGGCAATCCTCCTGGCCCTGGCCTCGCCGGAAGTGCAGGTGGAGGGGCTGACGGTTGTCTTCGGCAACAGCGCAGATGTGCATCTCCTGGCCCGCAACGCCAGCGCCATTCTGGAACTGGCCGGGCGCGCCGATATTCCCGTGGCCGTGGGTGCGGCCAGCCCGCTGGTACGCGCCTATCACGGACGGGGCAGCGTTGTCCACGGCGAGAATGGCCTGGGCGGGGTGGTATTGCCCAAACCCGCAACTCCGCCCGTCAGCCAGAACGCGGCCCAATTTATCATCGACACCTGCGTCGCTAACCCCGGCCAGATCACCCTCGTCACCCTCGGCCCCCTGACAAACATCGCCCTGGCCCTGGGCATCCGCCCGGACCTGCCCCGTTTTGTGCGCCGCCTGGTGATGATGGGGGGCGCGGTCGCCGCGCCCGGCAATGTCAACCCGGTGGCGGAAGCGAATGTTCACAACGACCCGGAGGCGGCCCGGCTGGTCTTCAACGCTGGTTGGGAGATTACAATGGCCGGGCTGGATGTGACGATGCAAGTGCATATGGACGACGACTATCTGGGCGGGCTGGGGAATTTGGGCAACCGGGCCGGGCGTTTTGTCTGGGATGTCACCCGCTTTTACGTCGCCGCCTACCACAGCTTCGGCTATGCGGATATGGTTGTCCACGACTCCTGTGCGCTGATGGCGATCCTGCGCCCGGAATTTTTCACCTCCAAATTCGTCTTCGTAGACGTGGAAACCACCGGCGAACTGACCCGGGGCCAGACGATTGCCGACTGGCGGCGACAATACGGCCACAAACCCCAAACCCACGTCCTGACCGGAGTGGACGAAATAGCCTTCAAGCAGCTATACTACGAGCGTATTGCAGCGTTGCTTTAGAAGATCGAAAATCGGCTCAGATAGTCGATCTGCTATCCGAAACGTGAGATCGTCCGAAGCATTTCACGTTTCACGTTTCGGCCAAAAATAATCATCCATCATCCCACCCTATGCCCCCACTCCCTCCACTCCCCGTTCTCATCGACTGCGACACCGGCGTTGACGACGCGCTGGCTCTATTGCTGGCCGCCCGTTCGCCTGCTCTGGAAATTCTCGGCGTCACCTGCGTGGCCGGGAATGTGCCCCTGCACGCGGTTGTACACAATACGCTGACTGTGCTGGACGCGGCCCAGCGCCCGGAAATCCCCGTGGCTGCGGGCTACGACCGGCCGCTGGTGGCCGCCTTTGAGAATGCCAGCCACGTCCACGGCAACGACGGCCTGGGACTGCCCGACTGGCCCCGCTCCATCCGCCCGCCCGACCCCCGCCACGCCGTCGATCTGATGGCCGACATTCTGGCCGCCGCGCCGGAGCCGGTGACTATCATCGCCCTGGCCCCGCTGACCAATCTGGCCGGGTTTGTCCAGCGCTACCCCCACCTGCTCTCCCGCATCGCCCGCATCTTCTCAATGGGTGGCTCGGCCTTCACCGGCGGCAATATGACCGCGGCCGCCGAGTTCAACATCGGCTGCGACCCGGAAGCCGCCACCGTCGTCTACCACAGCGGCGTGCCTATCACCCTCTACGGGCTGGACGTCTTCCGCCAGGTGACGCTGACCGAAGTGGAGGTGACGGCCCTGGACAGCGCGGGCCAGCCCTGGTCGCCCCTGCTGGGCGGGCTGCTGCGCTACGTCCAGCGCCGTTTTGGGCAGGCCGAGCCGGGTCTGGGCGACGGGGGCACAGTGGCGGCCACAATTCTGCCGGAGACGCTGACCACCCATCCCCACCGGGTGGACATCGAACTCATCGGAACCCATACCCGGGGCATGACCGTTGTGGACCGCCGGGTTGCCAGCAAAGACGCCCGCCACGCCGCGCCGCCCAACGCCGATGTGGCCTACGCCATCGACGCTCGCCGCTGCGCGGCGTTATTTGTGGAGACGCTGCGCTGACGGCAGACCGCAGACCGCGTGCCTAACGATTGACACCTGTCATTCGACACTTTTTGTTACGGAGAATACTATGTCCGAAACCCTTTTCTACGAAGATATGCTGGCCGAAATTGCGGCCCAGCCGGAAAATCTGTCAGCGCTGTTCGAGGCCACGGATCATATGATTCGGGCTGTGCTGACGCCCAAGCAGATTCTTTCCCTACACCGGGTCTTTCTGTGCGGCTGCGGCGACAGCCACCACGCGCCCCTCTGCGCCGAGCTGGCCTTCGAGAGCCTGGCCGGGCTGCCCTGCGAGCCGATGACCGCTATGCAGATGGCCCGCTACGCCGCCGATCACATCCCTACGCCTTTCCCGGACGACCCGCTGGTGGTGGGCATCAGCGTCAGCGGCTCCGTGGCCCGCACAGCCGAGGCCGTTGCCCAGGCCCGCAAGCGGGGTGCGCTGGTGTTGGGATTGACCGGCAATCCCGACGGCGCGCTGGCCAAGGCCGCCCACGGCCATATCGCCCGGATGCGCATCCCCGCCCTGCCCAAAGCCGCGGGCACCACCAGCTACGCCGCCAATCTGAGCGCGCTCCTCCTCCTCGCCATCCGCCTGGGCGAAATCCGCAACGTCTACCATCAGACCGTCGCCAACGAACTGCGGGCCGAACTGCGGGGCGTCTACGCGGTGATGGCTGCCACCATCGAAGCCATCGGCCCGCTGACCTCCCAACTGGCCGACGAATACGCGGCTGTACCGGAATTCGTCTTCACCGGTCACGGCCCCAACTACGGCAGCGCACTCTTTTCCGCGGCCAAAATCATCGAAGCCAGCGGCGCGTCGGCCTGGGGTCAGGACACCGAGGAGTGGGCGCATCTTCAATACTTCTGCAAGCACAGCCCCACACCTACTTTTGTGATTGCTCCCCCCGGCGCCGGCTACAGCCGCGCCGTGGAACTGGTGGAGGTGATGGAACGCATCGGACGCCGGGTAATCGCGGTGGTGGACAGCCAGGACAGCGAAATCGCGCGGATGGCCGATGTAGTGCTGCCGGTGGTGGGAAAAGTGCGGGAAGCCTTCAGCCCGCTGGTCTACACTTTGGCGGGGGAATTGTTCGCCGCCCATCACAGCCGGGCCACGGGCGAACCGCCCTTCCGCAACTTTGCCGGGGTCTACGCCGCGGAGAACGCGGGGGGAAATATTATTTATGCGGAAGCGGTGGAGTGAGAAAGATGACAGGGGAAAGGGGTGATGAGGTGAGTGTGCCACCCCTTCCCCTTGTCATCTTGCCAGGTACAGGCGACGATGGCATATCCAAATCTGGAACACGAAACACGCCTCTGGGCCGCGGGCTGTGGGGCAATTGCCGGGCTGGACGAGGCGGGGCGGGGTGCGCTGGCCGGTCCGGTGGTGGCCGGGGTGGTGGTGCTGCCCAAAGGGGCAAGTCTGACTGACATCTGGGCGGAGGTGCGGGACAGCAAAATGCTCTCTCCGGCCCGACGGGAGGAGATGGCCCTGCGGGTTCGCTCCGCGGCCGCGGGCTGGTCTGTGGGCGAGGCCAGCGCCGCGGAAATCGACGAAATCGGCATTGCCCCGGCCACCCGTCTGGCCATGCAGCGGGCGGTTGGGGCGTTGCCTGCCCGCCCGGACTATCTATTGCTGGATTGGGTGCGGCTGGCGACGGTCAATCTGCCCCAGGAGAGTTTTACGAAGGGTGACGCCCGCATCGTCTCTATTGCCGCGGCGTCGATTCTGGCGAAGGTCCACCGGGACGGGCTGCTGGTGGCAATGGACAGTTTATTCCCTGTCTATGGCTTTGCCCGTCACAAAGGCTATGGCGCGGCCAGCCACCTGGCCGCCATCAAGCGTCACGGCCCCTGCCCAATGCATCGAATGTCGTTTGCGCCGCTACGACAGGAGCAAAGGCTGCTGTAGGGAGGGAAGTAAAAGAAGAGTCAAATCGATCAAAACTTACTCGTCGCTTTCTGGTTCGATCACTTCAAAGCCGGCGTTACGCAAGGCATTCGCTCTCTGACTGTGGATGGACCCCACCGCTAACAGAAAACGCGCCGGCACAACCCCCGTTTCGTCCATATACAATTGGCGCTTGCGTTCCATCTTCTTGAGGATGTCCTTGCCCACGCTGGCGGAAATTTCGATCAAAATGTGTGCCGTGCCAATGATCACACAGTCGAACTGCTCACCAGCGATGAGGCGTTCTTCCACTCTGGTGTCAAAGGACTTTTCCAACACTTCGCGCATAGTCTGCCGAAAGATGGATTCATTGCGAATGCCCCACCGTTGTCCCAGGCGGTCGATGCTGATTTGTACGTTGCGGAAACCATCTTCCATCCGCTGGGTCAAATCGACAAAGCGCTGATCGACCTGCTCAAAACGCTGATCGACCTGTTCAAAACGCAGGTCGACCTGCTCAAAACGCTGATCGACCTGCTCAAAGCGCTGATCGACCTGCTCAAAACGCTGATCGACACGTTGAAATTGCGCAGTCGTTTCCGCCCGGTGTTCTTGAAGTTGCTGGTCAACCCGCTCGACACGCTGTTCGACCCGTTCGACACGATCTTCAACCCGCTCGACGCGTTGTTCGACCCGCTGGGATTGTTGGGCGGTTTCCACACGATGCTCGCGCACCTCATCCAACAAACGCGCAAATTCATCGCGCCGGGGAAACTTCTCGGCCACAATGCCTTCGACAAAGGTGACGAAGTTTGGGTCCTGTTCCAATATGCCCGGCAAACGGGCTAGAATCATCTCTTCCACTTCTTCAAGAGTCAGAGTTGGTTGCATAAATTCCTTCCCCTATCAAGTCTGGCTGACTTCATCAATCAATTCTACACGGGTATTCGAATTCTTCTTATTGTACCACATATTCTGCTACCCGTTGCGCCTCCGCCAACGTCATCTGCTGCCCGGCGGCAAAGGCTGCGGCGAAGACTGCCGGCTCCAGCCCGGCCTGCACTGTGACCAGTGCGGCGTCATTGAGGGGACGTACCGGAGCGGCAGGCGCATAACGAATGCGACTGCCTGTCTGCTCCGCCAGCCCAAAGAATGTGGCCGCCCGTTGGTACTGCCCCTGGGCCGTTGCCAGACGCGCCGCTACCCAGAGACAGTCCACCGTTTCGGTCCGAATCCAGCGGGGGTTGGCATGGAGGGTCAAGGCTTGTGCCAGCCATTGCCCGGCCTGCTCGTGCTTGCCCTGCCACAGAGCCGTCTCGGCCAGATAGGTGTAGTTCCAGGCCAGGTACATCGGGCTGTTGATGGTGCGGCTGAGGCCCAGGCTTTCTTGCAAGAGCCGCTCAGCTTCCGCAGCGTTGCCACTATAAAGGGTGACGATGGCCAACCGGGGCAGCCAGTCGATCAGCCCCAGCACATTGCCCACGCTTCTGGCGACGGTGCCCGCCTCTGTCAGGAGCAGGCGGGCCTGGGCCAGATCACCCCGCAGCAGGGCCAGCCGCCCCAGGCTGCCCAGGGGCGCGACAATATAATCCCGATTCCCCCGGCGGCGAAAGAGGGCCAGACTCTCGGCGGAGAGCCGTTCGGCTGCGCTGTAGTCGCCCGTATCGATCAGGCGGAGGGCGTAACGAAAGAGGGCAAAGGCCAATTGATAGACGCCATCGCTGTAGGCGCTGTAGCTGTTGTCCACAGGCAGTGGGTTGCCTACCTCCCGCAACAACCCCATACAGCGATCCCAATGGGTGACGGCCTGGGCAAAATCTGCCGAGGCCACCGCCATACAGCGCCAGGCCACCGCCTGTAAACATCTGTTGGTGGACTCCGCCTGAAGTTGGCGCAGTTCGTCCATATAGCCATCAATCGAGCCGAAATCGTCCTGTCCCCGCCAGAAGTGATAGAGCGCCAGCAGAATCGCCAGGCGCAGATCCTGGGGCAAGCCCTGGCGATGGGGCAATAGCTGCTCGAACCAGAAGGTCGCTTCCTGGAAATTCAGGTGGACACTCCAAAAGTGGCTGAGGGCGACCCCCAGCCAGGCTGCATCCACAAAGTTCTCTGTTGTCAGCGCCCACGCCCAGGCCGCGCGGATGTTGTCCCGTTCGGCCTCCATGCGAGCATACCAGATGGCAGCGGATGGACCGCGTAGTCGGGCATCCGCCGCGCGCGCAAACTGCAAGTAGGCGATGAAATGGCGACGCCCCAGAAGTTCGCCCTCCCCGCTGGCTTCCAACTGCTCGGCGGCGTACTGGCGGACCAGTTCGTGCATATTGAAGCGCCCGTGGGAATCTGTGCGTACCAGCGCTTTGTCGATCAGCCCGCCCAGCAGCAGGGGTGTGGCTTCCGCCACCAACTCGGCTTCTTCCATTCGCCAACCGCCGCGAAAGAGGCTGACCCGGCGCAAGAGAGACTGTTCTTCGTCGGAGAGCATCTGCCAGGACTGGTCAAAGAGCGTGCGCAAACTGCGGTGGCGTTCGGGCAGATTGCGCACGCCGGTCGTCAGGAAATCGAGACTGTGGGCTATCTGTTGGGCGATGGCCCAACAGGGCATCATCCGCACCCAACTGGCCGCCAGTTCCAGGGCCAGGGGCATTCCCTCCACCTGTTGACAGATGGAACGAATGATCTCCTCCTGGCCGTCAACCACAAAATCCGGCTTCACCCGCTGGGCGCTGCGCAGAAATAGCTGCCCGGCCTCGTCGCCCAGCCCCGCATTGCTGGAAAGACCGCTGACAGGCAGCAGCCACTCTTCCAGGATAGCCAGCCGTTGCCGGGAGGTGATCAGCACTTTGAGACGGGGCGCGCGTTGGAGCAGGTGGGCTACGGTCTCGGCCTCATCCACCAGATGGTCGAAATTGTCCAGCAGCAGCAGCAGTTGCCGGTGCTGCAAATAGTGGGCGACCTGGGCCAACAGGTCGTTGCCGGTCGTCTGAATGCCCAAACTCTGGGCGATGGCGACTGTCACCAGCGCGGCGCTGCCGATGGGAGCCAAAGGAACAAAGCAGACGCCGTCGGGGAAGAGGGGAGTAGGGATTGGAGACTGGGGATTTGAGACGGGCGACGGAAGCTTGACCGACAGAGACGTTGCAGAATCGGAAATCCGCCTGGCGGCTTCCACAGCGAGGCGGGTCTTGCCAATGCCGCCCACGCCCAGCAGCGTCAGCAGGCGGCAGTCGGGATTGATCAGCAATTGTTCGATCTGGGCCAGCTCCGCGCTGCGGCCAATGAAGGAGGTGGATTGGGGAGGGAGGTTGTGAAGAGGTGAAAAGGTGACAGGGTGAGGGGGTGAAATGTCTGTCACCTTTTCACCCTGCCACCCCTTCACCTTGTCAAGCTGGCCGGAACGAATCTGTTCCGCCAACGCCGTCGTCGCTTCATCCGGTGGGACATCCAGCTCGCTTGCCAGGAGGTGGCGGCAGCTTTCGTACTGGGCCAGGGCAGCGCTGCGTTGGCCGGTCTGGGCCAGCAGGCGCATGAGTTGACGGTGGGTCGGTTCATGCAGGGGGTCGAGTTGGAGCAGCCGTTGCCCGCTCTCGATCCCCGCCTGGTGTTGACCGTCGGCCATCCTCTGCTCGATGGTTTGCTGCCAGGCAGCCAAAGCGAGGGTGCGCAGCCGTTCCCGTTCCAGCAGCGCCCACTGCTCAAAGGCAGGGCTGTCGTCCAGAAAGAAGCCGTCGAGAAAGTCGCCCCGGTAGCGGGCGGTGGCCAGGTCGAGTTGACCTGCGGCCAGGTGGCTTTCAAAAGCGGTTACGTCCACTTCGATAGCAGCATTGGGGTTGAGTCCCACACTCTGTCGAGTGATGAGCAGGAAGGGATCGATCTGACGGCGCAGACGGTGCAGGGCCAGGCGCAGATTGGCGCGGGCCTGGGCCTGGCTGCGTTCGGGCCAGAGCAGTTCAGCCAGCCCATCCCGGCTGACCGCTCGTCCCTGGCAGGCCAAGTAGAGGAGGAGCGCTGCGGTGGTGCGGGTTTCAAAGTGCAGGGGGGAGGAATTGGCTGAGAATCCAGGGCGCACATCCACAGCCGCGCCGCCCAAAGTGCGGATCGACAGGATGGAAAGCGATTCCGTTTCAGCGTCTTGCCCATTGGGAACGCGCATGAAATGGTTTTCCAGCCACGGTCTGTGCGGTTGAAACGAATTTGAAACGATTGCAAGCTATCATACAGGACAAGCCGCTATTACACAATTCGTCGTAAAGAGCCAACTTGCGTTTCCGTGGTGGGAAATCTCCCCCAGAAACGCAGGGACGCTGAGAAGAGCCGCAGTGCGTGGTGCGTGAACCAGTTTTACTACCAGTTCACCCCCCACCACACCACTCGCCAGGAGAAAATCTTATGTCTGATCTGCTCCCCACCCTCACCCGCATCTACCAGAACCACACGCTGGACAGCACCCGCTGGAACTGTTATCAGCCCCGGTCCGACGATATTGTCATCTCCACTTCGCTTAAATCGGGCACAACCTGGATGCTGGAGATCGTAGCACAGTTGATCTTTCGGGGTCAGACAGTGCCTGAAGGTGCTGACTCTCAGCCGCGCAGTGCCTCCGTCTGGTTTGAGCCGCGCTGGGGTCCTCTCGACGAACGGATCGGCAAGTTGGAGGCCCAGCAACATCGCCGCTTTGTCAAGTCGCATCTGCCTGTGGATGGGCTGCCATTTTTCCCGCAGGTACAATACATTGTAGTTGCCCGGGATACACGGGATGTCTTTATGTCGCTTTGGAACCACCACAGCAATTACACACCCGGATTTCTCGAAATGCTCAACAGCATTCCAGAGCGGGTAGGCAATCCCATGCCGCCATGTCCACAGGATATCCACAAATTTTGGCAAGAGTGGATCACCCGGGGCTGGTTTCCGTGGGAAAGTGAAGGCTATCCCTATTGGGGAAATCGGCACCACACGCGTACCTGGTGGGCTTATCGCCATTTGCCCAACATTCTCTTCGTTCACTACAACGACCTTCTCGACGATCTGGGCGGCGAAATAGAACGGGTGGCCGACTTTCTGAACATCCCACTGAATGAGGATGCACTGCCAGAGATCGTGCAGGCTGTGACTTTTGATGCCATGCGTGAACGTGCGCTGCAAGACGAAGACAATAAGCCTTCCGCTTTTACAGAAGGTGCAAAGACCTTCTTCTTCAAAGGCACGAATGGCCGCTGGAAAGAGGTGCTGAGAGCGAAGGAGTTGGCGCTGTATGAGGAGAAAGTCTCTCAGTTGCTAACCCACGAATGCCGGGCCTGGCTGGAACAGGGACGGGCCGCGCTTTGAGCGAAGCAGGCCGTTGGCGGGCCGCAGATTGCGCAGAAAGCGCCGACTTCACAGAGCCGTGTGAATCCATTCTATCCGTGGAAATCCATGTCCTTATACTTTCAGAAGGGGAGAAACAGCTTTGTCAGTTCCATTCTGGCTGGGCAGACTGTTGCCCCCAGCTTTTATGACGGCTGGCAGGCGCAGCGGCTGATCGATGGGGCGCTTGTTTCCGATGAACGGGGGGCTGGGTTGAGGTACGCTGAGATCGCTGTTTTCGGCCCTACGGGAATCTGATATAATTCTACCACCCAAAATCATCTGGTTATGAGCATTGGAGGGTGGCCATGCACAGAGCAATTGTTTCACCCGTACTCGTCGGGCGCAGCCAGGAAGTGGAAGCGCTGGAAACAGTTCTGCGCGCCGTAGGGCAAGACAGAGGAGCGGTTGTGCTGCTGGCCGGCGAAGCCGGCGTCGGCAAGAGCCGGCTGGTGGCTGAAGTCCGCCAGCAGGCTGCCCTGGAGCAGTGGACGATCCTGGCGGGCCATTGTTTCGAGCGCGATGGGGTCTTCCCCTATGCCCCCCTCATCGACGCACTGCGCGCCTTTGTCGGGCCTCAATCGGGCGCGGTCGTGGCGGATCTGCTCGGCGAGCTGGCCGCCGAACTCATCAAGCTGTTGCCGGAATTGAGCCTGGCGATTGCCAACCTGCGCCCCACACCTCCCCTGGACTCTGAAGCGGAAAAACGGCGTCTGCTCGCAGTTCTCGTGCAATTTTTGGTACACTTGACCCAAGCACCACGCGCCCGGCCCCTCCTCTTGATTCTGGAAGACCTCCAGTGGTGTGATGAGACCAGTCTCGATTTTCTGCACCTCCTGGCCCGACGTCTGGCCACCTTTCCGATTTTGCTGTTAGCCACCTATCGCAGCGAAGAAGTATCGCCGAGTCTGCGTCAATGGCTGGTTCAGTTGGAGCGCGGACGACTGAGCCACGAAATCGTCGTGAAATCCCTTTCCCGCCAGGATGTTCACGGGATGCTCCAGGCCATTTTTGAGTTGCAACGGCCTGTGCGGACCGAATTCCTCGAAAGAATCTATACGCTGACGGAAGGCAATCCCTTCTTTATTGAAGAGGTGTTGAAGGTGCTGGTGGCTGCGGGCGAAGTTTTCTATGCGGATGACGGCTGGACGCGCAAGTCCATGCAGGAGTTGCATATTCCGCCCAGCGTGCAGGAGGCGGTGCGACGGCGTACCCAGCAGTTGGGGGCAGCAGCGCGCCACCTGCTCACACTGGCGGCGGTGGTGGGGCGGCGTTTCGATTTTGCTTTGCTGCAAGAGGTGGCCGGGCACGCTGAAGCCGAATTGGCGGCGCTGATCAAGGAAATGGTGGCGGCGCAACTGGTGGTGGAAGAGGGTAGCGAGCAGTTCGCCTTTCGCCATGCGTTGACCCGGCAAGCGGTCTACAGCGGGTTGCTGGGCAGGGAACGCCAATCCTTGCACCGCACCATTGCCACGGCCAGCGAGCGCATCTATGGCGGGACGTTCGATCCCTCCGCCCGCACTGGCGCTGCGGCACAGGTTGCGGAACTTGCCTACCACTTTTACGAGGCGGGCGAGTGGCCCAAAGCCTTCGACTATGCCTGGCGTGCTGGCGAAAGGGCACAGGCGCTCTATGCACCCCGGGCGGCGATTGAACAGTTCACCCGGGCCCTGCAGGCGGCGCAACACCTGACCCAGCCCCCTTCGCTCATTTCTTTGTATCGGCTGCGTGGATTGATTTACGAGACGGTCGGTGAATTCGATCTGGCCCACACCGATCTCTCAACCGCGCTGGCTTTGACACAGACCAGCGAAAGGGATGGCCGCGGAGTTGGGGAAGATGCGCGGCGGGCAGAATGGCAGCTTTTGCTCGACTTGGGTCAGCTGTGGACATCGCGTAGTTATGAGCGCACGGGGAGCTATTATCAACAGGCATTGGCTCTGGCGCGCCGATTGAATGATGGCGCAGCGGGTACACCACCTCAGCCGGCTCCTCTCGCCCACACGTTGAACCGGATGGGGAACTGGTATCTCAACCTGGGACAGCCCCAGGAAGCACTGGGCTGCCATCTTGAGGCACTGACTATTTTTCAGACGTTGGACGATGCAACCGGGCTGGCACAGACCTTCGATCTCCTGGGGCTAATGCTCTATCTGGGAGGTAATCCGGTGCAGGGTGCGGCCTATCTGCAACAGGCGATTGCACTTTTTCAAGAGTTGGATGATCGCCAGAGCCTGGCTTCGAGCCTGACCACCCTATCCCTGTGTGGGCCGAGCTACTCCACCGATACGGTGCTGCCAGCCCGGATCGACGCAGCCGACGCCGCCCAAATGGGTGAACGGTCGGCTCAGATTGCCCGGGAGATTGGCCTGCGCACGGGCACAGCCTATGCCCTCATCGCATCGGGAAGTGTGCTGGGTGCTTTGGGGCAGTATGGCCAGGCCATCGAGCGGGTGCAGCAGGGGTTGTCTATCGCACAGGAGAGCGAACATCGCCAATGGATCTGCTTTGCCCAGCGCACGTTAGCCATCCTCTACCGCGACCTGCTGGCCTTTTCAGCGGCCCGATACCATCTGGAAGAGTCCCTGGGGCTGGCCAGAGAGATCGGTTCGCTCTTTCATCTGCGGCAAGGCGCGGGCTATCTCGCCCTGCTGTTGATTGCCGATGGCGAATTGGCCCAGGCGCAAGCGCTTCTCGACAGCGTGCTTACCCCGGAACTGCCGCTGCAACCGTTGGCCCAGCGGCGGGTCTGGGTGGCGCGGGCCGAATTAGCGTTGGCCCAGGGCAATCCTGGGCTGGCTATCGAGATCGTTGATCGGCTGTTTGCTGCCCAGGCAGAGAATGAGGCGCAGGTGATCGGCGCTGTGCCCTATCTGGCAAAGGTGCGCGGGGAAGGGCTGGTCGCCCTCCGGCAATGGGAGGCGGCCGAAGCGACATTCCAGTCTGCCCTGGCGACGGCCCAGGCGCAAGCTACACCCCGCTTTGTCTGGTCGCTGCATCTGGCGTTGGGCAAGCTCTACCAGGCCCAGCGGCGCAGCGCCGACGCGGCCCAGGCTTTTGTGGCCGCCCGCTCCGGGGTGGATGGCATTGCCGCGTCGGTTTCTGATCGGGAGTTGCGCGACAACTTCGTCTACCAGGCCAGCAGGCTGATGCCGACGCCGCGCCCGCGCTCCCCGCTCCAAATCGCCAGGGAAAGCGCCGGTGGCCTGACCCGTCGGGAGCGGGAGGTGGCGCTCCTCATCGCCCAGGGCAAATCCAACCGGGCCATTGCCGAGACACTCATTCTCAGCGAGCGGACAGTGGAGGACTACGTAACCCATATCCTGGCCAAACTCGGCTTTTCCGTCCGCACCCAGATTGCCGTCTGGGTCGTCGAGACAGGGCTGGCCTGAAGACCGGTTGTATACACGGATAGGAAAGAACACGGATTCAATCTGTGAAATCTGCGTTCTCGGCGTAATCCGTGTTCTGATTTCTCTCCTTATCCGGTGTCAGCCCGTTGTGTCGCTTGCCCCGAAAAATACCGTACTGACTTCGCAAAATTCCCGTACTCTCCCCGTTCGCAAGCCCCGCCGCACGTAATAGACTCTCAGGTTAGAGAGAGCCGCCAATGCAATGGCGCCCTCTCAGGAGTTCGACTCAGAAGTTCGATTTTTCGTAACTGTTCAGCCACCCACTCTACCCCTCCCCATTCCAGGGAGGGAAGTGGATCGACTCCTCCCTCACAGTAGGGAGGTTGGGTGGGGGTGAGCAGTTACGCCCTTTCGGAAAAAGTCGAACTTCTGAGATCTCGTCTGTGTTTACCCCCTCGACAGGCTATCCACAAAGGAAGGAAACGCTATGATGTCCGCAAGAGAAGCTACACCCGGCACAACGCTGGACCAAGAACCCCTTTTTGAAGTCGCCCAACTGGCCCACGTGGAACTTTTTACGCCCAAGCCCGACGCCACGCTGCACTTCTTCAAAGAGCTGTTGGGAATGGAGGAGAGCGAGCGGGAGGGCCAGTCGGTCTACCTGCGCGCCTATGAGGATTTCTACCATCACAGCCTCAAAGTGACTGAAGCGCCCAAAGCTGGTCTGGGCCACGTGGCCTGGCGCACCACCTCCCCCCAGGCGCTGCAACGCAGGGTGGCCGCCATCGAGAGCCGCGGCCTGGGTGTCGGCTGGAGCGAAGGTGACCGGGGACACGGCCCCGCCTATCGCTTCGCCACCCCCGGTGGCCATCCCATGGAACTGCTGTGGGAGGTTGACTACTACGAAGCACCCCCAGAGATGCAAAGCCCGCTGCTCAACCGCCCCCAGAAGCGGCCCGTGCGGGGCGTGCCTGTGCGACGGCTGGACCACATCAATCTGATGACCGATGAGGTGACGCCGACCAGAGAGTTTATGCAGGAGCAACTGGGCTTCCGGGTGCGGGAAAATATCCTCTTCGAGGGCGGCAAAGTGGAGTTCGCCACCTGGCTCAGCGTCAGCCCGCTGGTGCATGAGATCGCGTTTATGCGCGACGCCACAGGCTGCCGAGGCCGTCTGCATCACGTCTGTTATTGGTACGGCATCCCCCAGCATCTCGCCGACGCGGCCGAGATTTTTGCAGAGAACGGCATAGCTATTGAAGCCGGGCCGGGCAAGCACGGCATTGCCCAGGCGCTTTTTATGTACGTCTTTGAACCAGGCGGCAACCGGATCGAACTTTTTGGCGACAGCGGCTATCTGATCTTCGACCCGGCCTGGAAGCCCGTCACCTGGCAGGAGGAGAGCCTGAAGGCCGGGGCCGTCTTTTATGGGGGTGGACTCCCCGCTGAATTTTTCACCTACGGCACGCCCCAAGTGGGCGGATCGCTTTAGACTGATCAACGCGGATGCAAGCTGTGCAAGCTGTGGATCGGAATAACGGTAAGACAACAACAGTGCAGGTAAGCCGACGAGACGAAGAAAGGAAGATTTCCATGACTACTCTTGACCGCAACAAACAGACGGTAATCGACTTCATCCACCGGGCATTCAACGACAAGCAGCCTGCCGATGCAGTGGCGCGCTATGTGGGAGTACACTACATTCAGCACGACCCCCAGTCAGCCGACGGCCCTGAGGCGTTTGTGCAGATGGCAAGCGGCTTTGCCGGCCAGTTTCCCCAGTTGCGTATTGAGATCAAACGGGTCATCGCCGAGGGCGATCTGGTGGCGGCCCACGTCCTGATCAAAATGGTGCCGGAGAGCCACGGCCTGGCCGGGGTGGAGATATACCGGCTACAGGAGGGCAGGATCGTCGAACACTGGAATGTCTTGCAGCCGGTCCCCGAGACAGCCGCCAACGACAATACGATGTTCTGAGAGGCGCAGGTGGAGAGTCCGACGGCTCTGTATTCGTTCTTCGGTCAGACCCGTGAAAGGTGAAAGGTGAGATTACGTGACGACACCTCACGTTTCACTCGTCACGTTTCAGCCCACAGGCTGTGGTTTCGCCACCGTATGCCGTACACAGGAAGACCTCGACAGGAGGAGTTATGACAGACCAAAAATTACGCATTGGCGTCATCGGCATTGGCTGGTATGCGGGCGCAACGCTGATTCCTAAACTGCGCGAAACGGGCAGGGCGGAGATCGTCGCCATCTCCCGGCGCAACGCCGACCGGCTGGCCCAGGCCCAAGCGGAGTTGCAGATTCCCGCGGCCTACACCGACTGGCGGGAGATGTTGGACAAATGCCAGTTGGACGCGGTGGTGGTCAGCACACCGCCCAACACCCACGCCGAGCCGACGGTGGCCGCGCTGGAACGGGGGCTACACGTCTTTGTGGAGAAGCCCATCGCCCTGACCCCTGCTGATGCCCAGCGCATGGAGGCGGCAGCCGTAGCCGCAGACCGGATATTGACAGTGGGTTACAATGCGCGGGGGATGGGCAGCTGGCGCACAATCGCACGTCTGCTCAGCCAGAATGCCATCGGAAGCCTGTGCCAGGTCAGCGTAACCGCCTGTATGGACCTGCGCTTCATCTGGCGGGGGATGGCCTTGCCCGAAGAAACCCAGAACGTCTTCGCCTCCTCTGCCTACTACAGCGATGTCTTCGGGCGGGACAACTGGCGCACACAGCCCGATGTGGTGGGGGGCGGAATGTTTGGCGATGTCGGCTCCCACATCCAGGACATTGCGCTCTGGCTGGCGGATGGGACGCCCACCCAAGTGGCCTGCTTTGCCCACAGCACGGGCAGCCCGGCCATTCTCAGCGCCCTGGCCCATCTGGACAACGGCGTGCTTCTCTCGCTTGCCTTCAACGATGCGGTCGCTGGGGGCGAAACACTCCGGCCTTTCTATAGCCGGGGACGGATGACCTTCTACGGGGATCGGGGGCAGATCACCGCCGACTGGACAAAAATGATGTCTACCGAGGCAGAACAGATTTGGCTGGAACAGGAGGGTGCGCGCACTCAAGCGGAGTCGGAGTTTGAGAGCGTCCATCCGGCGACGGTCTTCGTCGCCACCGTCCTGGACGGCGTGCCCAACATCTGCCCAGCACACGAAGCGGCCCGCGCGGTGGCGATGACCTCAGCCGCTTACCGTTCGGCAGGGGAAGGGTACATTGTGGGCTTCGACACAATGACTGATGCGCTGGGAATGGCGTCCGGTCAGCTCCAGAACTCACGGGCCATCCAACCCTAACCAGCGCTCGACGGCATCGGCTGCCTGAGCCGGCGTCCAGGCGTGGCCGGTCTGCCAGGCGGTTTGCCATTCGTCTTCGGTCAGGAGTTGTCGTGCTGCGGTGCTGCGTTCGGCGATCAGCCGCTGGTGGAAGGGCGAAAGGGTATCGCCCGTGCGTTCGCCGATTCCGGCCACCGCAGCGAGCAGATGGACGGCTGCCGGGATCGACACATCGGATGGTGGCGTCAGCAGGATGCCGGCAAGTGTGACCAGCAAACAGTGGAGTCGTCGAAGGTAGAGCCGGGCGTAGGGCACCACCTGTCGGAGTTCGTAGCGGGCTTGCGCCGGGTTGCTATCCACAAGCGCAAGCTCCGCCAGGTCGGTGTGGGCCATCGCCACAAAAATGCCCGTATACAAATCGCCTTCTGCGCTGGACAAGAGGGTTAGCGCGGCGCGGAATTGGCGGGCAGCCATCTCTCCTTCGCCTTGGGCCAGGGCAATTTCGCCCAATTGGGCAAGGGGGCAGCCCGGATTGAAGAGGTGGGGAATCTGGCGGGCAAGCTGCTCATTCTTCTCTAATGTCGTTTTGGCTTGATCCAATTCGCCCTGCTCAATCAGGATTCTCCCCATCAAGTTGAACACCCGGGCCTGTTCCAGCCAGTCGCCGTGGGCAAAGGCCAGACTTTGCAGTTGTCCGGCAAACTCTGTGGCGACGTCGAATTCATGCATCTGAAAGGCCAGGGTTGCCACGCGTTCCAGCAAATCAAAGCGCAGGGGCGTATCCACGGCCATTGCCAGCGCAGCGCGCACCAGACTGACGCCTTCACGCAGGTAGCCGTGAAGCTCCCAATACCAGACCAGTTTGATGCAAAGTCTGTAGGCTGCCTGGGCGTCCTGTTTGGCAATCGCGCCGGCCAACGCCCCGCGAAAATTAGCGTAATCCTGGCGGATGTCCGCCAAAGAGCGTGCCAGCTTCTGGTCGGCCAGGGCCGTAAAATAGGCGATGTGCCTCTGCTGCACCAGGGCCTGTTCCGTGTCAGCCATCTGAATGAGGGCGAACTCGCGTATCATTTCCAGCATCTTCCAACGCCCTGGCAAACGCACCAGCAGGTTGTAATCGGCCAGGGAATCGAGGTCGGCCTGTTCGGACCCGCAGATGGCGTGGGCAGCGGCAGGTGTAAAGCCGCCCACAAAGATGCCCAAACGCCGAAAGATTCGTTGCTGTTCCCCGTTCAACAGGCCATAACTCCAGCCAATCGCCTGGTGCAGCGTGCGCTGGCGGGGCGGCAGATCGCGCGCGGATGAATGGAGTTCGTGCAGCCAGTGTCTCTCCTTGCCCAGTATATCGACAAACTGGCTCAGGCTCAGGCGGCGCAGCGCGGCTGCGGCCAATTCCAGCGCCAGGGGCAAGCCATCCAGCCGCAGACAGATGAGGGCAATCTCACGAGCATTTGCGGCTGTGATAGCAAAATCGTGCTGGTGTTGGCGCACCCGGGCTACGAACAGCTGCACCGCTTCAAAGGCAAGTAACTGCTCTGGCCCAATGATGTGGACCTCATCTTCGGGCGGCAGGGAAAGTGGTGGCAAGGGGTATTCGTGTTCGCCAGCCAGGAGCAGCGCGATTCTGCTTGTGGCAAGGACCTTCACTCCTCTGCATCCGCGCAGTAGTGCGCCGATTTCGTTGGCAGCCTCATTCACCTGTTCGCAGTTATCGAGGACGAACAGAAGCCTTTTGTCTATCAGCAGATCGCGCAGACGTTCGAGCAGGGGCGTTGTACCCGTTTCCGCAATTGCCAGGGATTGGGCGATTGTGGGCAAGACCCACCGGGTATCGGTCAGCGGCGAAAGATCGACAAAACAGACGCCATCAGCAAAGTCTGGGGCAAGCTGTTCTGCGCTGTGGATAGCCAGACGGGTCTTGCCGATGCCCGGCGGGCCGAGCAATGTGAGCAGGCGCACATCGGCGCGTCTGAGCAGGGCGGTGACGATAGCGGTGTCGCGCCGGCGGTCTACCAGTGAAGTTAACGGTAGGGGCAGGGGTGTGGTAGGAAGGCGCACAGGCGCGTATGCGTGGGCGGTGTATGGCGTGGGGTGGGTAGTCGTCAATCGGACGATGGGCTGCAACTGGCGCGCCACTTGCACAAAGACGGGGAGAATGTCGTCTGGCACGCCCAACACCCTGGCCAATAATTCGGCCAGTTGCGCCGAGGGCTTGCGTTCATCCGCCTCGATTTTGCGGATCATCGCAGACGTGCAGCCGACCCGTTCGGCCAACGCGGGCTGACTCCAATCCCGCGCCTTGCGCTGCTGGCGCAGCCAATCGCCAAATGAATGAACTCCCTCCCCATCGGTCGGACGATTCATCAGTCTGCTCCTGAATGCAAATAGGTTTTACGCCGGGCTGTCACCCACTTTGTCACGCGGATTGTAACGCATCCAGTGACCAACAGCAAGTGAATTGCGCGTATACTGGCGGCACCGGCAGTTTCATCCAATTCACACAGGAGAATCACCTATGAGCAGCATTGTGGGGACCTGGAAAATGTCCATTGCGCCGTCCGAAAGCAGCCCGGAGGGGTTGGAGGTATTGCAGACCTTCTTTGCCGACGGCAACTATCTGGAGACGATCAACATCAGTGCCTTGAGTTCATCCCACGGCGTCTGGATGGGTTCGGGCAACACCTATCTCTACACCTTCCGCGTCTTTTCCTATGACGAGGCAGGGAAGTACAGCGGCACCCGGGTCATCCGCGGCAAAGTCCAAATGGATGGCCCGGATCGGTTCACCGGTGCTGGCGCAGCCGATATCATCACGCCGGACGGTCAGGTGATCCAGAACGCCTTTTCTGCACCCATCGAAGCCACCCGCCTGCAGGTGGAACTGCCGGGATGATCGCCCACTGCGCTCCAGAGTTTTCAATGGGAGATAAGCTGATGATTATCCAACCCAACAGCAAATTGCTTATGATTGGCGATTCGATCACTGACTGTGGTCGTGCTCGTCCGGTGGGAGACATGTGGCCGAAGGGTGCCTTGGGTGACGGCTACGTTGGTTTCGTAGCCGCACTGTTGGATGCTCGTTATCCGGCGCACAACTTCCGGGTCTTCAATATGGGGATCAATGGCAACACGGTGATGGATCTGAAAGCGCGCTGGCAAACCGATGTTCTGGATCTGAAGCCGGATTGGCTTTCCATCTGTATCGGGATCAATGATGTCTGGTTGCAGTTCGCCCGGCCACAGATGACGGAAAAGCATATTCGTCTGGATGTCTATACGCGTATCTTGGATGAGCTGGTGACGGAAACGAAGCCGATGCTCAGGGGGCTGATCTTGATGAGTCCGTACTACATTGAACCAAATCGGTCGGAGCCGGTGCGAGCCATAATGGATACGTACGGGACCGCGGTGCGCCAGATCGCGGAAAAGCATCAGGCGATCTTCGTGGATACACAGGCGGTCTTCGATGCTCTACTGACCCAGACCCACTCATCGGCCTTTGCCTGGGATCGGGTGCATTCAAATCAGGCGGGTCATATGGCGCTGGCCCGGGCATTTCTCCAGTCTGTGGGGTATGAGTGGGAATGAGGGAAAGTGTGGAATTTTTGTGGAAAAAATCCCTTCCATTCCATTGATACCATCGGTACGCTATCGAAATACGGCCCACGTGCAGTTCTAACCTTAGATTTGGTGATTCCAGGATAGCTTGGAACGCGGATATCCATACGCGTTGCAGAGGCAGCGCCTTCGCGTCTGGTATGTGTGCCTGAAATCCTTTGCTGCCTGTAGCGCGGATGGATTGGGGAGTGTCGCCAGACAATGCAGAACCAAATCCTACTCGTACATCTCCCTGACAGCGTATCCGCCAGCGCCAATCAATTGGCGAACACCCATCAGCACATCCATTGGCTTGGGCAGGCTGCGTGTAGCGACCCGGCTGGGGTGGGCACGAAAGCAGCCAACCTCAGCAGACTTGCGTCCCACTACCCCGTGCCCGTCGGCTTTTGCCTGAGCGCCCATGCGTCGGATCATCATACATATTTTAATCAGGAGACGATTTTGCAGGCGTATGCCGCGCTGGAGCAGATCGTGGGACAGCCCGAACCCAGCGTGGCTGTGCGTTCTTCGGGCGTGGATGAGGACGGCGCTTTTGCTTCCTTTGCCGGGCAATATGAAACCTTTCTCAATGTGCGGGGCGCGGGCGCGGTGCTGGCTGCTGTGGATATGTGCCTGCATTCTGCCTTTGCCCCCCGCGCCCTGGACTATCGGCTGCAAAATGGATTGAACAGTTCCGATATTCGACTGGCGGTTCTGGTCCAACAGCTTGTCCCGGCCGATGTCAGCGCCGTGATTTTCAGCGCCAATCCCATCACCGGCCGGCGCGACGAAATCGTCATCAC
>JAHDWH010000005.1:0-13336 GCA_023384455.1 Caldilineaceae bacterium | reverse complement strand
CTGGAAAACGAAATGGGATACGCCGTCGATCTGGAATGTGCCTGGCATCGCGGAAAGCTCTATCTGTTGCAGTGTCGCCCGATCACCACCGCTCTAAAAAATGGCCTGTATACACGGCTCGAAAGGAATACGGATTGACCAAAAAATCTGTATTCTCTTCCATCCATGTATACAAATTTTTGTCTTTCGTAGCACCCCGCAGCGTACAGAAAACCTATCTGAAGAGGAGAGATACTCATGGAACCCGCACAGCTAACACCCGGTCAACCCATTCCCGTTCCGCCGGACTTTCCCATCGAATGGCGCAAGCCAACCGACCCGAACAACTTTTGGATGCGGGATGTCATGCACTTCCCCTACCAAATAGTCCCACTCGCCGCGTCGTTTGTGGAAAATGTCCTTGAACCCTGCCTGAATCACGGCGCAGGCAAAGTTGGGATGCCCATCCGCTTCCATTGCCGAATTTTCAACACCCACTACTACACCGCCACAACGCCGGTGCTGGGACCGGACGGCAACCCGTTTATGCCACCGCCCGATGCCGACCCGATGGATCATCCCAGTGTCCGGGCAGTGATGAGTATTTCCGACTTTTGGGAGGATGCGTTGCTGCCGGAAATCAAGCAGATTCTCGCCCACTGCGAATCCATCGATCTGGCATCTGCTACCCTCGCGCAACTGGTGGACTACTTCGACGATTTTATGGCCCAGGCCATCCGCTCCTGGCAGATCCATTTTGAGATTGGCCACACAATGCTGCTGGCCATGAGCCTCTTTGATGACTTCTATCAGGAGATATTCGGCGCAGATGCCTTGGGCGCATACCGGCTGTTGCAGGGAATTGACAACAAATCCCTGGAAGCCAATCGCAAACTGTACGCACTCAGCCGCACGGCCTTGCAGACGCCGCAAGTCGCCGCGATTTTGGAAAGCCATCCTGCCGAACAGGTGATGGCCGCGTTGCTGGCGTCGGTGGAGAGCCGCCCCTTCCTGGAAGAGCTGAACCGCTGGCTACAGGAGTTCGGCCAGCGGGGGGAGATGTTCGACACCTTGACCAGCACCAGTTGGATCGAAGATCCGACGCCCGCCATCCGCAACCTGCAGGAGTATCTGCAACGAGACGAGGAAATGGACGCCCACCGCCAGGCTATGCAGGCCGAGCGGGAACGGCTGATTGAGGAAGCCCGGGCCGCGCTGACCGCTTATCCCGAAGCGGTGCGGATGCAGTTTGAAGGGCTGTTGCGCAGCGCCCAGGCAGCCACAGTCATTCAGGAGGATCATCACTACTGGCTGGACCACCGGGCCACCTATCAACTGCGCCGGGCCTTCGTGGAAGTGGGCCGCCGCCTGGCCGCCGCTGGCTCACTTGCCACACCACTGGATGTGGTCTATCTGCGCTTTGAAGAAGTACGCAACGCCCTGCTTGCCCTATCGCAGCGACCGCAAAAGCTGCAAGAACTGATCGCGGAGCGCAGGGCAACTGCTGCGTACTATGCCGATATCCAGCCGCCAATGATGCTGGGCACATTGCCTGATGGACCGCCCCCCGACGATCCGGGCACGCGCGCTGGGATGCGCTTCTTCGGCACGCCGCCGCAGCCGAGCGGCGATCCCCATACGATCAACGGCGCAGCCGGTTCGCCCGGTACAGTACGCGGCAGCGCAAAGGTGATTCGCACACTGAACGACGCGGGCAAACTGAGCCGAGGTGACATTCTGGTCACAGAGACCACCGCGCCGCCGTGGACGCCCCTCTTTGCCACCGCCGCGGCCATTGTCACCGACGCGGGCGGCATCCTCAGCCATTGCGCGGTCGTGGCGCGGGAATACGCCATCCCCGCGGTGGTGGGGACGTATACGGCCACCCGTCTGATCCACGACGATATGCAGATCGAAGTGGACGGCGATAAGGGCATTGTGCGCATCCTGGCGTGAAAAATAGAACGCGGATGACGCAGATTGGAAGGGCGGGTTGATTGTGGGCTAAGAAAACAATCAGGGAAGGGTAGGTGCGGTTTTGAACCGCACAAGCAAGGAATGTCCATAGATGTGCGGCTACAAGCCGCACCTACGACGTTTCCCTATCAATTTTCTATGCCCAAACAACCCACTCTACGAACAGTATTTCAGCCGGAGAAATCTCAATGACCACACAATTGCCCCAAGTGACACGCACCTATCAGTTCCATTCGCTGGACAGCACCCGCTGGAACGGCTATCGTCCCCGCCCGGACGATATTGTCGTCTCGACTTCGCTCAAATCGGGTACCACCTGGATGCTGGAAATCGTACGCCAGTTGGTCTTTCTGGGGCAGGAGGTCCCGGAACGCGACGAAATGCCCATCGGTTGGGTTTCGACCTGGCCCGATGCGCCCTGGTCGCCAGTAGAGAAGATGCTGGAAAAGCTGGAGGCGCAGCCGCACCGCCGTTTTATGAAGACCCATCTGCCTTTGGATGGACTGCCCTACTTTCCTCAGGTCAAATACATTGTCGTGGGGCGGGACGCGCGGGATGTGGGGATGTCTATGTGGAACCACTACGCGGGGATGACCGACGGGGCCTTCGAGTATCACAACGGCGTGGCGGGACGGATCGGTGAAGCGTTGCCCCGCCCGCCGCAGGATATCCACGCCTTCTGGCAGGATTGGATCAACCGGGGCTGGTTTGAGTGGACGAGTGAGGGCTATCCTTTTCAGCCCAATCTCCACCACACCCAAAGCTGGTGGGAATACCGCCATCTGCCCAATCTTCTCTTGATTCACTACGCCGATCTCAAAAACGACTTTGCCGGTGAGCTTCGTCGTATCGCTGCTTTTCTGGCGATCCCCCTGGCTGACGACGCCCTGCCTGGACTAATGCAGGCGGCGAGTCTTGACGCCATGCGCGAACGGGAAGCTCGCCTCAACCAAAGCTGGGGCGCCACCTTCAAGGATGGGGCAGGGACCTTCTTCTTCAAAGGCACAAACGGCCGCTGGCGGGATGTGCTCTCGGCGGAGGAGGTGCAGATGTACGAGGCGAAGGCCGCAGAAGTGTTGACGCCCGATTGCCGGGCTTGGCTGGAGCAGGGGCGGGTGGCTTTCAGTTGATTACCTTTTTACACCAAAAATACAGACCAAAGGAGACATCCAATGAACTTTCCCGTGATTCCTGCACGCATGGCGCTGATCAATGTCGATATGCAGAACATTTTTGTAGACAACCCAAAACGAGAAGGCAAAGGGCTACCACTTGTAGAGCGCATCAACGAATTTGCCGCAGTTTGCCGGGCAGCGGGCATTTTGGTTATTCACACCCGCGGCATTATCCGCGACGACGGTGCAAATGCTGGTATCTTTGGCGAGATATATCCGCCAGCCGCAGAGGTATTCAACAAAAACGCACTATCAGCGGCGTTTCACGCCAACCTGATAGTAGACGAGCGTGACATTATTCTGGACAAACCGCGTTACGGCGCATTCCACGCCACCGACCTTGAGTTGATTCTGCGTTCTCGCGGCATTGACAGCGTAATCATCTCCGGTATTGCCACCAATGTCTGCTGTGAAACGACAGCCCGCGAAGCGATGGTGCGCGACTTTCGGGTCTTCTTTCTCAGCGATGGCACGCTACCAACAACACTGGGCGGTCTGTCCGCCGATGAAGCCCAGCGGGCCAGCCTGGCCACCCTTGGCGCGCTCTTTGCCCAGGTGCTGTCAATGGACGAGATGATCGAAAAGATTCGGAGCGCCGCGCAGGCTGTTTGAAAGTACCCAACGACAATCTGATTTAAGAAGGAAACTTCAATGGCATCCAATGCGAACCCACCGGGTCAGGAAACTGGGCTGGGGAAGACGGGGCTGATCCCGGAATACTGGCAGGCGATCCCTTCCTTTAGCCCCAGTATGCGACGATTTCTGTTGTCCATGTCCCTCGGGCTTTTCACTTCCTTTGGCTTGCAGCCCGTCCTGCAGAACCTTTACCTGCTGCGGCTGGGTTTTGATGTCCAGTTCATCGGTCTGCTGGCCGGGGTCGGGCAGATCGTCTGGGCGGCAGCGGCGCTTCCCTCTGCGATGCTGGGCAACCGTATGGGATTGCGCAACAGTCAGTTGTTGGGCTGCGCGCTCTTCGCCCTGGGCATGGCGCTTCTGCTGACAGTGGGGAGCGTGCCAGAGTCCCAATGGCGGCTCTGGCTGATGATCAGCCAGGTGATCTTCTGGTGTGGCGTGGCCCTGCTCACCGTCAACGGCGCGCCCTATATTATGGCCGTGACCAACGAACGGGAACGACGCCACGCTTTTTCCGTCTATGCCGCCACCACGCCGACCGTTGCCTTTGTAGGCAGTCTGGTGGGCGGCGGCCTGCCGGAACTCTTTGTCAACCGCTTCGGATTCAGCCTGGACCAGCCGGACCCCTACCGGCTGGCGCTCTGGCCGGGGGTGATTCTGGTCTGCGGCTCCATCGCTATCCTCGCCGCCGCCGACCCCGCCTATGTACACCGGCAGGAGAGCAGAGAGCGCAGCGATGCCCGCGCGCCCCTGTTTCTCCTGGCATTCATCGGGCTTCTGTCTCTGCTCAGTTCCTTGAGCGGCGGCGCGCTGCGCACATTTTTCAATGTCTATCTGGACAGCGGGTTGGGCATGACCCCATCCACAATCGGCTCGGTTCTGGGGTTTGCCCAATTGCTGCCGATTGGTGCGGCCCTGGCTGTGCCCCTGCTGGCCAACCGCCTGGGCATCGGCTACGCGGTGCTGGCAAGTCTGGCAGCGACGGCTCTTTTTCTGGCCGGGCTGGCTGTCACATCGCTGGTTTGGGTGGTGATCCTGATGTACATTTTCGTCGTTGCGACCCAGACCATTGCCAACACAACCCGGGGCATATTCGGGCAGGAGCTTTTTGATGCCCGTTGGCGCACCAGCAGCCAGAGCATATCCGTTGTCGGCGGTGCGCTGGGCTGGGCATTGGCGGGTATCGGCGGCGGCGCGCTGATCCAGGCCAGCGGCTTTGCTGCCCTCTATTTCGTATGCGCTCTGTGTACCCTCCTGGCCGCGGGGTTGCTCTACGCCTATCTGCGCTTAAGCGGCGAGAAGCCGGCAGCGATGGCCGAAGCTGTGACGCTGGCTGCCGAGGCCATCGCGCCACTGGGCCAACCAGCCCTGGACCCCGGGCTAGTAGGAGGAACGACATCGGTAGTCGAGAAGACGTCTGCTGCATAAAAGGGTTGGCAATGGGCCTGAGAAGCCAAGTCCCAAAAAAGAATGAGGGATAGCCAACCCGCACTTCTGTTGCTGATTGCCCTACTACCCATTGGAGGAACTTCTATGCCTGTGGATCCACTTTCCAAACTTCGTCAATTGTCAGCCGATGAACTGAAGCCAATTCTGGCGCAACTCCTCGGCACAGGTGCGTCCCCCGTCGACGGCTGGTCAGTCACGGAGATCGGGCGCAGCCACGGACCGTCCACTGTCGGAATTTTCCGCATAACCGGTGCCGCTTCGACGGCGGGCGGGGTGCGGCCCTGGTCTGTCGTCGTGAAGGTTTTGGGGCCACCGCGATTTGAGGGGAGAGAGTACGATCCGACAAGCGCCCTGCGCGAGTTGGCCTTCTATCGCTCCGGCGCAAGCGCCATACAGGAGGATCGCGTCCGATCTCCTCGCTGCTACGCCATTGAGAAATGGGACAACCTGCACTGCATCTGGCTGGAAGACCTGTCCGCCGCGCCCCAGCCGCCCTGGCTGCCAGAACACTTTGTCCAGGCCGCGCAACACGCCGGGCAATTTAACGGCCACTGGGCTGAACCGAGGTTGCCCGATTGGCCCTGGCTCAACCCAAACGGTCTACGCGAGAAGTACCGTGCCCCGAACATTGCCCAGGCATTTGAACGGTTGTCTGTTCTGGCGCGCATCTCCGTTGCCGGGCGCACGCTTCCCGCCGATGTGGTCCAGGCGCTTACGGCACTTTGGCAAAGTGGCGACGAACTTTTCACAAAAGTGGAGGAAAGCGACAAATGTCTTTGCCATCGCGACTACCACCCTAGGAATCTCTTCCCCATGCCGCATACGGGCGATGGCAGCTATACGGTTGCGGTCGATTGGGACCAGGCCGGGATCGAATATCTGGGGGCGGACATCGGATTACTCCTGGGGTCATCCGTCAAATGGATGGACCTATCCCTCGATCAGGCAGCCGCGCTCATCGAGCCGGTATTTGACGCCTATTTGGCAGGACTGGCAGAAGCCGGTTGGCAGGGTAATGAAGACGCGGTGCGGCTCACCTATCTTACCTGCCTCAGTACGGGAGAAGCGAGTCGGGTTGCTAGGCTTACCAGTTTACTGATCGAACACCCTGAAAGCCGTGCTGGTATGGAGCGAAGTTTACAACGCCCGATTGAACAGATTCTTGATCGCTGGGTGGAAGCCTTTCGCTTCTTCCTGACCCAAAACGAGCGCGCCCTGCAATTGGCGCGACACATCTGAAAGGACAAATCAATGACCGCTATTTCGATTTCCCTCTCTGGAGTAACCGGCGTGGACTGGCCCCGCTGGATGCGGCTGGCAAGGGAAGGAGGGGTATCAAGACTGTTGGCGGAGGTTGTACTGCCAAATTTTTCAGGATGAGTCGGTGCTGCGCCGGCCTGATTCCGGGAATCGGCCGGCGTATAGGGATATTCAAAAAGCGTGTGACCGATTCCCGGAATCCGGTCACACCAACCCAAAGGGAGCGTGAGCGATGAGTGACAAAATTCGGATTGGCATCGTTGGCACAAGCTGGTATTCGGGCTTTCTGCTTTCCTGCCTGGCGACCTGCCCAGAGGCCGAGATTGCCGCGGTCTGCGGACGGACCCGATCTCGTGCCGAGGAGTTGGCGGCCAAACATCCCGGCGCGGTGGTTTACACCGACTACAACGAGATGATCGCAAAGGGACGGCTGGATGGGGTGATTGTCGCCAGCCCGGATGACCTGCACTACCCGATGGTGATGGCCGCGCTGAAAGCCAAACTGCATGTGCTGTGCGAAAAGCCGATGGCCCTGACTGTGGCCCACGCCCAACAGATGCGGGAAGCGGCCGAGGAGGCTGGCGTCAAACATCTGATGGAATTCACCGTGCGCTGGATGCCCCACAGCCGCTATCTGCACCAACTTGTGCAGGAGGGCTACTTTGGCCGGGCCAGCCACTACACTTTTCACCACTACGGCGACCGGGCCTTCAATAATGACTACGACTGGCATTGGGATGCGGCCCGATCGCTGGGTGTGCTGGGTGATTTGGGTTCGCACACGATTGCGCTGGCCCTGTGGCTGGGCGGAGAGATCCGCAGCGTCAGCGCGCATCTGGCGACCTTTTCCCAACGCCTGAATCCCGCAGGCCAACCACTCGTCGGTGCCAATGAATCTGCGCAGCTCATCCTTGACTTTGCCGACGGTGCTCACGGCACGATCCAACTCAACCAGCGTGTGCATATGGGGGAACGGGGACGGGACTATCACGCCGAAGTGAACGGCGAAGCAGGCAGGGCGGAAGTCGATTGGTGGTGGGGCACGCCCAAGCGATGGGGCAAAGTTGAGATGCGCGGTGTGTGCAAGGGGGAGACAGAATTCCAGTCTCTCCCCATCCCCGATGAGATTTTACAGGGCGTTGATCCCAGCGACATCTTCGGCATTTTCCAAAACCATCTGGTCGGCCCCCGCCTTTTTGTCGATGCCATCCTGCGGGACTACCAGCCGGAGCCGGGCTTTGATGTGGGGGTCAAAGTGCAGAAGGTGCTCAACGCCGCGCTGGAGTCCCACCAGACGGGGCAACGGATGTACATTGACGGGTGAGACAGAGGAAACCGTGGCCGAGATTCTGGAGCGCACGGAGAACAACAGATCAATCAGTGGAAATTCCAAAGAGTCGTCAAACATCTGTATTGAATTGTACGTTTCCAGTTTATCCATAGAGAAAGGAAGCAGAAATGAATCAGATCGAGCGCGCAGTTTTCGTAGCAGAAGTAGCAGCACAGCGTCTATCGCACCTCATCTTTCTGGATGCCTTTGTCCCCCTGGACGGTCAATCGCTGCTGGATACCCGGTCAGATCGGGGTGATCCTGTGCGAAAGATCGCTCAGGAATCGGGGGATGGCTGGAAAGTCCCTATTGGGAAGGGTACTTTTGGTGTGACGGATGAAGCTGATGTGGCGTGGCTGTCTGCCAGAATAACACCCCAGCCACTTCGTACCTTTGAGGAACCGGTTACGTTTCATTCCGTTCGGCGGATTGCAGCGTAGCAACCACCTCCGCCAGCGTCATCTGCTGCCCGGCGGCGAAGGCCGCGCCGAAAGCCGGCGGCTCTAGCAGTTTATCGGAGTAGCACAGAATAGAACGCGGATTGAACGGAAAGTACGGAAAAAGCCGGATTTTTCTCGCTTCTATCCGCGGCAATCAGCCCTTTCCGCGTCATCCGCCTTCTATTTCTTCTCTCTCCCACAGCCTGCCAGGGAGGAAAGTGGAGCGACTCCTTCCCCACAGTGGGGGAGGTTGGGAGGGGGTGAGCAGTTACTCTGAATGACGCTGATCTTTCGGCGATGGAAAGTGTGATATACTGTACGCCGGGCTTGATTTCCGCTGTATGAGCAAAGCCATATTTTCCTGTTTGGGATTCTCCAGACCACCTGCCATAGCATAACTGGGTCTGATGGAGAGGATAAGTCTATGACGTTTTTCGCTGGAGCAACCAATCCACAGCCTCGCGTACTCATTGTGGATGACGAAGAGCGGCTGAGCCGCTTTGTCAGTATATGTCTGAATCGGATCGGCTATGAGACAACCTTTTGCAACTCTGTGGCGGAGGCCGAAAATCTGTTGCCATCCGGGGTATTTTCGCTGGTCGTCACGGATTTGGTGATGCCCGATGCCAATGGCTTTGCGTTACTGACCTGGATGGAAGAAAATTGCCCGGAAGTGCCTGCCATTGTTCTCACGGCCCACTCGACCCCTGGGATTGTGAAGCAAGTGGCCCAGTCCGGGGCTGTGGCGTTGCTCAAAAAGCCGTTTTCTATCCAGGAACTTTACGCCACTGTGTCGGAAGTGATCGATGCTACGTAGGCGGCCAGTACTTCGCGTGCTTAAATCAGAGAGGGTGGGGCTGCTCCGGGCAACCCCACCCTCTCTCTTATTCGGTACTTTCTTCGTTACGCGACTGCCAGTCCACCGGTCAAGGCCGCGGCCTCTGCGCCCAGATAGCCCTGGGAGACGAGCAGCTCGGCGTTGAGCAGACTGCCGCCCGCCGCGCCGCGGATGGTGTTGTGGCCCAGGGCCAGAAATTTGACGTGGAAGAGGGGGTCCTCGCGCAGGCGGCCCACGACCGTCGCCATACCGGGGACGCTGCCTGCCAGCCGGTCCATCCGGGGCTGGGGTCGGTCCACTTCGTCTTTGTAGAGTATCGGCGGCTGGGGCGCGCTGGGCAGCTTCAACTGCTGGGCCAGGGGATTGTACTCGCTCCACGCGCCGCGCACGTCGTCCAGGGAGGGACGGCTCTCGAATTCCGCGCTGACTGCGATGAGATGGCCGTTGCGCACGGCCACCCGGTTGCAGTGGGCGCTGATGACAAAATCGGGCACAGCCACCCGTTCGCCGTCAAAGTGGCCCAGCAGTTTGTGGGGTTCCCGCCGCTCCATCTTTTCTTCTTCTTTGCCGATGTAAGGCACCACATTGTCGGTGATGTCCATCGAACTGACGCCGGGATAGCCCGCGCCGCTAATGGCCTGCATTGTCACCACAAAGACTTTCTTCACCCCAAAGCGCTGGTGCAGGGGATGGAGCGCGCCCACCAGATGGGTGGTGGAGCAGTTGGGGTTGGTGGTGATGAAGCCCTCCCAGCCCCGCTTGCGCCGCTGCACATCGATCAGTCCCAGGTGTTCCGGGTTCACCTCCGGGATGAGCAGGGGCACGTCGTCGTCGTAGCGGTGGCTGCTGGCATTGCTACAGACGATATAGCCGGCCCCGGCCAGCCGTTCTTCCATCTCTTGCGCCGGGCCGCTGGGCAGTGCGCTGAAGACAATCCGGCAGTTGATGCCCGGCTTGCCTTCGGTCAGCACCACATCCCGCAGGTGCGCCGGCATATCCCCGCGCAGAATCCAATGACAAGCGTCCACATAGCGCTTGCCCGCGCTGCGCTCCGACGCGCACAGTTCCGTAATCTCGAACCAGGGATGGCCCTGGAGCATCTGGACAAAGCGTTGTCCCACCGCGCCCGTCGCGCCCAGGACGCCGACGGGGATTTTGTTGGGTTGCATACGAATTTTTCTCCAAGTATCTGAAGGGAGTTCGTATTGCGTATTTCGTATTGCGTAGGCAGTGACGAATCGGGGCTTTCCAAATTGGTTTTGTAGTGAGAAACGTGAGATGTGAGATCGTCCATTCCTCTCACGTTTCACGTTTCATCCCCTACCGACCAACTCCATCTTTATCGCCAACATCACTTAATTACGCAATACGAAATACGCAATACGCTCCCTATCGTGTAAACGCCAGTTCGATCACATCGCTCAACACACCCGCCGCCGTGGCGTCCACCCCCGCGCCCCGGCCCTGAATGACCAGTGGGTTGGGCTGATACCAGCGGCTGGTGATCTCAATCAGATTGTCTGTGCCGGAAAGACGCCCCAGAGGGCTGTCGGCAGAGACGGCCACGGGGCCGACCTGACACGCCCCATTTTCGACGGTGGCTGCATAGCGCAGGACATTGCCCGACGCGGCGGCGTCCGCCACCAGCCCGGCGAAATGGCTGTCCAGTTCCGGCAGCGCGGCCATAAAGTCGGCCACAGACAGCCCCGCCATCGCCTCCGGGTAGAGACCGGTCACGGCCACGTCTGCCATATCCAGCCGCCAACCCAGACCCCGGGCCAGAATCAGCGCCTTGCGCGCCACATCCACCCCGCCCAGATCGTCCCGGGGGTCCGGCTCGGTGTAGCCCAATTTGTGGGCTTCCCGCACCACTTCGCTAAAGGGCCGCCCCTCTTGCAAACCGGTCATCAGATAGCCAAGCGTCCCGCTGAATGTACCCGCCATCCGGGTAATCTCGTCGCCGCTGGCGATCAGCCGGTTCAGCGTAGCGATGACAGGCAGGCCCGCGCCCACCGTCGTCTCCCAGCGGGTAGTCGAGAGGGTGCGGGGATGTCCCGGTGTGGCGCCGGCTCGGGTGAGCCGGTCGTATGCCTCCTGTTGAACGGTGAGGGGTTTTTTGTTGGCCAGGACGACTTTGTAGCCCCGGTTCAACCCAAAGAGCAGCGCAGGGAGGGTCTGATCCGTGGCGGAACAGTCCACCACAACCGCACCCGGTCTGCCCGCGATGTCTACAATGGCCGCCAGATCGTCCTGGCTGCCGCCCAGTTCGTGGGCGGCCAGGGATTGGCCCGCAGTCTTCAGGGCCAGGGCTTCTTCGATCTGCTGGTCGTGCAAGCCTTCCATCGGCTCGATCAGCGCGGCCCGGCTGTCGCACAGGGCCAGAAAGCGAATCTCCAGATCGTACTGGTCGGCGTGAAAATTCCGGTTGTCCAAAATCTGGCGCACCAGCGCCCGACCCACACCCCCCAGGCCGAAGAGAATGACGGGAAGTTGTTGCATTTGTAAAGTTTCCTCTCTGGTGGTAGGGACCGGGGATTGGGGATTGGGGATCGGGGACTGGGGACTGGGACGCACTCTCCAGTCCCCAGTCCCCGATCCCCAATCCCTAGTCCCCAATCCCCAGTTCAAAGGCGTCGTGGATGGCCTGCACGGCTTTGTCGGCCTCGGCGCGGATAACGACGAGGCTGATGTTGGCCTCGCTGGCCCCCTGCGCGATGGCGATGACATTTATATTGTGTGTGCCCAGGGCGTTGAATACCCGCGCCGCGATGCCGGGCACACCCTTCATCCCTGTGCCCACCACCGCCACAATCACAATTTCGTTCTGGCTGTGGATGTTTTCGATCAGGTGCTGCTTCAGCTCCCGCTCAAACTCGGCCTGGAGCGATTGCACCACCCGGGGACCCTCTTTGCCGGGCACGACAAAACAGATGCTCTGCTCGCTGCTGCTCTGGCTGATCATCAGCACATTGGCGCTCTGGCGGGCCACCGCGCCAAAGGTGCGGGCGGCGATACCGGGCACACCCATCATTCCCCGCCCGGCCACTGTAATCATCTGCATATCTTTGATGGCGGTGATGGCCTTTACGCCCAGAGGCCGGTTGGGCGTGGACTCAACAATGCGTGTGCCGGGGTGGCTGGGGTTGAAAGTATTCAACACCCGCACAGGAATCTTCTTCTCGATGGCCGGCGTCACCGTCTTGGGGTGCAGCACTTTGGCCCCATAGAAAGCCAACTCCGCCACCTCCTCGTAGGTCAACTCTTCCAGACAGCGGGCATTTTTGACGATGCGCGGGTCCGCGGTCAGCACCCCGTCCACATCGGTCCAAATCTGAATCTCGTCCACGTCCAGGGCCGCGCCGATAATCGCGCCGGAATAGTCCGAGCCGCCCCGCCCCAGTGTGGTGGGAATGCCCTTTTCTGTGGCGGCCACAAAGCCGGTGATGACGGGCACGACCCCGCTCTGCACCATCGGCAGCAGCCGGTCGATGCAGCGGGCAAAGGTCTGCTCCATCAGCGGGCTGGCGCTGCCGTAGGTGTCGTCGGTGATGATCAGTTCGCCGGCGTCGATAAACTGTGCTCTGACGCCGTTGGCCCGCAGCACCGCGGCCAGCAGGGGTGCGCTCAGCCGCTCGCCCATCCCGGAGACCACATCCATCCCCCGCTCGGTCAGCTCGCCCAGGACGGCGATGCTCCTGCAGAGACGCTCGAACTCGCGCAGACGGCTGTCGAAGAGGCGGCCTAAGGCAGCCCGCTCCACCCCGTCTTCGATGAGTTGGCCGCAGACCATCTGGTGTTTCACCAGCAGGCTGCTGCGGGCTTCCCGATAGGGGGTCTCGTCCCCCAGCGCGGCGGCCTGGGCCGAATCGATCAGGGCGTTGGTCACGCCGCTCATAGCGCTGGTGACGACCACTACACCGGGCCGGGTAGTCTTGGCCTGTTCCGCCACTTTCTGGGCCACAATCGCAGCCGTAGCCCCGATAGCTTCTGTAGAACCGACCGATGTGCCGCCGAATTTCATGACGATCATTTGGAGTGGACCTCGCGTGGTAGAAAAGGAACCGTTTGGCGGGGCAGGATTGCGTATTGCGTAGGGAAGTGGTATTGGTTGGACAGATACTATTGATTTGGCAGGGTGAAACGTGAAACGTGAGGTGTCGTCACGTACTCTCACGTTTCACGTCTTCACGTTTCACGTCTTCACGTTTCACGTCTTCACGTTTCACGTCTTCACGTTTCACGTCTTCACGTTTCA
>JAHDWH010000290.1 GCA_023384455.1 Caldilineaceae bacterium | reverse complement strand
ATCCGTGTGAATCCGTTCTTTCCGTGTCCATCCGTGTTCTATTTTCAGAACAGCTACGGAAATTTGCGGTAGATTTCACGCCGATGCAGCACACGCTGAAACTCGACAAGACGCTCGTCGGTATCGATTTGGATACCAATTCGGTAATCATCGATGCGAATTTTGTAGAAGGTTTGAAAGCCAGATAACTTTTGTGCTTTCCCAGCCAAGTAAGGATCGTCACGCATTCCTTCCCCAAAGGCAATTGCTTCCACCTGCGCACGAATGTCACCCGGCAAACGAGAGAGTTCTTTCAAAAATGTGCGGGTATACTGCACACGCCATTTCACGCTGCCTCTGCTTCCAAAAGGTAGGCCTTGTACACTGCTTGAGCCGCTTCGCCTTCGAATTTTTCATCCTCTTGAACCGCAGCCATCAACTTTCCCAGCCCTTCGTCTTCTTGCAGTTCTTCCAAAAGCTGCTGCAAGCCGTGCCAGACAGACATATCTAACAGCACAGCCGTTTGCTGTCCTTGCTTGTCAACCACATATTGGGCTGACTCTAAAATATCGACTACACTCATAGGAACCTCATTTAGATAAAATGTATACGTCACGCGATTGCCCTATAGTTCTTCCACCAAATGCCAAAACCGCTGCCCCTTCTGCACCAATTCCGCCAAAATCCGGGCTGTCTCCGCCCCGTCTTTGCCGTCGATGCGCTCCACCTCGACCCCTGCCCGGCGCAGCCTATCTTCGTCCTGGGCGTTGACCCCGGCCTGGTTGCCCACAATTGTCACATAGCTGGCCTGCAACGCCTCTTCCACACTGAAGCCGACCGTTGGGCGGAAGCGCTCGATGTAGGGTTGGGCGTTGGCAACATCGGCGACGGCCATCGGGCCCGGATGGGGCTGCTGCCAGAAGAGCAGATAGTGATGGATAGGCCGCCGGTCCCCCCCGCTCTGTATGCGCACCACCTCCTCAAAGAGCCGATCCCGCCACTTGCGCCCATCGGTCCATTCGCTGCCCGGACAGGTCGTGCGATTGCCGGAGAACTCTTTGTGTCCCCACACCTGCTGCAAAGGCAACTGCATCTCCTGGAGCAGCCAGGCAACCAACCGGGCCCCCGCGGTCAATTGCTGGGCAGTGGGCACGCTGCCATTCATAAAACTCCCTGCAAAGGCAATGCCCGCGGTGTGCTGGTTATGGCCGGCCACGTGATAACAGAGGCTTTCCAGGGGCTGGGTCTGGTCGATGCGCCCATCCCCGTGGACAAAGAAATGATAGCCAATCCCAGGCCACGCCTCTTTGCCCCGCTCCGGGTCCGCCTCGATGTGAATGGCCGCGATGCGCTCCGGCCCTACGTGTGGGGGCATAGCCGTATGATGTACCGCCAGATGGGTAATGGCATCGGCCCGGCGCTGTTCGTAGCGCAAATTGGGGTGACGGGGGATCTGGCCGCCGATGTCGTGAATGACCGGCGATACAACCCGTTTCCAGCGGTTGGGGTCGGCCCGCACCTCTTCGATCTCCCGCAGCAGCCGCCCATTCTCCCGGCGCAACTGCCCGGTTTGCACCAGCAGTGTCTCGTTCTGTTGCTGCAATTCCCGCACCTGCCGCTGCAACTCCACGCTGTTGCCCTCCGCTTCGCCCCCTTCTTCATCCCGCAGCCTGTCTGCCACCGCATTCAGCAGCAAATCTTTCCAGCGACGCCCCCGCAACCACTGCTCACCGGGCGACCCGTGGGGAATAAATTCGCTCACGCCCCGCACGCTTGCCAAAGTAAGCTGGGGCAGCTCGCCCAGAAGCCAGCCGATCAGATGACCGCCTGCCCGGATTTGGGCTGCGCTGGGAATCTCGCTGGAAAAGTCACCGGCAAAAGCGATATTCACCGCATTGGCAATATAAGGCCGCTCCCCGTCTACCACCTGCAAAAGGGGTTGGGTCTGTAAAATCTGCCCATCCGCCGTGATAAAGTATTGATAGAGAATGCCCGGCAGTTTGTCCCGAAAGGCGTTGGCGATCACCTCCACCGATACATCCGGCGGCGCGGCTGTGTGGTTGATGACCAGATGCTGGATATCCTCTGGCCTGCGGCTGAAAAAGCCGGCCGGGTCCCGGGGCAGCCGGGTCACAATCTCCTGGATAGGCGGTTGAGAAATCGGGTTACCTGGCTGGGCTGGTGTGGAACTCTCCGGTCGGGCCAGGGCTGGCGGTGCTGGCGGCGCGGCGCGGGCCAGCAGACCGCGCACTTCTGTCAGCAGGTTCTTCTTCCAGCCCGGTCCGGCCAGAAATGTGTTGCCAGGGCTGGTGGTCTGGATCAGTTCACGCAGGCCGATGATAGATTCGGGGAGCAGCCCGGTGCGCTGGAGCATCCACGCGGCCAGATGGGCTGTGGCCCCCAGTTGGGCCGGGGGCGGGACAGCGCCGTCAAAATTGCCTTCCAGACAGATGTTGAGGCCACCGCCGCTCCACTCCGCATCGGCTTTGACCACCGCTTCCAGGGGGCTGACCTGAAAAATCTGCCCGCTCTGGCTGACGTAGAAGTCGTAGGCGATGCCCGGATAGCCCCGGTCTACGTGGGCCTGGGCAATCATTTGCACAGGCACAACCGGCGGCGCGCCCGTGTGGTTGATGATCAGATGGCGCACCCGGCTGAGGGGGCGTTCTTCCCAGGCTCGGCTGCCCCTGGGCAGGCTCGCACTGATGTCGGTGATTGTAGGCGGTGTCAGCGCCTGTGAGGGCTGGGATGGCTGAATCTTCTGAGCAATCGGCACGGGCCGCAGGGGCAGGGCCCCGGGCAGGGCTTCCGGGAGCGGCGCCAGCGCTGCTGGGGCTGGGGTCTCGGCCGGTTTGGGCAGGGGCCCGGGCGGAATTGCCTGAATGGGTGGGGGCATAGCCTGCGCTTCATCGGTTGTGGGTGTCACCGCCTCGCCGCCGATAGTCAACCAGCGGGTCAACACATCCGACTGCTGGTCGGCAAACCAGGTGACGCCCTCGTGTACCAGGTCCAATTGCAGAGTGTAATTGCCGGGAGAATCGGGCAATTTGACCTTTGCTTCGAAAGTAATGCTCTCGCCTGGCTGGACAGCCTGGGGCAGGGCAGAACGAATCTGCTGGTCCGGGCGCAGGATCACTTCCTGCCGATTTTGATAGAAGCGGTAGCCCAGGCGCACGGGATGGGGGCCGCTGTGCTGCCAGGGGCGCACACCCATATTGCGCGCTGTCACCGGGAAAGTAACCGTCTGACCGGCGTTGAGCGGGCGCGGCAACTGGCCCTGCATCCACTGCACCCGATAGGGCGGCCCCGCGCTTTCTGGCTGCGCAACCGCGGCTGTCGGGGTCGGTGGCGTCTCTGGTATCTCCTCTCCTGGCTTCTCCCAGCGATAGCTTTTCTGCAATGCGCCGCGGAAATCTTCGATGAGCTGCCCCTTGCCTTCGATGTGCCACTGGTCCGCCTGGGGCCAGCGGTAGAGAATCAGGCTGCGAATCTTCTGGCTGTCGGGCAGACGGTTCCAGCCGTCGATTTCGGCATAGGCTGCCTGAATCCAGCCCCGGTTGGCATCCTCCCAGGGGGCGGCCTGATCGGTCTCTGTGATATAGACCGGCAGATGGCGCATATTGTGGGGGATGGCCTGCATAAAATCCCGGTAGGCCAGGAAGTGGTAGTGATACTGGGGAAAGCGTTGCAGTTTGCTGTCATCCCGGATGAGCGCGGGGTCGCTGCCGTGGGTATAGGTGTGGAGGGCGATGCCGTCGCACTCGCTGGGGCCGAGAAGCAACAGAATATCCTGAAAGTATTTGATCCAGTCGCCCGACGGGTTGCCGTTGTAGGTGGTGTCGGTGTTCCAGGGGGCCACGGGGGCCACCAGCACCCGGTCTTCTTCGTGGCCGGGCACCCGGTGGATAGCGTCCCGGCAGAGGCGGTAGCAGCGGGCGTACATCTCCGGCGTGATCACTTCGCCCTCGTCTTCGCGGCTTTCCGCTTGGGCATCTGCCCGGGCTGTGGAGGGGCGCTGGGCATTAAAACGTTCCGGCAGCCCGCGTACCTGTGGGTCGCTCCTGGCAAAAGCGGCCCGGCTTTTGTTGCCGGGTCGCTCGATGGCGTAGTTGCTTTCGTTCCCGATAATCCAGACCCGGCAGCCCCGGCTGGAAGCGACAAAATTGGCGCAGCGCCGGGCGAAGTTGGCGTAGTCGCTGGCGTGGGGGATTGTGCCCTGGGGATGATAGCCATTGTTCAGGCGCGCCATCACCGCCAGCCCCTGATCGGCAAAGGGGGTGTAGTCTTTGCCGCTGCGCTCATTGGGGTTGTGACCCACCACTTCGCTGAAGAGAACCCAGCCGGGTCGCCCGGCCGCCAGCATCAGATGTTCACCACCCGGCTCGTGAATGCCAAAGATATAGTCGGGATCAAAATGGGGCATAGAATCTCCCAAACGATTTACCAGAATCCGTCATCTTCGTTAAAACCGGCCTGCTCTACGATCTCGATGACTGTTGCCATAATCTGATCGTGAATCAGGCCATTGCTGGCGATCAGCCCGTTGTGGGCACGCACATCCCGTTTGTTATAACGCAGCAGATTGCCCCAACAGTCGGTCATTGTGCCCCCAGCCGCGGTTAAAACCGCTTCCGGCGCACACAGGTCCCACTCTTTGCAGCCGGGGCTGGGGTGAATGTAGAGATCGGCAATCTGTCGGGCGATCTGACCCACCTTTAGCCCCACACTGCCCGTCACATTCTCGCTGGTGATGCGCAGCTTGCGGCGGATGTTGTCCACAATCTGCTTGCGGTGGCTGCGGCTGCTGACCAGAACCATCTCCCGCACATTTGTCCGGCTGCTGACAGCCAGGGGAATCGTTTCGCCCTCTTCCAGGAGGGTTGCGCCCTGGCCCACAATACCGCTGTAGAGCAGCCCGCTGGAGGGCTGATGGACGACGCCCATAGCCGGCCGCCCCCCAATCGCCAGCCCAATCATTATGGAAAACTCGCCGTTGCGGGCGATGAACTCCTTTGTGCCGTCCAGCGGGTCCACAATCCAGACCCGCTCCTTTTCCAAGCGGATCAGATCGTCCTTCGACTCCTCCGAAAGGATGCCGTCATCGGGGTAGGCGGCGATGATGCAGGAAACGATATGCTGGTTGGCCGAGCGGTCTGCTTCGGTTACAGGCTCGTCCGGTGATTTGTACTCCACTTCGGAGGAGCCTACATAAAATGTATTGACAATTGTACCAGCTTCCTGCGCGATTCGCACGGCAAAGGCCAGCTCCTCGCGCAGGTCTCCGGTCTGTGTGGCTGAATCGGTGGTGCGGCTTTGTGATTGCATGATTTTCCTGACCTGTCCTGTTTATTATTATAGCTGTGGCAGCCTGGCCACTCACACTACTGAATGAAAGCGCGCTGCATTCTAGCACAAGAGAATGAAAAGGCAAATGGGGGCAGAGGGGGCTGGGGATTGGGGACTGGGGACTGGGGGCTGGATAGCCGCCCCCAATCTCTAATCCCCGATCCCTACCCCCAGTCCCCTACCCCTGACTCAGTATCCGGTTGAGCAACCCCAGCAGGGGGCCGCGCTGCTCCATCCCGTTTTCGCCGTAGTCGCTCAGGCCCAGGTAGATTTCCCGCCGGGTGCGCCGGATCAGGCCAATCAGCAGACGGCGCAGCATCTCCTGCCGCCGCTGGAACTCGTCCAGATCGCTCCAGACTGCGTTGGCTGGCCATTGTTGGGAGAGAACGTAGGGATGGGTGAGGGGCTGGTAGAGCCGCTCCCACCAGCCCGTCGCGCCCACATCCAACCAGAACTGGACATCCACAGGCCGGTTACGCATTAAATAGGTATAGGCCGGCGCGATAAAGACCACATCCTCCTGCTCCTCCCAGCCGGGGACAAAGAGCGCACCCAGCGCGCCCCCGTTCACCAACTCCACATAGGCTTTGCCGATGGCGACCCGGGCCACGGGGTTGCTCTCCGTCTCCTCCACCGCCCAGCGGAAGTTGCGCGCCGAGACCACCAGTTGGTTGGCGACCCTGGCCCCGTCCACATCCTCGTGAAAACCAAAACCGGGCTGACTGAGCAGCTCGCCAAAGAGCCGGGCGAAGAACTGGTCCAGGGGGGTAAATTCGGTTTCGGCCCGGTAGTCGTAAAGCCAGCCCCGCAATCGCTCGTAGCGTTCGCCCAGGGCGTAGGTGATACGTCCCTGCACCGCGCCTTTCAGCCCGGCAAAGGTCGCCAACTCGCCCGCCCGGTTGCCCTGGGTACCGTAGGCCACCTGACTGAGCAGATGGGCGCGCACCGGGTCCAGCCCGGCGATGGCGACGCTGAAAGTGAGGGTGATGTCCGTGGGCTGGGGGTAGAGCTGCCAGGTGGGGTGGGCCAACGCCGCCAGTGTGAGCAGGGCCCGGGCCGCGGGTTCCGCGTTGAGGGCGCGACTGGGCCTATGGGTGGTGGAGGGGATGCCCCGCTCCTCCAACCGGCTTTGCAGGCTGAAGCGCAGGGCGTCGCTGACGAAAGGGGCCAGCACCGCGATTCCCCCAGGCGGGATGCCTTCATTTGTCACCAGCTTTTCGATTTCGTCCACGGCCCAGTCGATCATCTGAGGGTAGAAGCGGTGAATCTGGTAGTGGAGGGGAAGGGAACCCCCACCCCGACCCTCCCCCATACTAGGGGAGGGAGCAGAACCCCCACCCCGACCCTCCCCCATACTAGGGGAGGGAGCAGAACCCCCACCCCGACCCTCCCCCATACTAGGGGAGGGAGCAGAACCCCCACCCCGACCCTCCCCCATACTAGGGGAGGGAGCAGAACCCCCACCCC
>JAHDWH010000289.1:4988-6805 GCA_023384455.1 Caldilineaceae bacterium | reverse complement strand
TGTCTCTTTTCCCGTTTCTGTACCGGTCAACGAGATGGTAAAACGTAAGGTGGCGTAGCCACGATTTGCGTGGGGAAACGTGAAGACGTGAAACGTGAGAGTAGGTGACGACACCTCACATTTCACGTTTCACCGGTCTGGCCGAGGAACTAACCCACATACGTTAGTTCCTCGCTGGTACGGAGGTGCGGTTTGCAACCGCACTTTCACCCGAAGCAGTGTGGTTACAAACCGCACCTACAGATTTCACGATGTTCTTGACCGCTACACTTTTTTCCCGTTTCACGCCTCACCTTTCCAGCCAAAATTTGACGAATCCTGTCGAAACGGGTACACTATGCGACGTGCGTTCGGTCCGCTAGCTCAATTGGCAGAGCAGATGACTCTTAATCATCGGGTTCGGGGTTCGAGTCCCTGGCGGATCACAGAGAGAGGCTACCTGTACGGGTAGCCTCTCTTTTGTGTCTGCTTTCTGTGCGCTCCTTCCGGGAAGGGGACACGAAGTAATCAGGACGAACCCCAGCATGGGGAAGGTTGGGTAGGGGTGAGCAGTTACCACACTCATTCAATAAACCAGAGGGACGATATTCTGTTCCTCAAAAGGCGTACGCACGTAGGGTATTTTTTCCATATCCGGCAATTGCACCGGAGCAGGCACAATATCCTCGTAGGGAATCTGGCTGAGAATGTGGCTGATACAGTTGAGCCGGGCCTTCTTTTTGTCGTCCGACGGAACCACATACCAGGGCGCCTGGGGAATATCTGTATGCACAAATGTGACATCTTTGGCCCGGGAGTATTCGATATAGAGCCGCCGTTCTTCCAGATCAATGGGGCTGAGCTTCCAACGTTTGAGCGGGGTGGTGTTGCGGCTTTCAAAGCGTTTTAGCTGTTCCTCTGCGCTGATAGAAAACCAGTATTTGAGCAAGATGATACCTGAGCGTACAAGCATCCGTTCGAACTCTGGGCAGGAGCGCAGAAACTCGTGGACTTTGGCTTCCGGCGCAAAGCCCATCACCCACTCCACATTGGAGCGGTTGTACCAGCTACGGTCAAAGAGGACAATCTCGCCAGCCGCGGGCAGATGGGCCACATATTTCTGAAACCACCACTGGCTTTTTTCCCGCTCGGTGGGCGTGGGCAGGGCCACCACCCGCACGATGCGGGGACTCATCTGCTCGGTAATCCGTTTGATTACCCCGCCCTTGCCCGCAGAGCCACGCCCCTCAAAGATGATGACGACTTTCAACCCCTTTTCTTTGACCCAATACTGGAGTTTTACCAATTCCTCCTGCATACGCGCCAATTCTGCTTCGTAATAGCTGTTCTTGAGTTTGCCATTCTTGCGGTATACTTTGTCGGACGATGCACGGTCTGTCATCAATCTCTCCTTCCGGGGTGGGGGCACTGGTTCAGTTGAATGTGAACAACTGAACCAGTGCCGGATACTCTCGCCGCTGTCAATCACCTCCGCCAACAAATCCCCGCCCGCTGCTGGGGAGTGTACCCGCGGGTAGCTGTTCAGCCACCCCACCCTAGCGCCGGTTGAGTAGCCGAGTCTTCGAGGCGTATCGAAACCAAAGCGGGTCAACGGGAAAACAGCATATTCCTCGCAGACCCGCCGTCTTGGTTTCGATACGCCGTCACTACCTGAGCGCAAGAGTGGAAGTTGTCGGCGGCGGCTACTCAACCGGCGGCGGCTGGTCTGGGGATGTTTTCGTGTGAAGACCAGCGCCGGTTGAGTAGCCGGGAGCTTTTCCCCGGCGTATCGAAACCAAAGCGGGTCAACGGGAAAACAGCATATTCCTCGCAGACCC
>JAHDWH010000289.1:0-4888 GCA_023384455.1 Caldilineaceae bacterium | reverse complement strand
CCTGAGCGCAAGAGTGGAAGTTGTCGGCGGCGGCTACTCAACCGGCGGCGGCTGGGTTGGTCAGAGACTTCGCAGGATGGACGACAAACACCGACAAATTTGCCCGCCAGAGTGCGCGAGTGATGCAAGCGATTCGGATTGAGGGTGGGGAAAAGTAGAGGGTCGGTCTTATCCGGCCAGTTCAACAGACTGGTTTGCCTGCCACGGGGTGATCTTCTCCAAAATTTCGGCAAGCCGCTCCTCTGCCACTTCCGTGTCATAGGCGGTCTGTGCCCGCAGCCAATAGCCATTCGACAGGCCAAAGAAGCGGCAGAGGCGCAGGTCTGTGTCCGCGGTGATAGAGCGCCGACCGGCGACAATCTCGCTGATGCGCTGGGCTGGCACGTCGATCTCTTTGGCCAGCCGGTATTGGGAGAGGCCCATCGGCTTCAAAAATTCTTCGGACAGCAGTTCTCCGGGCGTTACAGGTTCAAGTTCGCGCATCATTCTACTCCTCAGTGGTAATCTACAATCTCCACATCTTCGGCATCTGCTCCCGTCCAACGGAAACAGACCCGAAACTGATCGTTGATTCGGATGCTGTATTGCCCGGCCCGGTCCCCCCGCAATGCTTCCAGTCGGTTGCCGGGAGGAATGCAAAGGTCATCGAGTCGGCCAGCGATCTGCAACTGGCGTAGCTTACGACGGGCGACCGTCTCAATATTGACGAATCGCCTGACCCGTCGGCCATTCGCCAGAGCTTCTGTTTCCGTATCGCGAAATGAACGAATCATAGCAGAATGATAACGTGTCGCGTGATGGTTGTCAAGTGGAAAATTATCCGTTGTGCGGCAACACAAACCAGAAACGCGCCCCCGCGCCTGCCTCACTCTCCACGCCGGTCTCCCGGTTGCGGGACGCTTCTGCCCGGTAGAACGGATCGAAGGCACGGCCCAGAATGGCAGCGGGAATCCCCTCCACACTGTCACCTTTTCACCCTGTCACCCCATCACCTTTTCACCCCCGGCCACCCGCAGATATTGGCCCATATACAGGTCGTGATAGAAGCCCCGCGCCGCCAGGAGTTCGTCGTGGCTGCCCCGCTCGACGATGCGGTGATCGTTGACCACCAGCACTTCGTCGGCGTTGCGGATGGTGCTCAGGCGGTGGGCGATGACGAAAGCCGTGCGCCCTTCCAGCAGACGCAGAAAGGCTTCCTGGATGTGGACTTCCGTGCGGGTGTCCACACTGCTGGTGGCTTCGTCCAGAATGAGGATGCGGGGATCGGCCAGGACGGCCCGGGCGATGGCAATGAGCTGGCGCTGGCCCTGGCTGAAGTTGTGCCCCTTCTCCGAAACCTCCGTATCGTAGCCCTGGGGCAGCAGACGGATGAAGGGGTCGGCGTTGGCCAGGGTGGCCGCGGCGATCACCTCCTCGTCGCTGGCGTCCAGCCGGCCATAGCGGATGTTCTCGCGCACTGAGCCGGAGAAGAGGAAAGTATCCTGCAGGACGATGCCCAACTGCTGGCGCAGGGAGTGCTGCTGGATATCCCGAATATCCTGGCCGTCCACCCGGATTGCGCCTTCGGTCACATCGTAGAAGCGGCTGAGCAGGCTGATAATCGTCGTCTTGCCCGCGCCGGTCGGCCCCACCAGCGCAATCGTTGAGCCGGGCCGGGCGTGGAGATTCACCCCTTCCAGCACCGGCTTGCCCTCCTCGTAGGCAAAGCTCACATCCTCAAAGACCACATCCCCGGAGACCGGGGGCAGGGGCCGACTGCCCGGTTTGTCCTGCACAGTGGACTCCACATCCAGCACGGCGAAGATGCGCTCGGCCCCGGCAATCGCCGCCTGGACCTGATTGTAGAGCATTGCAATGCCCCGCATGGGGCGGAAAAAGTTCATTGTATAGATGACAAAAGTCGCCAGCACACCCACGCCCAACGCTCCCTGCAGGGCCAGCCAGCCGCCGATCAGCGCGGTGACGGCGATGGCAATCGTCATCATTGTAGTAAACATCGGCCCCAGCGCGGCGGTAATCACATCGGCCTTCAGCCCGGCCTTGCGGTTGGCCGCGTTCACCTCCTCGAACTGGGCAAAGGTCTCCACATCCCGGGCAAAGGCTTTGACGATGCGCGCGCCGGAGATATTCTCCTCCATCACCGCGTTCAGCCGCCCGGTGTTGCGCTGGACCTCCCGAAAGGCGGCCCGGCTGCGCTGCGTCACAATCGTCGTAATCCAAATCATCAACGGCAGCACAATCAGCATCGCCGTCGCCAACTGCCAGTTGAGAAAGTACATCGCCACGAATGTACCGGCCAGAAGCAGAATGTTGGAGAGGAATTCGATCAGCCCGTCCGAGAGGGTGCGGTTGATGGCCTCGGTGTCGTTGGTCACCCGGCTCATCAGATCCCCCACCTGATTGCGGTCGTGGAAGGCCATCGAGAGCATCTGCAAATGGTTAAAAACCCGGGCCCGCAGTTCGGCCACAAAATTCTGGCCGATCTCCACCATAAAGAGCGACTGCACAGTGGATGTGACACCGGTTGCCAGATAGACACCGACCAGCAGCAGACTCAAGCGGCCCAGACCGGATGCGTCGCTGGTCGTCACATATTTGTCGATGGCCTGGCCCATCAGCGCGGGGCCGTAGAGCCGCAGCCAGGTGCTGACGATCACAAAAACAGCTACGATCAGCAGGCGGGGACGGTGGGGGCGCAGATAGCCGAGAAGCCGGGTCAGCGTCTGGCGGATGTTGGCCGCGGATTCGCCGGTCATCATCCCGCCGCCGCCAAAGCCGAGACGCATGGGTTGGGGTGGTCTTTGGACTGTCATTGAAGTACCTCGCGTGTACAGATGTGTCTGCCCGTAGATTCGTGAAACGTGAAGCGTGAAAAGGTCCGGGCGATCTCACGCCTCACGCCTCATCGAGCATCTTCCCCAAACTGCGACCGATAAATCTCCCGATAAATCCCATTCCCCGCCAGCAGCTCGGCGTGGGTGCCCTGGCCCGCAATTTTGCCCTCGTCCAGAATGAGAATCTGGTCCGAGTCCAGGACGCTGCTGATACGCTGGGCGATGAGGAAAGTCGTTGTGTCGGCCAACTGCTCGGCCAGGGCGTCCTGGATGCGCACTTCCGTCTCCAAATCCACCGCGCTGGTGCTGTCGTCCAGCAGGAGGATGGCCGGTTTGATGAGTAGGGCCCGGGCGATGGCGATGCGCTGCTTCTGGCCGCCGGAGAAGTTACCGCCCCGGCTCTCCACAATACTGTCGTAGCCGTCGGCCATCCGCTCGATAAAGTCGTGGGCCTGGGCCGCTTTGGCCGCGGCCACAATCTCCTCCAGCGACGCGTCGGGCCGGCCATAGGCGATGTTCTGGCGCACGCTGCCGGTAAAGAGGGTATTCTCCTGCATCACAACGCCGATCTGCTTGCGTAGCTCCACCGGATTCCACTCCCGAATGTCCAGCCCGTCCACACAGATGCGCCCGTCAGTCACATCGTAGAAGCGGGGGATCAGATTGAGCAGCGAACTCTTGCCCGCCCCGGTCACGCCCATCAGCGCCACCTTCTGCCCCGGCTGCACCCGAAAGCTCACCCCGTCCAGCACTTCTTCGCCCACAGGCCGCTGACCGTTGCTGCCTGCCCCATTCAGCCCGGCCTGTCCCGGCCCGGGCTTGCGGGAGCCGGTGTAGTGGAAGGCCACATTCTCAAAGCTCACCCCGCCCTGCACCCGCTCCGGGCGGCGGGCAGTGGCGGGGGGCTGGATGGCGGGCCGGGTTTCCAGGGTCTCGGCCAGCCGTTTGCCCGACGCCTCGGCCCGTGAAACCATCGACAAAATGTTGCTCAACAGCAGCAGGGGCGACATCCCAATCATCAGATAGTTGCTCAGGGCCACCAGTTCGCCCAGACTCAGCCGCCCGCCGATCACATCCAGCCCGCCCCGCCAGATGATAAACGTCGCCCCCACATTTGTCAGCACCAGCAGCGCGGGCAGCACCAGCGCCAGATAGCGCCCGACCTGAATGTTCTTCTCCATATAGGCCCGGTTGTTGTCGGCGAAGCGGTCGATGGTGTGGGCCTCCCGCACATACGCCTTCACCACTCGAATACCGGCCAGACTCTCCTGGACGGTTGTATTGAGGCTACCCAGCCGCTGCTGGACTTGGGAAAAGAGGGGGGAGGCCAGCTTCAGAAAGGCCCGGATGATGACCGCGGCCAGGGCGAGGGTGACGAACATCCAGAGGGAAATCTGCCAGTCGATGAGGAGCATCATCACCACACTGCCCACAATCATCAGGGAGGCCCGGATGAGCAGGGCCAGCCCCGCGCTCAGGAACATCCGCACCACATCCACATCGCTGGAGATGCGGGTCATCAGTTGGCCGGTCTGGGCCTGGTCCAGATTGGCGAAGGAGAAAGCCTGGATGTGGCGGAAGAGTTTGTTGCGCAGGTCGAAGGCGATGCCCTGGGAAATCTGGGCACGGGCAATGCCCTGGCCGATAGTCGTCACCGCGCCGATGACCGCGGCCAGGAGCATCATTCCCGCGCCGTACCAGATGCGCCCCATATCCTGGCCGCGGATGCCCTCGTCGATGACTACACGCAGCATCGCCGGCGTCACCAGCTCCATCAACACAGGCAGGACAGTCGTGATGAGGCCCAGCACAACCATCCAACTATAGGGACGCATATAGGGAAAGACTTTGCGTAGACCGGGCATAGCGGGCCTCCGGGGGAAAGGGTACAGGTCGAATGTGGCAGGTCGAAAAGGTTCGGTTTCTGTGCGATATCGTACTGGTCAACGAGATGGTAAAATATAAGGTGGCGAAGCCACGATTTGCGTGCGGAAACGGAAAGACGTGAAGACGTGAAGACGTGAAGACGTGAAGACGTGAAGACGTGAAGACGT
>JAHDWH010000288.1 GCA_023384455.1 Caldilineaceae bacterium | reverse complement strand
GTCTTCACGTTTCCGCACGCAAATCGTGGCTGCGCCACCTTATGCAATACGCAATCCCCACCCTCCCTTTCTTTCCACAAAAATAAGGAAGCAAACCCAATGACCACCCCAACACCCCCTATCGCGCCGACCAAACCGGTGGAGTTTGTCAACCACGGCGACCGGCGTGTTGACCCCTACTATTGGCTGCGCGAGCGGGAGAACCCGGAGATGCTCGCCTATTTGGAGGCGGAAAACGGCTATACCAGCGCGTCGATGGCCCACACCGACGGGCTGCAAAAGCAACTTTTTGCCGAAATGAAAGGGCGCATCAAAGAGACCGATGAGAGCGTGCCCGTGGAAAAGAGCGGCTATTTCTACTATCGGCGCACGGAGGAGGGCAAGCAGTACGCCATCTATTGCCGCAAAGCCGGCAGCCTGGACGCGCCGGAGCAGGTGCTGCTGGATGTCAATGTAGAAGCCGAAGGCAAAAAGTATATGCGCCTGGGCAACTTTGCGGTCAGCCCGGACCAGGGGCTGCTGGCCTATGGGCTGGATGACAACGGCTCGGAGAACTACACCCTGCGCATCAAAAATCTGGAAACGGGAGAACTGCTGGCCGATGTGGTGACGAAGACCTACTACGGCCTGGAATGGGGCAACGACAACGCCAGCCTCTATTATACGGTTCTCAACCCGGCCATGCGCCCCTACAAACTCTATCGCCACCGGCTGGGCAGCGACGTTTCCAACGACGAACTGATCTTCCACGAGCCGGATGAGAGCTATTTTCTCAGTCTCTACAAGACCAAAAGCGAGCGGTTTGTCATTGTCCACCTGCACAGCGCGGTGACCCAGGAAGTCCATCTGATCGACGCCGACGCCCCCGGGGCCCAGCCCCGGGTGGTCCAGCCCCGCATCCACCAGATGGAATACGGCGTGGAGCATCACCGGGACCCGGCGGGAAAAGAGACGCTTTACATTACCACCAACTGGGAGGCGGACAACTTTCGGGTAATGACCGCACCTGTGGATGCACCCGGCCAGGAGAATTGGCAAGAGTTTATCCCCCATCGCCCGGCTGTCTACGTAGACCGGGTGGAAGCCTTCCGCGACTTTCTGGTGGTCCACGAGCGGGAAGCCGGACTGGGCCAGATTCGGGTACAGAACCTGCACAGCGGCGAATATCATCGCATCGAACAGCCCGAACCGGTCTATACCGTCGGCTCTGGCGAGAACCCAAACTTCGCGAGCCGGGTGCTGCGCTACGGCTACACATCCCTGGTTTCGCCGCCCACTGTCTTTGACTATCAAATGGATACGCGCCAGCGGGAGATGAAAAAGCAGGACGAAGTGAAGGGTTACAACCCCGACGATTACCGGGCCGAGCGGGTGTGGGCCACGGCCAGGGATGGGGTGCAGGTCCCGATCTCTCTGGTCTATCCAAAGAATCTGCTCCTGGACGGCAACAACCCGACCCTCCTCTACGCCTACGGATCCTACGGGGCCAGTGTCGATCCCGGCTTCAACAGCAGTCGGGTGAGTCTGCTACAGCGGGGTTTTGTCTTTGCCATTGCCCACATCCGGGGCGGCGGCGAATTGGGCCGGGCCTGGAAGGAGGAGGGCAAGCTGCTGAAAAAGATGAATACCTTCACCGATTTCATCGCCGCCGCGGAACACCTCATCGCCGGGGGCTACACCCGGCCCGAAAAGTTGGCGGTGATGGGACGCAGCGCAGGCGGTCTGTTGATGGGCGCAATCACAAACCTGCGCCCGGACCTCTTCCAAGCCGTCATCGCCGGCGTGCCCTTTGTGGATGTAATCAATACAATGCTGGACGCCAGTATTCCCCTGACGGTGGGTGAATGGGAGGAGTGGGGCAACCCCGCGCACCCGGAGTATTACGCCTATATGAAGAGTTATTCGCCCTATGACAATGTGGAGGCGAAGGCATACCCGGCCATTCTCGCCACCGCGGGGCTGAACGATCCCCGGGTCCAGTATTGGGAACCGGCCAAATGGGTGGCTCTGCTGCGCACCCGCAAAACCGATGACAATCTGCTCCTGCTCAAAACGAATATGGGTGCGGGTCACGGCGGCGCGTCGGGCCGTTATGATTATTTGGAAGAGACGGCATTTGAGTATGCGTTTCTGTTGGATCAGGTGGGAGCATAAAGACGAAACGTGAAACGTGAAACGAGAGATCGTTCAGTGATCTCACGTTTCTCGTTTCACGCCTTTACGGGAATGCTGCGCCTTTACCGCTCACATTCTCCCCGCATTAATTCCCCTTCTTCGCCCGCACCGCGCTGCTGGTGAAGCGGCCCACCAGTTCCTGCACCACATCTGGGGCCAGATTCTTCAGTTCAGCAGGCAATTCGCCCAAAAAGTCGTCCAGGTTGTAGCGGTGCTGGATTTCGATGTCGATCTCCTGGAAGCCCGCGCCGGCCAGGAGTGTGGTGAACTGGTCGATGGTCAGCGCACCGGCGATGCAGCCCGCCCAGCTCAGCCCCACCCGAATCTGCTCCTCGGAAACCGGGAAACCGCTCAGGTCGCCGTCTACCACAATGTCGGAGATTGCCAGGCGGCCACCGGGTTTCAGCACCCGATAGGCTTCGGCCAGGGCATCGGTCTTCTCCGGCGTCAGGTTGACGACGCAGTTGGAGATGATCACATCCACGGAGTTGTCGGCCAGGGGCAGGGATTCCAACTCGCCCTTGCGAAACTCCACATTTGTCGCCCCGATTTTGGCCGCGTTGGTGCGGGCCAGTTCCAGCATTTTGTCGGTCATATCCACGCCATAGACAAAGCCGGTCGGCCCCACCTGGCGGGCGGCCAGCAGCACATCCAGCCCGCCGCCGGAGCCGAGATCGAGGACGATTTCACCCGTTTGCAGGGCTGCGATGGCCTGGGGATTGCCACAGCCTCGGGAACTGGCGACCGCGGCTTCTGGCAGTGCGGTCAGGTCTTCGCCCAGATAGAGGGGGCTGCCGCAACTGCTGTCGCTCTCTGGGCTGCAACAACTGCTGCCGCTATTGCTGGGTCCACAACAACTGGACGCAACGGCTTTCTCCAGATTCTCTGCGGCAATTTGTCCATAGCGATTTTGCACTTCCGATCTGATGGCGTCGGGTGTGCGAAGTGTAGTTGACATACGATTCTCCTGTGGAAGTGTGAAAATAAATTGAAAATGGAACACGGATGACACGGAAAGGACGGATTTACACGGATTGAATCTGTGTCACCTGTGGATGATTTTGTCGGTTATGGATGTTTGTCCGTTTACAACTCCTTCTTCATCGCCTGCGCACTGGTGGGACAGGCTGCTGTGAATTCGACGGACTGTTGCACCGCCGGCTCCACAGCAATGCGCTCGATGGGTACAAAACCGAAGCGGGGAAACCACTCCGCCGCGGTCTCGGTGAGCAGATAGAGACGCTGGATTTGACGGCTGCGGGCTGCTTCCAGCGTGGCTTCCACCAGTTGGCGGCCCAGACCCGTGCCCCGCAGCGGCTGCGCCACCGCCACCGAGCGCAGCAGGGCCGACTCCCCGTAAATCTCCAGGGCCGCGCTGCCGACGATCTGCCCGTCCTCTTTGGCGACGAGCGCCGCGGACAGATGCCCGTCCAATCCGTCCAGGGGCAGGCCAGACGCGCTCAACAGCCCATACAGCCCCGGCACATCCTCCTCGGCCACCGCTTCAATTGCGATTGTTTTTTCGGTTTTCATCCCCTCCTCCTGTTATTATATCGAAAAACATCAATATAGACGACAAAAAAAGAGACTGACTCTCACAGAAGTTCGACTTTTCAGAAAAAGTCGAACTTCTACTCTTACTCTCCTATCCGCGTTTATCCGTGGCTAACCCAGCCAGCCAGCCCTGCACCTGTTTCAGCGCGGCCGGGCGCACAAAGTAGAAGGCCCACAGCCCCCGCTGCTCGCTCTCCACCAGCCCGGCCTTGCGCAGCACGCCCAGGTGATGGGAGATTGTCGGCTGGGAGAGTGTAAACTGGCTTTCGATGTCACAGACACAGACTTCGCCGGCGTGGCGGCTGAGAATGTCGAGCATCTGCACCCGCACCGGGCTGCTGATGGCTTTGAACAGTTGGGAGAGCATTTCGGCTCTCTCCACAGCCATCCCAATCACCGGGCCGGGCGCGCAACAACCATCGGTTGTGCAGCAATCGCCTGTTTCAATTATTCCGGCCAACAGCGTGTTCAGAGCCATTCTTCGTTTCCTTTTCTTCGCCACTGAGACGAGTCTACCATCTACATTGAAGTTTGTCAATATGGAATTGAGACGAATTTTGATGTCTGTTGAGGCAGCGTATGCTTTTTGACCACGGAAGATACGGAAATCTTTCTTTTTTTCCGTGTATTCTGTGTTTTCCGTGGTTTATTTTCTTCTGTAGGCTGAACGGTTACAAATTTTGACAGAAAATCACTTGCACCCTTTCCCGGTCTGTGGTCAAATAGGGATATGAACACAATTACAATTTCTGCGGTCACAACCCATATCGTCAATCTTTTTGAAGGCGACGAACTCCTGCGCGATGTCTGGCTGCTGGGCGAGGTGAGCAACTGGAAGAAGGCCGCCAGCGGCCACATCTACTTCAGCCTGAAAGATGCCGGGGCCAGCCTGAGCGGGGTGATGTGGAAGGGCAATGCCTTCCGCCACACCTGGCTGCCCCGGGAGGGGGATCAGGTGATGGCCCACGGCTATGTGGGCGTCTACCCGGAGCGGGGCAGCTACCAGTTCTACGCCGACGAAATCCGGCCCGCGGGTCGCGGCCAGCTCTACGCCCAGTTCGAGGCGCTGAAGGAGAAGTTGGCCGGAGAGGGTCTCTTTGACGCCGAGCGCAAGCGGCCCATCCCGTCTACACCCCGACGGCTGGGGGTCGTCACCAGCGCCGGCGCGGCCGCCCTGCGCGATGTGCTGCGGGTGCTCTCCCAACGCTGGCCCCTGGTGGAGGTGATTCTCTTCCCCACGCTTGTCCAGGGCAACGACGCGCCGGGGCAGATTGTGGCCGCGCTCGAAGCCGCCAACCGTTTTGGCAACGGCGGCAGCCTCTTTGACGGCGACCCCGTAGATACGATTTTGCTGGTGCGGGGGGGCGGCAGCATTGAAGACCTGTGGGCCTTCAACGACGAAAAAGTGGCCCGGGCCGTAGCGGCCAGCCGTGCGCCGGTCATCGCCGGTGTGGGCCACGAGACCGATTTTACGATTGTGGATTTTGTGGCGGACCTGCGCGCGCCCACCCCTTCCGCGGCCGCGGCTGCGGCTGTGCCCGACCGCTGGGAACTGATCGAACAGTTGCGGGCTGTGCAGGCTGGGCTGGTCCAGCGGGCCGAGGGGGAGATCGAACGGCAGCGGGAGCGGCTGGACGGGCTGCGTTCGCGCCTGCAGCGGGCCTCCCCCCGGCGTCAGATCGACCTGGCCCGTCAGCGGCTGCTGGACACGGAAGATCGCCTGCACCGGCAGATAGCCCAGCGCCTGGCCGTCCAGAAAGAGCGCCTCGCCTTTGGGCAGGTGCGGCTGGAAAGTCTCAACCCCACGGCTGTGCTGGGCCGGGGCTACAGTATTGTGCAGCAGGCTGATGGCCGGGTCGTCACCGGACCGGCGGGCGCGGCCGCGGGGGATCTGCTGCGGGTGCAGGGGGCTGGGGGGGAATACGGCGTGCGGCGGGAATAGGGGTTTCCAGGAGAAGACTATGGCGGCAAAGAGTGGCATCCAATACGATAGCGATGCGGTCTTTATCAGCTACAGCCCGGAAGACATCGACTGGGCGGAGGACGAACTGCGCCCGCGCCTGGAGAAGTCCGGCGTCAAAGTCATCACCGGGGAAGACTTGACCGGCGGTGCTACTGTCTCTTTGAACCGGGAACGGGCCATCGCCGATACCCAACGCACAATTGTGGTGCTCTCGCCGGAATGGGTGGCGAACAGTTGGAATGGTTTTGAAGCGGATATGCTGGTTCACCTGGACCCCGCGGCGATCAAACGCAAGCTGTTGCCTGTTCTTCTGCGCAAGACCGAAATCCCCCCTCGCATTGCCCGCCTGACCATCCGTGACCTGACCGATAAGAAGCGCTACGAATCCCGGCTGGCCCAGCTCATCCGCGACGTGGAAGATGCCGTAATTATTCCGCCCCGAGAGACCTTCCCCAACCCCTGGGAGTGGTATTGGCGCCAGGCCCGACGGCGGGGTGCGACGCCGGGGCGGGTGGTTGTGCTATCCCTTGTGCTGCTGTTGGTGCTGCTGATGGTGGGGCAGATATGGCCTTTTCAGCCACGAGAAATGTGGACAAGCCAGAGCATAAGCTTTCGAGGAGCCGCTCGTTTGCACAATGCGGGGGCCGTGCTGATCGTCGGTGGAGAGAACAGCGATGAAGGTTGCTTGCAAGGGCAGACGGGTCTTTGGTATCGGAAGTTAGGAATAACAGGAACCGATGCCGATTGGTATGTCAGCCGTATGATACCGCCAGATTTGCTCTGTTCATCCAAAGATCGAGGATTGGCAGGTATTACATCGATTGCATCGCATCCAGATGTACCAGATGTAGTTTATGCACTTACAGATGTGGCTGGTTTGTTGGTCAGCCGAGATGCTGGTGTTAGCTTTTCGCGTTATCACAAAGAATTACCCCGCATGAGACCGGACAATTTACCATGGCGATTGGTTGTGGGGGGAACGCCTACAGCGCCTATATTATGGATGGCTGGTGACAGGGAGGGCCTCTGGCGTTTGGATCAGAGTGGATGAAAGGCGCTGGAGACACTGGGTGATGAATGCTTGAATCTCTATAGCCAAATCAGGCATGGTTCAGCGGGATAGTTGAGCACGTTAACAATTGAATGAGGCGGGAAAGC
>JAHDWH010000004.1 GCA_023384455.1 Caldilineaceae bacterium | reverse complement strand
AAACGAATGGTTGGTCGGTTGGGGCGTGGCCGGGTTTTTCCACGGATAAGAGACGCGAGAGAAACGAATGGTTGGTCGGTTGGGACGTGGCTGGGTTTTTCCACGGATAAGAGACGCGAGAGAAACGAATGGTTGGTCGGTTGGGACGTGGCTGGGTTTTTCCACGGATAAGAGACGCGAGAGAAACGAATGGTTGGTCGGTTGGGACGTGGCTGGGTTTTTCCACGGATAAGAGACGCGAGAGAAACGAATGGTCTATTCGCGCCATCCTCTCATTCGCGGGCCGGTTTAGACTGGAATCGCTGGTGTGAAGGAGAGATTCATACCGACCGCGCGTAGAATCGTCAGGAGCGTGGCAAAGGTGGGGTTGCCTTCGCTGGACAGGGTGCGGTACATCGTTTGACGATTCAGTTGGGTGGCTTCGGCGATGGCCGCGATGCCGCCGTGGGCCTCGGCCACATTGCGCAGGGCGATCAAAAAGAGTTCCGGTGAATCGTCTTCCAGCGCGTCTGTCAGATAGGCCGCGGCCACTTCCGGGTCCCGCAGTTGTTCGTGCAAGAATTCATCGTAATTTTTAGTTCCCATCAGTCAAAAACTCCTTCCAATAGCCCTGCGCGGTGGCTATATCCCGGGACTGGCTGCTTTTGTCACCGCCGCACAGCAACAAAACCACCTGCGTGCCGTGCAAGCCAAAATAGACACGATAGCCTGCTCCAAAATGGATACGCAGCTCGAAGACGCCTTCGCTAACAGTGCGCGCATCGCCGAAATTGCCAAGACGTAAGCGATCAATACGACGTAAGATGCGGGCTTGGGTCGGTTTGTCGCGCAGAGAGAGCAGCCACTCCTCAAAGGGTGCCTTCCCGTTGGATAGTGTGAACGTTAGGATTGTACGTTCCTGCGTTTCCATATTTTCATTGTCGCCTAAAAGCGAAAACCTGTCAATCCTCTGTTGGGAGGAATGGCGCGAATAGCCGGTCGCTCGTTCGCATCACCCCCGGCGGGTGGCGGCTGGCCCGATTCCGGGAATCGACCGGACGGGGTTCGTTTGCGGCAAATCATCTGGTCGATTCCCGGAATCAGCGCGCCCGCCTCCTCCTGGAAACTCGTTCCCAGCGCGCCGCGTGGGGACGCTCCCCGGACGCGCCGGGTCCTTTCAGCATTCCGCGGTAGATTGTGTGATATAATAGAATCGTATCCATCTCGACCCCGGCAAAGTGAGGTGACGCTATGGCAATTGTCGTCGATTCCAGATTGGAAAGCGCGGTGGAAAGGTTGGCCCGAATGCTGGCGCGACCTGCCCAGCAGATAGCCGACGAGGCTATCCGTGCCCATCTTGCCTATCTGCGTGCCCAGCAACTCGAAGAAGAAGCCCAGGCCTATCTGCGTCTCCACCCGGCATTGGTCAAACCCTATAAAAACCAGTTTGTTGCTCTTCACAAGGGCAGAGTCGTCGATAGCGATGCCGACTTCGAGGAGCTATTCCTGCGTGTACAATCCCGGCTGGGCGATCTGCCTGTGTTGATCCAGCAAGTCCTGGACTCACCGGTTGAGGAGTGGCGCTTCCGTTCACCCCGTGGGGACTTGGCCTGATGGCAGTCTATGAACTCAGCACCGCCTATTCCCCAGCCGCGCCCGTATGCCCAGTCTATTTGGGTGCCGGAGGAGTCGATGCGGCCTTCGGCCCCTATCCGGCCCTTCTGGATACAGGAGCCGATTTTAGCGTCATCCCACTCCCGCTATTGCAACAGATAGGCGCACCTTCGATTGGGCATGGCCGAGCGCGTGGACTCTGGCAACAGAGCCGCACGGTGACTGTCTATGCCGTCTCTTTGCGTGTGGAGACTCTGCAATTGCGAGCATTGCGTGTATTGGCTGGCGAGGAGAGCGAGAAAATTATTCTGGGCCGACAGGTTCTAAACCGGCTCAGATTGCTCCTGGACGGCCCTGCTGGTCTGCTCGAAATCAGCCAATGAGTGCTGTATAGCCATTTGGGATGCGGTGCGCTGGGAACGAGTAACTCCTGAAATCCGTGAAAATCCGCCTCATCCGCGCCAATCCGTGTCCTTCCTTTTCCATCAGGAACATCCCCCGATGCTCAAATCTGAATTTGTCGTCGCCAACCCCGTCCGTACCAACAAAAAAGGGCCTGTGCGCTGGCTCGGTTCCCATCTGCAACACAATATGTGGCTGGTGATCATCTCCATTCTGGGCGCCTTTGGCAACGCGGCCCTGGCCACAGCCATCCCCATCTATTCCGGCCAGGCATTCAACGCGGCCCGGGGCGATGTGGTGAACTTGCAGACGATCCTGTGGGTCTCCCTGCTGATGGTGGGCACCCAGCTGGTGCGCAGCCTGCTCCAACTGGCCCGCAACGCGGCCAGCGAAGTCCAGGGCCAGCGGCTGGAACGGGACAGCCGCCAGGAGCTCTACGCCTCCCTGCTGGGCAAGTCCATGCGCTTTCACGACGGCTACCCCACGGGCGAGATGATGGCCCGGGCCACCAACGACGTGCGCGAACTGGCCCTGCTGGTAGCCCCCGGCCTCAATCTGGTGGTCGGCTCGGCCAACTTTCTGATCGTGCCCATTCTGGTTGCGCCCAGCATCCACCCCCAACTGATCTGGACGCCGCTGATCTTTACAATTCTCTATACGTTTGCCCTGGCCCAATACCTGCGGGACCTCTCCCCGGCCACGGCCCAGGTGCGGGCCAGCTTTGGGCAGATGAACGCAGGGCTGACCGCGGCCATCGAGGGCATCGAAACCGTCAAGGCCGCGGCCCAGGAAACGGTGGAGATCGAGCGCTTTGAGAAGAATGCCCGCCGGGTGCGGGAAGCCTTTGTGGGCCAGGGCCGGGTGGAGGCCCGCTATCTGCCCCTGCTGTTGCTGGGCATTGCCCAGGCCACAGGAATTTGGCACGCGCTGGTGCTTTTCCGGGCCGAGATTCTGCCTCTGGGCGATGTGGTGGCCTATACAGGGCTGATTTCGCTCTTTAGCTTTCCGGTTTTCGTCTCCATCTTCGCCTATTCCCAGGTGTCTTCCGGCGTATCCAGCGCCCGGCGCATTCTGGAACTGTTGCGCTCGGAGACCGAACTCGACCGCAACGAGGGCGGCTATAGCGAAGATATGCGGGGCGAGATTCGCTTTGAAAATGTCACCTTTGGCTACGAATCGACTCTGGACGCCAACGGCAAGCTGGGAGGGCGTGCCAATGGCAAAAATGGCGCATCCGTCAGCCGCCCGGCCCTGGAGAACGTCTCCTTTACGATTGAGGCGGGTCAGACGTTGGCTCTGGTGGGGCAGACCGGTGCGGGCAAGACGACGGTTGCCAAGCTGATCAACCGCATCTACGACGTTTCCCAGGGCCGGGTGACGGTGGACGGGGTGGACGTGCGGGGGTGGAATATCGCCACGCTGCGTAGGCAGATTTCGATTATCGAGCAGGACATCTTCCTCTTTAGCCGCACGATTGGGGAGAATATCGCCTTTGGCCGCCCAGAGGCCAGCCAGACAGAGATTGAAGATGCGGCAAAAGCGGCCCAGGCCCACGAATTCATCAGCACCTTTCCCCAGGGCTACAAGACAGTCGTGGGCGAGCGGGGGGTGATGCTCTCCGGGGGCCAGCGCCAGCGCATCGCCCTGGCCCGGGCCTTTCTCACCAACCCGGCTGTGCTGATTCTGGACGACTCCACCAGCGCCATCGACAGCGCCACCGAGGATCAGATTCAGCGGGCCATCGAGGCCGCCACCCGGGGGCGCACGACGATTCTCATCACCCACCGCTTATCCCAGATTCGCTGGGCTGACAAAATTGTGGTCCTGCGCAAAGGACGGGTGGCCGCGGTGGGCAGCCACGAGGAGTTGCTGGAGAGTTCCCAGGCCTATCGGGATATTTTTGCCCGCTATTCGTAACACTTTTTTGCCACAGAAACGGGAAGCGTGAAACGTGAGAAGATCCGATTGAACTCACGTTTCACGTTTCACGCCTCACAATCGAACGGAGGCACAATGGCCGATTCAGATTCTCTTATCCTCACCGATCTCTCCGACCGCATTCTCACCATCCGCATCAACCGCCCCGCCAAGAAGAACGCGCTGACCCTGGCGATGTACGCGGGGATCACCGACGCGCTTGTCCGGGCCAGCGGGGACGACGAAGTGCGGGCGGTGCTCATCACCGGCGGCCCGGCCTGTTTTACGGCGGGCAACGATCTGATGGACTTCCTCAACAACCCGCCCACCAGCCCGGACAGCCCGGTGGTGCAATTTCTGCCCACTTTGCGCTCCTTTGCCAAACCCCTGGTGGCCGCGGTCTGCGGGGTTGCCATCGGCATCGGCACGACGCTGCTCCTCCACTGCGATCTGGCCTATGCGGGCACAAACGCCCGTTTTCACCTGCCCTTTGTGGATTTGGGGCTGGTACCCGAGGCCGGCTCCAGCCTGCTCCTGCCCCAACTGCTGGGCCAGCGTCGGGCCGCTGAGTTGCTGATGCTGGCCGAGCCTTTTGGCGCAGAGCAGGCGTTGGCGATGGGTTTTGTCAACGGGGTTTTCGAGCCGGAGGAGGTGGAAGGGGTGGCCCGCTCCAAAGCGCTGATCCTGGCTGCCAAAGCCCCCACGGCCCTGGGCCAGACAAAGCGGCTGATGAAGGCGGCCCAGGCCGACCTCATCGCAAAAACAATGGACGCAGAGTTGGCGGTCTTTGGGGCACAGTTGCAGGGGCCAGAGGCGGCAGAGGCGTTGCAGGCGTTCTTTGAGAAACGCAAGCCGGATTTTTCGCAGATGGGGTAAAACATAAGGTCGCGCAGCCACAATTTGCGTGCAGAAACGTGAAGAGGTGAACCGTGAGAGTATGTGACGACATCTCACGTTTCACCTCTTCACGTTTTGGCCCGCACTTTGTGGCTACATCACCTTACGTTTTATGCCTTACGTCTTACATTTCAATGGGCCAGATGAATCTGCTGGCGCAGCTCCTGGCGGGCGATCTGTAGATTTTCCTTCACCTGAAAATAGGCGGCTTCGGTGAACTGCATCTCCTGGGATTGCAGAATCGCTTCCAGCGTCTCCACCACCCGCAGCATCTTCCCCTCCAGCAACTCCACTGTGGTGCCGTAGAGCCGTTCGGGCAGAAAATAGATCAGAATCAGCATACCGGCCAGGATAACGCTCAGCACCCGCTGGCCGTTATTGCCCATTTGATCCCCGGCGAAGAAGACAACCAGCAGCCAGAGCACCAGCGCACCGGTCATCACATGCCAGCGGGTGATGGGCCGGGCTGGCGGCATCTTTCCCACCGCGCTTTGCAGGCGCGTGTACCTTTTCAGCTCCACCAGCCAGCTATTGAAGCGTCTGCACTGCTCCCTGTCCACCCGGTGCTGGTCGTGGCGCGCCAAATCCAGCGCCCGCTCCCGGCACTCAATCGCCAACTGGTAGAATTCCTTGCGGGTTAGTTCGGTCATAGCAGTTCCCCATGCGACGGGTTGCGCCACGGGGGATGAAAATTTTGTATACACGGATGAAAAAGAACACGGATTAATAAAAATCCGTGTTCTTTTTCATCCGTGTATACAAGCCTATTTTCAAGGCAGGTGGAAAGTAGCAAGCGGCGCAGGTGACGATTCCCCAATCCCCAATCCCCAGTCCCCAATCCCCAGCCCCCAGCCCCCTACCCATTCCACAACGCCAGCATCCAGAGCAGCCCGGCCAGTATGGCGGCCTGGGTGGAGCGGTCGATGACGTAGGCGGCGGTCGTTGGGGTCAGAGGTTGTTGGTTGGTGTGGGTGAAGGCACGCAGAAAGATGGGCAAGCTGCCCAGCACCAGCAGGGAAGAGAGGGGCAGGCCGCCCAGGGCCATCAGCAGTAGCACGGAGGTAAAGGCGGCGACGCCTATGACCGCGCCAGCGTCCAGGGCCCGCTCCGGGCCAAAGATCGCCACTGCCGTACCCCGGCGGATTCGCCAGTCCCGTCGCCAACTGAGCAGATTGTAACTGGTCCAGGTGAGCCAGGCCAAGAGGCTGGGCGCGACGGCTGCCAGCAGCACCCAGCGGTCGATCACTTCCCGGTGGGCGTAATAGGCGCTGAGCACAGGCAGAAAGCCCACCGCGGCCAGCACGGCCAGATCACCCACAATCCACAGCCAGCGAGAGTAGCGCACACCGGGCAGCAGGGAGAGCACAGCCAACAGGACGCTGAGCAGACCGAAAAAGAACAGAGGCCAGCCCACCAGCTCGCCAAGCCAGAGGGAGGCCAGCAGGGTGATCCAGAGAGAGAGCAGCACCAGACTGCGCACGGCGCCCGGACGCACCTGGCGGCTGTAGAGCAATTGAAAGACATCCTGCCCAGAGGAGATCTGTCTTTCTTCGGGCAAAAGCTGTTCGCCACCGGGTGTCGAGCGCTCCTGGGCCAGCCAGCGCTGAAAGTCGGCGTAGTGACCGGCCAGACTGAGACCGATGCAAAAGGCGCCGGTGGCGGTGAGCAGCAGGGCGATGGACCAGCCGTTGAGGGGTGCGCCGTGCCAGTGGGCCAGGGCCAGCCCCCAGAGAATCGGCAGGGCCAGGGCTGTGGTCAGGGCGGGGCGCAGCAGACGGGCAAAGAGGAGAAGCAGACCGCGGCGGCCCCGAGAACCGTCAATCGTCTGGGTCTGCCCGCGCTCTCTGCTGCTCTCGCCAAGTAGATGGGTAGGTGCTTCCTGTTTTTCATTCATCACCGCCCTATTCTAGCACCAGCCCGGCGGGGCGTCAATAGCCTAACGCAGCCGCCACAACTCAACCAGCGCCAGGCCATCCCGCTGGGCAAAGGTTGCCTCCAGCCGTGGCTCCCGCCCGTGTAGCCGTGCCAGGGAAAAAAAGGCCTCCCGCCGCCCCCCAAAGACCGCCTGCCCCGGCGCGTGGAGCAGATATACATTGTCCGGGTTGTCCAGAAAGGGGTCAAGCCGGGTGGGGAATTCTTCGTCCGGTTCGGTCAGGGACGCATAGCCAAAAATCTCGATGGGGGTGACTGTGCCTGCGCTCAGGTAGCGGACCGGCGCATCCAGCCCCCAGTCCAGGGCGATAGGCGCGCCCAGGCCGTTGTAGCGCAGGTGATAGGCCAGGTGATAGGTGGCGTCCGAATGGTCGGCCAGACCGCCGCTCTGGGCAAGGGTCTGGTGATAGGCGAGGGTGGCGCTCAGATCGCCGCCGAGCCAGAGGGTGAGCAGGGCAACCGGCAGCAGGGGAAGGAGGGGGAAACGGGCCCGGCTCCAGTCGTATAGCCAGGCCAGGGCGATGGCAACCGGCACCACCAGCAGGGGATGGAGCAGGGCGTAGTGGGTGATGAAGAGATCGCTGACTGTGAAGAGGCTGGCCCCCACGGCCAGCAGGGCCAGGGCCAGGGGCGGCGCGACCCATCTGCGCCCCTCCGGGTGGAGCAGGGCGGGCAGCAGGGCAACCCCCGCCAGCCAGGGGGCCAGGCTGTTGGCGTGGATTCCGCCCAGATACCAGAAGTGATCCCCCCGGAGGACGCCAGCCATCTGTGCCAGGCGCACGGGCAGGTTGGCGAGGAGGGCGGCGTTTTCCACGCCGTAGTAGCTCTGGTTCAGGTTGCCGCCGATGCTGGCAAAGGTGCCGCCCGTCTGCCAGTTGAAGAGGAGCAATGGGAGGAGGGGGATTGTGCCAGCCGTTGCTGCGACCAGCAGAGAGACCAACGAGACGTGGGGAAGCGGGGTGGCTGTGGGGCTGATCGTCCCCCCCTTTTCCCGCAGCCGAAGCAACCACCAGCCCCCCAGCAGCAGGGCGAAAGGCGCAAGGACCCAGACTGCCAGCAGTTTGGCATAGAGGGCGAGACCCGCGGCAAAGGCCCCGGCGATGAGCGCGCCGGGCCCGCCTGTACGCAGCCAGCGCAGGGCCAGCCAGAGCGCGGCAAAGGTGCAGGGCAGGATGGCGTTGGTGACGAAAATGCCCTGGCGCTGCCAGAAGACAAAGCTGGGGGAGGCGGCCAGGAGGGTGACCGCAAACAGCCCGGCCAGGGAGATGGCCGGCGGGTTGGAATCCGAGCGGGTCAGGGCCAGCCATTCGGAGATGGCCCGTTCCAGGGCGAGCAGGGCCAGCAGGCCGAGAAGGATGGGCAAAAAGCGCAGGTTGGGTACGCCGATGCCCGTGGCGGCCAGGAAGGGGAGGCTGAGGTAGACGTTCAGCGCGCCGATGTAGTCCTGAACCATCAGGGGGAGGGCCGTGCCAAAGAGGGTGACCGTTGCCCCGCGAAAGGCTGTGACCGGTCTGTCCGCGAGCAGTTCCAGGGCGTTGACGCCCGCTTCTTTGGCTTCGTCGTAGTGCAGGCCGGGCAGACCCAACTGATAGGCGGCCAGGAGGAGAAAGAGGGCGGCGGCCAGGAGCAGCCAGCCCAGACGCCAGTGGCGGATGGGCTGCATCATACCCCGCCCTGGCGAAACTCCAGCCACCAGACGGCGCTGACGCCCAGGAGGAAGAGGCCCAGCCCAATGACGATGGCTTCGGAGAGGACGGCCTGGGTGAGAAAGACCGCGGCCAGGCCGATGGCCCCAGAGATGAGATAGCAGATGAGGACGGCTTCCCGGCGGCTGCCTGTGAGCCGGGCCAGCCGGTGGCTCAGATGGTCCTTTCCAGCTGCGGTCAGGGGGTTGAGTCCCCGGCGCAGGCGGCTGATGAAGACGAGGGTCGTGTCGAAGATGGGCAGCCCCAGCACCAGCACGGGGATCAGCCAAGTGACGGCCACGCTGTTGGAGGGGAAGCGCAGTTTGATGCCCACCGCGGCCAGCAGAAAACCCAGAAAGAGGCTGCCTGTATCGCCCATAAAGATATGGGCCGGGTTCCAATTGTAGACGAGAAAGCCGGCGCAGGCCCCGGCCAGGGCCGCGGCCAGAATCCCCACCAGATACTGGTCGCTCAGCGCGGCAAAGAGGGTGAAGAAGACCGCGGCAATCATTGCGATCCCGCCGGAGAGACCGTCCATATTGTCCAGCAGATTGAAGGCGTTGGTGATTCCCACGACCCAAAAGAGGGTGATGGCGATGTCCAGCCAATTCCCAAAAAGGCGCACCTGCACCCCGCCAAAGATGAGGACGCCCGCGGCCAGGGCCTGGACAGCCAGTTTCGTGTAGCTGCCCAGCCCCTTTTTGTCGTCCAGCACGCCCACCAGACTGCACAGGCTGGCTCCGATAAAGATTGCCACCACTTCGTTGACATAAAAGAGATCGCCAAAAAAGAAGAGGGCCAGGATAAAGGCGGCGTAGATGGCGGCACCGCCCAGCAGGGGCACCGGGGCCATATGGATTTTGCGGGCCGCGGGCTGGTCGATGATGCCCAGGCGCAGGGCTGCCCAACGGGCTACAGGCGTCCCGCCGATGGCAAAGATCAGCGCGCTGGCGGCCATCAGAATGAATGGGGTCATGGCTTCCTACTCCGAGGGTGATAAGGAGACAAGGAGACAAGGAGACAAGGAGACAAGGCGCCTGCTATGTCACCCTCTTCTTGTCACCTTATCATTTTCAACCCAGTGTTGCCAGAAATTGCTCAATCCCTGCCTTTTCCGCGTCCGGGGCCAGTTCCAGCGCCTTTTGAGCAAAGCTCTTGGCCGTGTTGGGATCGCCCAATTGGACATAAATTTGGGCCATCTGCAGGGGATAGAGATAGTTGGCCGGTTCGAGCGTTGTCAATTCCTGCAGGATGGGAATGGTTTCGTTCCAGCGCTGCTCCTGAATGTAGAGGGAGGCCAGGGTGTTGAGGATACCTGCATCCTGCGGGGCCAGCGCCCGCATCCGTTCGTACTGGATGGTCGCCTTTTCGGGCTGGCCCTGGCGGCTGTAGAGTTCCACCAGCAGACGCAGGATAGGCAGCGCAATGCTGGTGTCGCTGCCGGCCAACTCCACAGCCCGCTCTGCCCACAGGATGGAGTCCGCGGGCTGGTCCATATCCCGGTAGAGGATCGCCAGGTTGCGCACCGCGTTCAGGTCCGTGGGGTTCTTCTCCACAATGCTCAAATTGGTCTCCAGCGCGCCTTGCATATCCCCGGTGCGGGCCAGGACGACACCCAGAAAGCTGCGTAATTGGCTGCTGTTGGGGATGAGTTCCAGCCCCTTTTCCAGCAGATCGGTCAATTTTTCTAACTGCCCGGAGCGCTCGTAGAATTCGGCCATCAGCAGATAGGTGTTCTCGAAACGGTCGTCCAGGGAAAGGCTGTGGAGATAGGCGGCTTCGGCGTCTTCGCTGCGCCCCATCAGTGTCAGGGTGGCTCCCCGCTCGTTCCACAGGTGGGCCGCGTTGGGGCTGAGCATTACGGCTGTGTCGTAATAGGCCAGGCTCTTTTGCAGGGCCGGGTCCCGGGCCGCGGGATCGCTTTCCAGATCGGCCCAGCTACGGTAGAGCCGGGCCAGGTTGGCCGTGTGGTCGGTGTTGAGCGGGTTGACCCGCTGGGCCTCCAGCAGAATCGTCTCCGCGGCGCGCAGCAGGTCTTCCTGCTTCATTTGCGAGACTTCCTGGGCGCTCAGCCCCAGAACCATCTGTACTGTCAACTCGGCTGGCATAGTCAGCGGGCTTTCGGGCTGGGCCCGTTTGGCCTGTTCCAGCAGGCTGCGCCCCAGAAAGAGCATATAGTGATCTTCCGAGGGGCGCACGGCCAGGGAGCGGCGATAGAGTTCCACGCTGCCGATCCAGTCGCCGGTGCTGTCGAACTGCTGTCCCTGCTTGTAGAAGACATCGGCTCGCACCAGGGCTACGTTGACATTGCCCACAATCAGAAAGGTGATGACCGCCAGAACCGCGCCGCCGAAGACGGTGACGAGGGCTCGGGACATAGCCTTGCGTCGTGCTTCGGTCAGGTTGGCCCAGGCGAAGACCGTGCCCCCGGCGATGATCCAAATGACGACCAGCCAGGTGTAGAGGCTGAAATGGCCGGCGATGTGGCTGAGTTGCTCTGTGAGCTGGCTGCCTGCGGAGCCGGGGGCCAGCCGTCCCGCCTGGATCAGCCCGTAGATCAGCCAGCCACCCCACAGCACCCCCGAATAGAGCAGGAATCCCCGCAGCCACCAGCCGGCTGTTCTTCCCTCGCCACTGCGCAGCGCGGCCACAGAAAGACCGATGACTGTCATAATCAGCCAGGTAAAGAGGATCAAAAAGAGGATGCCGGGGCTGCTCACGGGCTGCCCCCCTGCCATGCGTGTCGCCAGGCTGCGGGTCAGAATCTCAAAGGGGCTGCTGGACCCCTGGAAGTTGGTGGTGTAGAGATAGACGAGCGTCAGCATCACCAGCAGGTCGGGCATGACCGTAGCCGGCAGGGCAGAGAAGAAGCCCTCCTCCCGCTTTTGGGCTGGGGCTGTGCGTGTGCGGGAGCGGCGGAGAGTGCGCCCGCTCTTTTCCGCGGTCACCGGTTGGGGTGTCTCGGCAAACGCCTCGGGAACCACCCACCCCATCCCCAACACCAGCAGGACCGCACTGAGAATCCAGAAATAGGTGCGGGTGGCGGCGATGGCGATGCCAAAGTGAATCTCCACGTAGTGGGCCACAATCGCGGCCAGAATCGCGACGATCAGCAGTTGGCGTCGGCGGTTGGCCCCCTCGATTTTGGCCTCCGGGTGGAGAAAGACGGCCAGGGTTACGTAGAAGATCAGCCCGATGATAAAGCCTGTGGGCAGAGCCACGCCAAAGAAACGCCAACTCCCGTCGGAGATGATAAAGATGGCGCTGAGCAGGATACCTCCGCCCAGCCAGAAGCCCAGAAAGAGGTAGAGGTCCCGGCGGGAGGTGATTAGTCCCAGCCAGCGCAACGCCCAATAGAAGAGGGAGACAAAGACGGCTACGTAGGCCAGAAAGCCAAAGCCGCCGGTGATGGCCAGGCTGTCCCAGGTTTCGTTGTGAGAACGGTCCGGGCTGGCGTTGCGCGCCTCCACCTGGGCCAGCCGGGGCGGGTAGAAATTGTTGAAAGCTACCCACATAGCCTCTGGGCCATAGCCGACCAGAGGCCGTATCAGATTGACCCGATCCTCTTCGCCGTCGGGAAAGACCAGCGGGTCGTGGGGGGTGATCATCTCCGAGACGCCGCCCCAGATGAGCAGACGGACTTCGTTTGTGCTGCCCTCCATTGCCAGGAGTGTGGTCAAGCGGCCCAAATTGGGCACGCTCGCCAACCCTGGAAAGAGATTGGTTGTGTTGATCAATAGCAGGAATGCCGCGCCAGCCACACCCAGCCCAACCCAGCCCGCGGTCCAGGCCCGGTATCCCCTGGGGCGCAGACCGGTAATCAGCAGAAGGACAAAGACGTACAGCCCCGCAGCCAGCCCCAGCCAGGGGCCGCGGCTCTGGGTCCAATAAATCGCCAGTAGTTGGACGATAAAAATGAACAGATAGGAACCGCCCACCAGCGCGCTGGGGATGTCGTGGACCGGCGGGGAGTCTGCATCCCGCCCATTTTCCGGGCTGAGCAGAAAGGCAAAGCTGCTGAAGATGCGCTCCAGTGTCAGGAAAAGGGCGATGATCAGATGGGCGGCCAGAAAAATAGGGTTGCCCGCGTTGCCAGAGACACGGGTGATCACATCGCCGCCCCAGGGCAGGGGGTCGATGGCGTAGTGCTGGATGATGCCGTAGACGGCAATGGGCAGGCTGGTCAGGATAATTGTATGTTGCAGGCGGCGTAGCTGTTCCGGTTGGCGCAGATGGGCTGCCGTGAGTACAGCAATGATGACGTAGCTAAGGAAGCTGTAGGTGCCCTGCAAGCGCTGGTAGGACCCCCACCAACTGACTGCCGGGGCCACGCTCAGGGCCGTGCTGATGGCGTATGCCAGGACGAGGAGGGTCAGAGGAAGCAGCAACGGGATGTGGATAAAGCGCGCCAGCACACTCCGCTTTTGCGCCGGGTTGTCCGTCTCTGTGGCTGTACTTTCTGGGCCGGACGACTGGGCAGGCAGCCAGAAAGGGCCGCCATCAGCCAGACGCACCAGATAGGCCAGGAGCATCACCAGCGAAATGGAGCGGACGAGGCTGATTTTGTCGGGTTCAAAGACCCGGCTGGAAAAGACATTGAAAAAGAGGGGGGCCACAATCAACGCGGCCAGCCAGCCCGCTTCGATGATATGTTCGCACCAGGACTGGATTTTTGACTTCTGCATAGGGTCGTGTCCAAAAGAAGTGAAGGTACGCGCGTTGTGAGGTTTAGAAGCCATTATAGCACAGGGCAAAGATTCCTATGGTATAATCTGTTTCAGATATGCGAATGCACAGGGTGAGGTGTCTATGCCGGAAGATGAATTTTGGTGGGACGACGATAACGTTGAGCACATTGCAAATCACGGCGTTGAACCCTACGAAGCGGAAGAAGTAATTACCAATAGACCCCGGTTGAAGCGGGGCGGCGAAGGAAAGTATCTGGCTTACGGACAAACGGATGAGGGACGTTTTCTGGTAGTCGTCTTTGCGCCGAAGGCTGGTAATCGCATACGTGTAGTCACAGCCCGAGATATGACGCCTATTGAGAAACGCAGGTATCGACAGCGATAGTTGTATCGGAGAATAGAAGATCAGTATGCCCAAACTACCAGAATTTCGGACGGAAGAAGAACTGGCCGACTGGGTTGACACCCACGACACGGCAGAGTATATGGATGAAATGGAAGATGCTGACGAGACGTTTGTTGTGAAGCGAACCCATTTCACAACAAAGCCATTGGACGTGCGCCTGCGCACCGATCTTTTCGCTGCTATCGTGGACGCCGCCGAACGCCGCGGAATTCCTTATCAGATGCTTGTCCAGACCTGGCTGCGCGAAAGAGTGATGCAGGAGACGCACGATTTTGCTCGTTAGCGTTAGTGAAATTGTTTGGTGCAACTTTTCAACGCCCCAGGGGAAAGTGCCCAAAAGGCGTGAAGGTACGCGCCTGCATTCGAGGGAGGGGAAATGGGCGTGCCCGCACTGCCTGTAGACCGCCGACCACTGACGGCAGACCGCACCTGATAAGGTGCAAGAAGCGGTCTGCGGTCCGCTGTCTGCGGTCTACGGATCATTCGTAATGGCTCCACAGACGGAGCACTTTCACAGTCTCTTCTTCTTCCAGAATTTGATAGACGAGGCGATGCTGAATGTTGATACGGCGGGAACAGGCCCCGGCCAGATCGCCAACCAGCTTTTCATAGGGTGGCGGGTTCTGATAGGGATTCTGGCGGAGAAGTTCCAGCAACTCCTCGGCTTTGGCTTGGAGACCGGAAGCGGAGAGTTTTTTTGCATCCTTTTGGGCCTGTTGGGCAAAGACCACGCGCCAGCTCACCACACCACCTCATCGCTGCATTCGTCGATGGGGGTCTGCATTCCTTCCAGAATGGACTCGCGCATACCAGGAATCGCCAGCAAATAGGGGTTTCGTGGATGGCGCGCTGATCCTCTTCGGAGAGTAGGTCTGCATTGGGGGTTGGGTAACGGTTTGAATCGCCCACATCCAGCCTGCAAAGCCAAGAACGTCTGGGCGATTCCCGGAATCAGCGATCCTGCCCATCCTCTGCACGCGCTGCACTTGACACACCTGACGGGCGGATTTACAATGAGAATGTAATTTCCTCGGGCTTCCATCCTCTCTCCATCGCTGCCATAAGCCCTCCATAGCGGTACCAATCCTATTCTTGAAGGGGAGAACTCTATGCGCTCTGTGACACTCACTTCCGCTCAACGTACAACGGGCTCGAAGTCGCAAATCGTTTGGTCAGCCATAGCCCTGTTGGGGCTGTTGACTGCACTTGCTCTTTGGCTGGTCTGGTCGCTGTCGTCCCTCCAGGCCAGTGAAGTTGCTCTGCCTGACAATGCCCAATCCCAGCCCCAGGCGTTAGTTCCTCTGGACGGCATTGTGCAGGTGGTAGCTGGTGGCAACCACACCTGTGCGCTGACAACGGCGGGCGGGGTCAAGTGCTGGGGAAGAAACGATTTCGGCCAACTGGGTGACGGCAGCACGTCGGACAAGAATACCCCGGTGGATGTAGTCGGGTTGGGCAGTGGTGTGGCCGCCATCGCCGCTGGCTACGCTCACACCTGCGCCCTAACTATAGCAGGCGGGGTCAAGTGTTGGGGAAACAACGGCTACGGTCAGCTTGGTGACAACACAACGATAGACAAATTCACCCCAGTGGATGTGGTGGGGCTGGGCAGTGGTGTGACTGCCATCGCTACTGGAGGCGGTTTTAGTGGCTCCCATAGTTGTGCCCTAAGCACGGCGGGTGGGGTTAAGTGCTGGGGACACAACCTCGCTGGTGAATTGGGCGACGGCACGATTGTAGATAAGAGTAGTCCGGTGAGCGTAGTGAACCTGGATAGCAGTGTGACTGCCATTGCTGCTGGCTACTTATACACCTGTGCCCTGAGTACAGCAGGTGGGGTCAAGTGTTGGGGGGTCAATGGTTCCGGCCAACTGGGCATCGGCACAACGGGAGGACCCGAAACCACCCCAGTGGGTGTGGTAGGGTTAGGCAGCGGCGTGGCCGCCATTGCTGTTGGTAAGGGAGATTGGGAAAGTGCCCACACCTGCGCTCTGAGTACAGCGGGCGGAGTCAAGTGCTGGGGATACAATAGTTCCGGGCAATTAGGTGACGGTACGACAACGCTAAAGTCGAGCCCGGTAGACGTGATAGGTTTGGGAAGTGGTATAACCGCCATTACTGCTGGTTACTCCCATACTTGCGCCCTGAGTACGACGGGTGGGAGTAAGTGTTGGGGAAACAATAGAGGTGGCCAATTGGGAGATGGCACAACAGCGAACAAGATCACCCCAGTAGATGTAAATGGGTTGGACGACGTGACCATTATTATCGCTGGCGGATTTCACACCTGTGCCCTGACTATGACGAGCGGTGTTAAGTGTTGGGGGAGCAACAGATACGGCCAACTGGGTGATGGCACAGGAGGGAACAAGAGTACCCCAACGGATGTGGCTGGGCTGGGAAGCGGCGTGGCCGCCATCGCCGGTGGCGGTGCTCATACTTGCGCCCTGAGTATGATGGGTGGGGTCCAATGTTGGGGAGCCAACTGGGCTGGTCAACTGGGTGATGGCACGAGAGCCAATAAGAATACCCCGGTGGATGTGGTAGGGTTAGGTAGCGGTGTGGCTGCCATCGTCGGTGGCAACTCCCATACCTGCGCCCTGAGTACGGCGGGCGGGGTTAAGTGCTGGGGAATCAACACATCAGGTCAAGTGGGTAATGACACGGCGGGATATTTTGTGGCCACTCCGGTGGGTGTGGTGGGATTGAGCAGCGATATAGCCGCCATCTCCGCTAGCGATTCCCACACTTGCGCTCTGAGTACGGTAGGCGGAGGTAAATGCTGGGGGCGCAACGACTACGGCCAACTGGGCGATGGAACGCTGGTGGATAAGAGTACGCCGGTGGATGTAGTGGGGTTGGACAGTGGTGTGTCTGCTATTGCCGCTGGTGGTTCTCACACATGCGTTCTGATTATAGGAGGTGGCGTCAAGTGTTGGGGACGCAACGACTACGGCCAACTAGGCGACAGCACGCTGGTGGATAAGAGTACCCCGGTGGATGTTATGGGGTTAGGTAGTGGGGCAATTGCCATTGCTGCTGGTAGATCTCACACTTGTGCTCTGACCACGGCGGGTGGGACCAAGTGCTGGGGACGAAACGACAATGGTCAATTGGGCGACGGTATGCTGGTGGACAAGAGTACTCCGGTAGATGTAGTGGGGATGGGCAGCGGTATGACCGCCATCGTTGCTGGCGGCGGCAATAACGGCTCTCACACCTGTACCTTGACCGTGACAGGCGGAGTTAAATGTTGGGGATGGAACCACTTCGGGCAGGTAGGTGACGGCACGACAACCGACACCAATACCCCGGTCGATGTAGTAGGGTTAGGAAGCGGTGCAGTCGCCATCACCAGTGGCGATGCGCATACCTGCGCTCTTACTACGACGGGGGGGGCCAAATGCTGGGGAAGGAACAGTTCCGATGAACTAGGTGACGGCACGGCCTGGCGCACAACGCCCGTGGATGTGGTGGTGCAGATTAATCAACTCTTCTTGCCCGCAGTGCAGCGATAAGAGGAGCGCGCGGCGACGAAATGACTCTGCATCACTCCCGAACGGCAGTGTAACGCTCCCGAACGACAGTGCGTCACTACCCGAATGACAATGCGTCAGCGCGAAATGGCTCTGCAACACCGCGAAATGGCAGTGCGTCGGCGTAACTGCTCAACCTCATTCGGGGAATCGACCGGGAGCTATCTGGAATTCCCCGCATTGGTCTGGTCGATTCCCCGAATGGGTCTCCTGGCCTGGGTAGTTACGACGTGGGTCGGAAGAACCCACCTACAGCTTGTGTGGAGCGGGTACAGCTTCTGTGCGTCGCGTACAGAAGCTGTGTACGAGGTATGGCATCTGTGTGTGATCCACAGCGTCTACGCATGGCGTACAGAGGCTGTACGCGTGATACGGCATCTGTGCGCCGGGTACAGCATCTGTGCATCACATACAGTTACGGTAAGTGCTTGACTTCATTCCGGGAATCGACCAGAAGCTGTTCGGAACTCCCGCATTGGTCTGGTCGATTCCCGGAATGGGCCTTCTGGCTTGAGTAGTTACGCGCCAGCACGAAATGGCTCTGCAACGCCACTGGCTGAGCGCGGCGCAGATCATCTGTAATAGATGTGGTATACTGACCACAGGAGGTACACCCGAATGCTTTCCATCCGTGGACGCTTTGAAAAAGGGATCATCCGTCCCGATCAGTCCGTGCCGGGACGAGAGGGGCAGGCTGTCATCATCACATTTCTCGAAGAAACAGAGGACTGGGGTGTTGAGCAGAACACAGACGATTGGGCTGTGTTGATGGGATTGGTGCAGCAAAATGCTGTCGAGACAGGGGTTGCCGATCTCGCCCACCAGCACGACCACTATCTCTACCACAAACCGAAGCGCGGGTAGGCAATGGCGACCGTCTTTGTGGACACAGCCGCTTGGATCGCGCTGCTCAACCATAGCGACGATCTGCACGAACGGGCTATGCAAGTCATGCAAACCCTTCGCGCACAGAACACGCGCCTTCTGACCACAGAGTTTGTGTTATTGGAAGTCGCAGATGCCTTATCCGCGCCAGGTGTCCGCAGTCGAACGGTCGCATTTCTTGATGGGCTTCGGCGGTTGCCGCTTCTGGAAACGCTCCCCTTTGCTGATGAGCTTCACGCGGCAGGGTGGGTGCTATACCGCAATCGCCCGGACAAAGATTGGGGATTGACAGATTGCATCAGCTTTGCCTGTATGGCAGATCATCAGATTGCCCAGGCGTTTACCTCCGATCATCACTTCGAGCAAGCCGGGTTTTCTATTCTCCTGCCGCTCCATCACTGATCCTCGTTCTACCCATCCAAAACCCCCCGATAGACCGCCTCCGTCTGATCCAACATTTGCTCCAACCCAAATTCTTCCCGGGCCCGGCGTAGCGCGGCCTGACCGAAAGCCCGCCGCTCGTCGTCATTGCGGGCCAGCCGCTCGATGGCCTCGGCCAGGGCGTCCGCGTTTCCCGGCGGCACTACCAGCCCGGTGACTTCGTGCTGGTTTACCCAGGACGTGCCCGTGCCCAGTTCCGTGGAGATCAGCGGCAGACCGCTCGCCATCGCTTCCAGGAGGACAATGCCCAGAGCTTCGCTGCGGTGGACGGAGGGCAGGCAGAAAATATCCGCGGCCCGGTAATAGGCGGGCAGATCGGCGTCGTCCACTTCCCCGGCAAAGAGTACCCGCTCCTCCAATCCCAGCCCGGCCACCTGCGCCCGAATCTCCCCTTCCAGCGGGCCGACGCCGACGACCAGACAGCGGACATTTTCCACTTGCGCCATCGCCTGCACCAGTACGTGCAGCCCTTTGTAATAGCGCATCCGCCCCACAAAAAGCACCAGCGGTCCCGGCCCGTAGCCGGCGCGCAGAGCCGCGGCTTGGGCTTCCACCGAAGCTTCTCCCTCCCCTGCGGCGGGGGAGGGTCGGGGTGAGGGTTCTTCTCCCTCCCCTGCGGCGGGGGAGGGTCGGGGTGGGGGTTCTTTCGCAAAGCGCGACAAGTCGATCCCAAAGGGGACAACCGCTATTTTCCCTGGCGTGCGTTCATAAATGGGGCGCAAAAAAGCCGAACTCTGCACATACGGCGGGCTGGCGACGAGGATTTTGTCCGCCCTTTTCAGCGCGGCGCGCAGAAAGGGCGCATAGAAGCGCAGCAGTCCGGCCTGTTTCACAATATCGCTGTGCCAGGTGATGACTGTGCGCTGGCCCGCGCTCACCAGCAATTGGGCCAGTTCTCCCGGCGGGTAGGGCGCGTGGAGATGGACGACATCCGCCTCTCGTGCCATCCGGCGCAACTGGCCTGCCATCCCCAGCCCAATCGGGGCGGAAGAAATGTTAAAGTGGCGGCTGACTTTGACGACTGACACGCCCGCGACAGTCTCCGACACATCGCCGCGCCCAGTGTTCGTCACCAGCACAGAGACGTCGTGCCCCCGGCCCGCCATCCCCTCGGCCAGCCATTTGATATGATTTTCGATCCCCCCCAGGACGGGGAAGTAGTCTTTGTAGAGGTGAAGGATGCGCATGGCGCAGGGATTGGGGATTGGGGACTGGGGACTGGGGCAAAGCTTCTTCCCGGTCTCCGATCCCCAGTCCCCAGTCCCTAGTCCCCCCTTCTGGAAAGATGCAGCAACGCCTGAAAGCCCAGCGCGGGCGTAAGCGGGCGGTTCTCCGGGTTACGCCCGGTGTTGTAGAGGACGATCAGCTCCCGGCGGGCCCGGGTGATGCCCACGTAGAGCAGGCGCAGGCGCTCGGCTGCGATGTCGATGCGAGCCTGACGGGTGGCCGCGCCGGGGCTGTATTCGTCCAGCGTGCCCATATGCAACTGCTCGGTCTGGGCGATGACCTCGGCGGTCAGGTTCAGATTGTCCCGCACAAACCAGCGCTCGCCCCGATAGTCCTCGTCGTCGCTGCCGCTGGGATAGCTGTAGCTGTTGACCGAGGCCAGATAGACCCGGTCCCATTCCAGCCCTTTGGCCCCGTGCATTGTGGCGACGGTCACTTTGCCCGGCGTGGGTTCGTAGCCAAGACTGTCGTCGCTCATCCCCACAATCCGCCGCCGGTTCTGGGCAATGTCTTCCAACTCCTTCGCCAAGTCGGGCAGGCGCAGATGGGGCTGCTCCCGCACCCGGCGGGCCAGGAGGATGGCGACGCTGTGGGCAAAGGCCAGGTCGCTGGGTTCGGTGAAGATGTCGTTGCCCAGAGTCAACACCAGTTCGTCGATGGGCAGGACAGTGGCGCTGGTCCAGCGGCGCAGATCGGCCCGGAAGGTCTCGGCCACCGCGGAGAAGCCGGGGTGGTCGTGCAGCCAGCCGATGTCGTCCAGCCAGTCGTCGCCGGCCGCGGGAAAGAAGACCCGCTCCGGCTGGTTGGCTTTGCCCAGGGCCCGGGCAAAGGTGCGCACAGCTTCGGGCAGTTCGTCCTCGCTGGCAATCGACGCCACCGGTTTCTCCCCGCTGGCGGGCAGACCCCGCCGGGGCCACCAGCTTTCCAGCCAGAGCCGGGGCAGATGGGCCGGGGTGTGGGGTTCGCTGATGTAGAGCAGAATCCGGGCCAGGGCGTTGGCCGCCACCCGCACGCTGTTGTTGGTGCGCAGGAGGGAATCGTCGAAGGGGACATTCTCCTTTTCCAGCGCCTGAATTAGATTGAAACCCCGCCAGTTGTCCGGGGCCAGCACAGCCACCGTCTGCTCCGGGTTCTTGCCCAGCCAGACCCGCACGCTCTTGACGATCACATCGATCTCTTCATCCGGCGTGAGCGCCCGGTCGTAGATGTAGACCGGCGGCGTGCCGGGCGCTGGGTTGGGCTGGGGATCGTCCGGGTCCGTGGGCTGGATGGCGGGCGCGGAGAGGGCGTCGGATTTGGGCAGCACCGGATGGGAGGTGCGGCTCCAACTGGCGAGGGCATTCGCCAGGTCGATGATCGGCTGGGCGCTGCGCCCGGAGTTGGGCAGAGGGCGGGCGGTTACATCGGGTCGCGCCACAAAATTGCGCAAAAAGCGGGGGTCGGCGCTGGTAAAAGTCGTGTTGATGGCCTGGTTGGGGTCCCCCACCCGTACCCAATTGCCGTGGACAGCCGTGAGCAGGCCGAGCATCTGCTCTTGCAACAGACTGCTGTCCTGGGCTTCGTCTTCCAGCACATAGGGCCAGCGCGCCTGCATCCGGGCCAGAAAGCCGGGGTCCGCCTCCATCGCCTGCAACGCCAGCACAATCAGATCGTCGAAGTCGATGGCCCCGCGCAGGTTCAGGCTGCGCTGGTAGTCGGAGAAGATTTGCAGGCCGAAGTCGAGGAGGGGCCAGCTTCCGCTCTGGCGGCTGCGGGCGTTGCGAAGCCGGGCCGCGTCCGTGCGCTGGTTCTTGGCGATGCGGATAACCGCGTTGGCGATCTCCAGGGCGTCGTCCAGCACATACTTTTCAATGCTGCGGAAGCGGTCGAAAAATTCGGGTTTGATAAAAGGGGCGAAAACGTCCGGGTGCTGGGTCAGATAGTTGATGACCGCTTCCCGTTTGATCTCCAGCCCCGTGCGCTCGTCCACAATCCCGAAATCCTCCGAGAGGCCGACCAGACCGGGCCGTTCCCGCACAATGTCGTGGGCCAGGCCGTGGAGAGTGCGCACCCGGTAGCCCACGCCGGGCAGGAGTCCCTGCTGGGTGACGAACTGATTGATGCGCAGGCGAAAGTTCTCGACGGCGCTGTTGGTGAAGGTGACGACCAGCACCTCCCGGTTGTCCATCGACCCAGACCCGGCCAGCCGTTCGATCAACTGGGCGGCCAGCAGGCTGAGAGTAAACGTCTTCCCGCTCCCCGGCACCGCGCTGATGCCCAGGCGACCGCCCGTATATTCGAGTATGCGTTCCTGGGCAGGTCGAGGTGTGAAGGTTGTCATAGGTGGGGGTTGGAGGCTGGGGACTGGGGATTAGGGACTGGGGACTGGGAACTGTCCGATCCCCAGTCCCCAATCTCCAGTCCCCAATCCCTACTCCCCAGCCAGAATTTGGACGCCGCTGGCGGTGGATTCTGCTACCCAGCCTTCGATTGGGCCGGTAGGTGTGTTGGCGCGGATGTGCCACCAGGTCAACTGGTCCGCGGCCTGGGGCCATTCCAGAATGGCGACGCTTGCGCCCGGCTCCATTTGGGCCAGAATGTCGTCGTCGCCTTTGCCCAGATAGCCCGGCGTGCGCCGGATGTTGACCCGGCTGCTGGCGACGTTGCGGGCCGGGCTGCCCGGTTGCAAGCGGCCCGGCTGGCTGGCATCCGCGGGGGGAAGGCTGGCCGGCGCGGTCATATCTGCGGGCAGGGGCGTGGGCGGGGGCGGCGGTGTCCACATCGGGCCAGTGGACTGAAGGTCGGCCAGTGTGCCGGGATTCAGCCCAACCATCAGAGCCAGACTGCCGCAACTGGTCAGGGCCAGCAGGGCAAAGCCAATGGCAAAACCGGGCCAAAAAAAGTTGCGGGTGGGTTTGGGTTCGGGTCGAACGGGTTGCTGGGACACAAAAGGTCTTTGCTTTGGAAAGGATGCCAGATGGTACTGAGTATAGCCGTTAACCGGGCGAACTCGGAAATACCGCTGGGATTAGTGAATTCCGCGGCACGGCACGGCTGCCCTGAAAATAGCCATTTGTACGTCGGACTGTTAGTCCGACCAGCGACGGTGCAGGCCCGTCGGACTAACAGTCCGACCTACATTTTCATTCCCCGTGGCGCAACGAAGTCGTATGGGGAACTGCCCTGAAAAATAGAACACGGATGGACACGGAAAAAACGGATTTGCACGGCGCTGTCCTGAGCTTGTCGAAGGGTCGAAGGGATTTAATCTGCGTTTATTTGCGGTTTCTGCCGGGTGCCCTCTGGACGCTGCGTCCCACTTTTCATCCCCCGTGGCGCAACTCGTCGCACGAAGAACTATCCTGCATAGGAGAGATAGAGGTCTTCCAGGGTGGCAGAATAGAGCCGGAAGTCGTCTACGCCGTTCAGACTGGCAAGGATACCATCGACCTGCTCCCGTTCCAGATAGAGAAGATGGCGTCCCGGTGTGAGTTCCACAGAGGGCAGATGGGAAAGAATGGCCGGTGGTTCTTCGGGCGGGAAGAAGATTTCCAGGCGCAACTGGCGGTCGATCTGTGCTTTCAGCGCCTGGGGTGTGCCCAACGCCAGCAGCCGCCCGCCGCCCAGAATGCCCACCCGCTGGATGATCTTCTCGGCCTCCAGCGCGTCGTGGGTGATGAAAATGATTGTCGTGCCCCGCTCCCGGTTCTCGGCGCGCAGGGATTCCCAGACGTGGCGGCGGCGCTGGGGGGCCAATTCGTTGGTGGGTTCGTCCAGAATCAGCACAAGCGGCTGACCGGCCATGGCCACAGCCAATTGCAGCAGCCGCTTCTGTCCGCCGGAAAGGCGGCTGGTGGGTTTGTTGTGTATCTCGCCCAATTCCCACAGGTCGATCAATCGTTCCCGCTCGGCCTGGGCGTCGCGCCTACTACGTCCCCGCAGATGGGCAGTGAAGTAGAGCGCGTCGCCGACGGTCAGGCTGTTGAGGGCGCGGCCGTCCTGGGGCATATAGCCCACGTGCAGGGGTACGTGCATCGGGTCTGCGTCGATGGGTCTGTCAAAGAGGGTAATCGTCCCGGCGGTGGGGCGCAGCAGATTCGCCATCTGCTTGACGAGGGTGCTCTTGCCCGCGCCGTTGTCCCCCAGCAGCCCGAAAATTTCGCCGGACTGCACGTCGAAACTGATGTCGTCGTTGGCGGCGCGGCTCTGGCCGGGGTAGCTTTTGGAGAGAGAGCGGATGGAGTAGATGGGCATTTGCATCCCTGGCAAGCCAGCGCCAGATTGTCCACATCATTTGAGCCTTGCCGGGCAACAGGAATGATGTGATCGACGGAGAACGGGTCCGGTGAATAGCGAAGTTGGCTCAGGCAGTATTCGCAGACAAAACGTGCGCGTTCAGCAACCTGACGCTTTTGGCCGGGCGAAATCCATTCACTCATAGCCAGGCGTATAGATGCCCAATTCGTCCATCAAGATGTCCAACTCTATCTGGCGAAGCTGTGCCAATTTGACGAGGGCATACATTCGTCGCGCATTTGCCTGTTCGTGTCTTTCCGCAATTTGGGTCAGGGTATGTTGTTCGTCGGGCAGCAGAGTGCCAGCCCGACGTTTGGCGATCAACCCGCGGTATTCTGCCCATTCTGTTTCGCTGAATCCTAAGTTGATCTGCTGCAATAGTTTGGCTTCAGAACGGGGCAGCGCCGGCGATTCTGTTTGAGTATCCGTTCTGGTATCCGCAACGTACACAGAAACCGCCTCATTGAGCCTGTCCACCAGAAATTCTTCCAATGGTTTGCGCGCGGCAGTCGCCCCTTTCTGATAACTTACAAGGATCTCATCGGGTAGTTCGAGCACGACGGTTTGAGACATTTGGACACCCTCCTTTTATCAGAAGAAGACGGCAGGTGAGACGCCAAAGCGCGCCGCTAGTCCGCGAATCTGGCGCACATTCAGTTCCCGTTTCCCACCCAGAATTTCCGATACAACGCCTTGAGAGCCAATTTCAGGCAGACCCGATTGGCTCAACCCGTGTTCTTCTATCAAAAAGCGCAGGGCATCAATCCCAGAACTCTCAGGAAGGGTGACAAATTCTTCTTCGTAACTGTGGACAAGTGAGCCTAATGTATCCATTAGATTGTAGAGAGGATGTCGTTCGTCATTACCCACTTCGTCGAGCAGTTGGTCAAGCCGGGTAAGTGCACGATCGTATTCCGGCTCATTGCGTATCGAGAGAACAGGTTCGATGGCTGTCCAGTGCGGCAAAAGTGTATCGAACGCGACATTCATTGTTTCCATTCTCCTCGGTCATATGCTGAATGAGTCAAAACATGCCGTACATACAGCTTCTGGCGGTTGAAGTGAACTGATGCGATGAGACGGTATTTATTTCCGCCGATATTGAAAACCACCAGTTCCCCCACAAGATCAGCCGACGGAAACGTATGCCGTATCGCCTGAAAATTATCAAAATTGCTGCGGCTGACGATTTTATACCAACGCTGCAATGAAGTTGTGCTGTCGGGATTGTCTTCCCAGAATTCTCGAAGTCGCTTGCGGGAGATAATGTGCATACAATTGTATCTCAAATTGAGATGAGGTGGTAATTCTCTTGCTCACCGTTTCTGAGAATCGTTTCTCACAAACGCACAGAGCCAGCGCACCAGATCTTCCATATCGCCCAGATGGGCCGTCTCGAAGGGGGTGTGGGTGTAGCGGGCGGGGAAGGCGACCAGCGCCGAGGGGATATCCGACTTCATCAGCGCGCCGCCATCGCTGCCAAAAGAGCCAAAGACCGCGTGCTGGATGGGGATGTAGTTCTCCGCCGCAGTCTGTTCTAAAGAGGCGGTCAGCGCATAGTCGTAGTGGACCTGGGCGTCTTTATGCACGAGGATTGGCCCGGCTCCCAAATGGACAGGCATCATCGATTCGCCCACGCCGGGGATGTCGCCGGCCAGCCCGATTTCCACGACAATGGCGGCGTCGAACGCCTCCCGGTTGCCCGCGGCGTAGGCACCCACCAGTCCGATCTCTTCCTGAACAGTACAGGCCAGAGTCAGTTGCCACTTCATTTCTTCGGCAGAAACCCGGCGGATGACTTCAGTGATAATGGCGAGACAGGCCCGGTCGTCCAGGGCTTTGCCGACCACATGAGGGCCAAAGCGCTCGGTCTTAGCGTCCCAGATGACTCGGGTGCCAGGGGTGACACCTGCCTCCCGCAGTTCCCTGGCCGAAAGACCCGTGTCCACCCAGAAGTCGTACCAGTTCAGTTCTCGAGGTTCCGGCAAGGCCAGAGTTGCCACGTGGCCGGTGACGCTGCCGATAACGCCGGGAATTTCGCCGGAGCGGGCCAGTACCCGCACCCGTTGACCAATCGTAAAACCGTTGCTCAGACTGGTAGTGCGCTGCCAGGCTTGACCGTTAGCCAGCCAGAGGAAGCCCCGGGGATCGATGGCCCGCACCAGATAGCAGAGTTCGTCGGCGTGGGCGGCCAGCAGCAGCTTTGGCCCGTTCTCACCCACCCGGCCCAGCACATTGCCGATACGGGTGCGCTCCACCCGTGCCCCGGCCTCCCGCCAGAGCGCCTCCATCCGGTCCAGCACCGGCCCTTCCTGTCCTACCGGGCCGCTCATTTCAGTCAGTTCTTTGATGAGATCGTACATAGGGAGAGTATCCGTGGGTGGTTATTTTGAAGTTGTGGTCAGCCGTTGGGTTGCTGATAGAGTCGGCGCAGATCTTCCGGGGTGTCGGCCAATTCGATCCCATCTCCGACTGTCTGCAACAAAGGTATATCTTCGATACGGGATATCTCCGGCATCAGCGCGGCCCCCGCCAGGCCAAACTTTAGCTTCAGGGCCAGCCGAATTCCAGAGAGCAGGCCCTGTCGCAGGCCGCGTTCTTCACCCTCTCGCAAGCCCTGCTGTAAGCCCTGCTGTAAGCCCTGCTGTAACCATTCCTGCGCGATAGTACCCATCAACGGATCTCCTTCCGATGCAGCCGTTTCAATGGCCGCTCTTACATCTTCCGCACTCACATACTGACTCGCAGAGGTGACATAGCGAATGATCGCCTCTAAATAGCCCAGCGCGCGCTCCTGCTCCTGGATAGTATACCACAGCGCCAGCACTTCGGGCAGACGGGCGCGCAGGCTCGGACGGAAGATGTATTTTAACGTCAACAGCCCAACGCCCAACTGCGCGGTGCGCTTCAACTCCTCGTCGCTATAGACTGACAGATCGGTCAGGAGATAGCGGAATTCGGGCACGTATGGGCGCAGCGCGTCCGGCAGGGAAAAGAGGGCCTGAAAGTTTGCGGCAACACTCCAGCGGTTCACCCCGTGATAGATGACCACCGGGAGCACGGGCAGCAGCCGTCCTCGCTGGCGCAGGCTATAGTCCCAGGCTTGCGTCATATAGCGCAACAGTTGCAGCGCAGTCAGTGGGTCCACATAGCTTTTGTGCTCGAAGATGACACAGACAAAGAGAGTCTCCTTCCGGAGAGGACTCTGCTCGCGCAGTGTGACCTCGAAGACCAGATCGGCGAAGTGTTCCTGGAGGCTATCGTCTATGAAGGAGTCTTTCAGCAAGTCCAGATGGGCCAGGTCAAGCTCTTCGGCCACGGCGGGGGGCAGGAAATCGCGCAGAAAGACGCGGGCTGCTTCCGGTTGGGTCAGCGCTTCTTTGAAGAATTTGTCGTGGGGGTTCGCAAGTTCGGCCACAGGTGTCATGCAACCGTTCGTAGTTGTTGATCGATCTACTGTGTGACTGGCAGATCCAAACGTTCGTCAATCCACGCGCGCAACAGCGCACTGACAGATGTCTTGGCCGCAATCGCCTCGGCCCGCAATATCCCTTTTGTCACCGGGTCGAGATGCACTGTCGTCGTCGCAGTGGCCTCACTGCCCCCATCGAACGGAACGCTCTCAAAATAATCTACCGGATAGAGATAATCTTCGCCCTCGTTGTCGATTATACGCACTTCGCCCAACCGTTGCTCGTCCGGTGTCGGCGGCAAAGTTTTGTAGATATAGCCGACTGTCAGACTGGCCAAAGGCTGGTCGCGTACGGGTTCATCGCCGAATTGAATATAGGCGCTATTTTGGATGCAACGAAGATAATTCATGACAGCTTCTATTCCGCCACCCAACAAGCCTGGGAGGAGAATGTGATTTCTACCGCATCTCCCCCCTTGGGCAGAGTCAGGCTGCGTGTGCTGAACAGATCCACGGCCAGAATCGTTCCACCCACATCCACCTTCACCCGCACAATCGAGCCGAGGAAGGAGATGGCCGCCACTGTGCCGGGCAGCCGGTTGTCGCCGTTGCCGCCCAGCCGCATCTCTTCCGGGCGGATGGCGAGCTGGGCCTGCTTGCCTGTAACGGGCTGGGTCTCTTCCACCCGTATTTCTGTGCCCTGCCAGGCAAAACGACCGGTTGCGCTGTCCAGCACATCGACGGTCAAGTGGTTCAGGTGGCCGATAAAAGAGGCGGTGAAGGCGGTCTTGGGGTAGTTGTAAATTTCAAAGGGCGGGCCGATCTGCTCCACTTCCCCCGCGCTCATCACCACCACCCGGTCCGAGAGGGAGAGCGCCTCCTCCTGGTCGTGGGTCACGTAAATCGTCGTCAGATTCAGGTCGTGTTGGATACGGCGAATCTCCTCCCGCAGTTCCACGCGGATTTTGGCATCCAGCGCGGAGAGAGGTTCGTCCAGGAGCAACACTTGGGGCTGGATGGCGATGGCCCGGGCCAGGGCTACCCGCTGCTGTTGACCGCCGGACATCTGGTAGGGGTAGCGGTTGCCGTAGCCCTCCATATGGATCATCTCCAGCATCTCCGCCACCCGCCGGGTGATCTCGCTCTGGGGGCGGCGGGCCAGTTTCAGCCCAAAGCCGATATTTTGAGCCACATTCATATTGGGGAAGAGGGCGTAGGACTGGAAGACCATCCCCACATTGCGCTGATTGGGCGGCGTCTCGGTGATGTCCTTGCCTTCCAGCCGAATCGTGCCGCCGTCGGACCGCTCGAAGCCCGCGATCATCCGCAGGGTCGTCGTCTTACCACAGCCACTGGGTCCGAGAAAGGAGACAAACTCCCCTTCGTCCACGTCCAGGCTGAAGTCCCGGACGGCGACGGCGTTTTGATAAGATTTGGCGATGTTTTTGAGTTCGAGGAGAGACATGGATACCTGCTATGAAATGTGTTATCTGGGACTACGAGATCATCTCCCTAGTCGTTGTCACGAATGTGGAAATTTGTGGGATTTTCCAAGGCTAGAAAAGTTCCCTGTCGGAGAAGCGTACCCATTACAGAAACCTCAGAATCATTTTCGTGTGCCTTAATCGCCAATTCATATGCCTCTTCGCTTAAGGTGATTTTCACACTTCTAAGGCGATCGTCTACATTGCCCGCCAATGTCACGGAATTGGGATCACCCTTCTTACGCCGCCGGAGACCTGTTACATATCCCCGAAGAAAAATATCTTCAGGGTTTTTCTGGCGAAATTCTCGAGCGGCCTCGGCAATAAGGGGCATTACTTGTACAGGAAAGACCACAGAACTTGTCGTTGTGTAAGGTGATTGTATAATGTATGACCAACTTATGTTTACTTCCACAGGATGAAAGTATTCATTGGGGTCTCTAAGTGGAGCGATGGCTTCGCATAAGTTAGCACTGATCCCTTCATCTACAACCTCCTGAAATGCCCGAAAGAAAAACCGTCCTCTTTTATATGCATCGTTAGCAACCGACGAAAGAGCGTTCAAACTACGCTCAAGATTGATTACAACCTGTCTCTCGAATGGTGGTGCTTCTGATGGCCCGATCCCTTCCAAACCAAGCTGTTGATATTGTGCTGAGTCAATAGGCGAGATCAACTTCACGACATAGCTTCCACGTTCGGATTGCCCCATTCGCACACTTTTGATGTAATCAACTACCTGATTGGGACGACGATTAGAATAAACCTCGCGTCGCTCAATAGTGGAAAGAGCTGCTGCGATTGTCATATCGCGGGCTTGATGCATTAGCTCAATACCGTTGAAAAGCGGAAGCGTCCCGTTATGTCGTTGAAAGTCATCCTCCGTTTTGACGCGAATAATGTCACCTGTGCCAACGGTTTCAAAATCCTCGATTATCTGTAATTGGGATCGATCCTCTGCTTGTGCTAATGTCTTGACGACGCGAAGTATACTTGTATCAAAATCCGCAAACCTGCGGCTTTGGGGAATCCAAACTCGGAAGTGTCGGTGATCAGCCGACTCCTTGTCCCAAATCTCTAATCCCTCAGGAGAATCTGGCAATTTAGTCCAATTATGAGATATGAGATACCGGGTGATCAAACCCGGATCAATTGTATCAATGATTTCATGTTCCAGGATATCAACTCTCATGGTCGTCCCCCCTGGGCCAGGATGTTCATTAATCTGTGCAATTCTGCAGCAGTAAGTCGCTGCGAAAGCGGAATCTTTACGACCTTACTACCTGCTTGAATTGGCGGCTCCCCGTAAAGAGAAATCCAATAGGCATTATGTCTCAAAATCATATGATCGTCGGCGTGGGTCAACCAAGTATTTACATCTCTTGGAATATGAAGAACTACCAAAATTCTGGGAAATACTGTGTTTTGGCTTAGATCGTTGTAGTTCTTGCGCTTTAACTGAAAATCAAGAGTATTGTCTTTCGGTTCAGAGTAGTAGCTGCATTTCATTTGTACGCGTAGACTATCGATCATAGGGTAGTCTACAGTCGAACCATTCTGCGTTCCATACTGACGAATTGTTAAATCAACGCTATCCACATCCCTACGAATTTCTTCGACTCCATATCCCATTGATGATGCCAATGAGTGTACATAAGCAATGCTAAATTCTTCTTGTTGTGCGGTAAGATGCATCCCGTACTTTTGCAAGGCTACCGACGGTACAACAAATTCGTATTCATTCATGCCTACCACCACTTGTTTTTGTTTAGAGAGTCATCACGGCAACTAGTGCGTCCCACCCATCTGTGCCTGCCCCGGCGAGGCCCGGCCAATGCGCTGGATGATCCCAATTGCGGCCCAGGTCATCGCGAAGCTGAGGATGGCCAGGGCGGAGGGTTCGTAGGCTTTGTCCTGGCCGATGAGGGCCATATACGGCCCAAAGGCTGGGCGGGCCAGGAAGACGGCCAGGGTAAATTCGCCCATCACAATCGCAAAGGTTAAAAACGCGCCACTGAGCAGAGCTGTGCGCAGATTGGGAAAGATGACCCGGAACAAAATTGTAGGCCAGCCTGCGCCCAGGCTTTGGGCCGCTTCGGTCAATGTGCGCACATCGATGGCCCGCATCCCTGCGTCCACCGAGCGGTACATATAGGGGAAGGAGAGCACCACATAGCCGGAGACCAGCAGAAAATTGGTGGCAAAGACCGAGCCGGTGAGCAAAAAGGGCGGGCGGCTGTAGATGCGGATGAGACCGAAGACCAGAATAATCGCCGGGACGACGAAGGGCAGAAGGGTGATAAATTCGACAATTGGGCGCATTTTGGGAAAGCGCAGATGGACCCAATAGGAGGTGGGCACAATCAGCAGCATACTCATCACAATTGTCACCACCGCCACCTGGGCCGAGAAGCCAAAGGTCGCCAGAAAACGGGGGTCTTCCAACACCCGCTCGTAGGCGCGCAGACTCAACACATCCCGTTTGGCGCGCAGGGAGAAGTCGAAGGTGGCGTAGAGGGGCAGTATAAAATAGAGTGTACCCAGCCCAATCCAGAGCCAGGCCCAGAACGAAGCGCGCTTTTTCACCGCAGCCACCTTTCCGAGCGCCGTTGCAGCCAGGAATAGCCGCTCAGACTGATTGCCATAATTACTATCATTCCAATCGCCATGGCATAGCCCAGCCCCGGATTGTGCAGCACATCCCCCCGAATCTGCGCGCCGATGACAATTGTCACCAGATTGAGCAGCCCGCCGGTCAGCCCAAAGGCTGTGGCGTAGGCCCCGAAGGCGTTGCCAAAGAGCAGAATCGACGCTCCCAAAATCGATGGCAGCAACACAGGGAAGGCCACATAGCGCCAGTATTCCCAATTGGACGCGCCCAGATTCTCGGCGGCTTCCCGCCACTCCTTGCGCAGACCGTCGATGGAGGGGGAGATAACCAGCACCATCAGGGGAAACTGAAAATAGATATACGTCAGGCTCAGGCCGGTGAAGCTGTAGAGGCTGAAGCCCATATCGTATAAATCGATGCCCAGAAGTTCCTTGAGCAGAACTGTGACCAGACCCGTGCGCCCCAATGTGGCGATGAAGGCGAAGGCCAGGGGCAAGCCCGCGAAGTTGGAGGCCACGCCGGAGAAAGTCGCCAGAAAGACCCGCATCCAGCGGGGTAGACCGCCCAGAATTGTGGCGTAGGCCAACAGAAAGCCGAGGATCGCGCCGCCAATGGCTGTCACCGCGCTGATGCTGATGCTGAGCCGGTAGGCGCTGAGGATATTGGGCTGGGCCAGGTCCAAAAAGTTTTTGATGGTGAAGTTGCCCTGGCCGTCCTGGAAGCTGCCAGAGACGAGAGAGGCCGCGGGCAGGATCAAAAAGGCCAGGGCGAAAAGAAAGAAGGGGACCAGCCCCAGCCAGGCCCAGGAGAATTGTTGACGGCGTATTGGGGTCGCTGTCACAGGCGAGTCCTTGCGCGGTGATGGGGATGAAAGATGGAACGCAGATGACGCAGAAAGGATTGATTTTCGCAGATTTCAACTGTCGTTTGCGACTTCATTTGTACTCGTTGAACTCGCCTTGCATATCAAACATTGGGAAAGTTTTGCCTTCGCTGATTTCAGCCTCTACCGCTGCAATCAACTCAGCCAGTTTGTCGTCTTCGGTCGCAGCAAATTGTGATTCCCAGAGCGTTTCATCGGCTGCGATCTCCTCCAATGTTTCTTCCATCGGCAACGGATGTGACTCAAGAAAGCGCGCGAATTCATAAAGTTGTATCGTTCGCGTGATCGGCATAGCCGCAGCGATGTCTGAAATGGCTTGTACCAAATTCGTTTGTTCTTGCATTTTTATATTGCCTTGCTGAAAAAACTATGGATGGGAGCGGCCCGCAGACCGCCCCCATCCCTCACGCTACAGGTTTCTCATCAACTCACCCGACGGACCACCTGCCACTTTCGACTTGCAACCTTCAACCTTCCCACCTACTCCGAAGCCTTCACATCTGCACCCACCACCGAATCCCACTGGGTGGTGATGGCTTCTTTGGCCGCGGCGAGCTGGTCCAGATTCGGGAAGACGGCTTTGGCGTAGAGGTCCGCGGGGGGCAGGGCGTCGGCGATCTCCTGGGGGATGACGTTGCGGGCGGCCAGATCGTTGTAGCGGATCGGGTGGCAGAAGCCCTTCAGCCAGATGAGCTGGCCTTCGTCGGAATAGAGAAATTCCTGCCACAGTTTGGCCGCATTGGGCTGGGGCGCATAGGCGCTGATGGCCTGGATGTAGACGCCGCCGATGATACCGCTGGCGGGCACGACCACTTCCGTGCGGGGATTGTCTTCAAACTGCTGCTGCCAGGAGAGGGCGTTGTAGTCCCAGGCAATGACGATGGGGGTCTCACCCTTGGCCAGGGTTGCGCCCTTTGAAATAACCGGGATCAGATTGCCCGCGGCGTTCAATTCAGCGAAGAAGTCCAGACCGGGCTGCACATTGTCCAGGGAGCCGCCGTTGGCCAGGGCCGCGGCGTAGACTGCCATAATCGCCTGGTTGGAGACCCGGGGATCGCCGGCCAGGGCAATTTGGCCCTTGTATTCGGGCTTGAGCAGATCGGCCCAGTCCTGGGGCACATTCGTCACAACATCGGTGTTGACCAGGAAGGAGAGCACGCCGTAGTAATCACCCACCCACGCACCGTCCGGGTGCTTCGCGTCCCCAGGGATGGTGTCCCAGGTGGCGACTTTGTAGGCCATAGAGAGCTTCTCGTCCACCAGTTGGGGGCCAAAGCCAAAACCCACATCCAGCACATCCGGGGCCTGGGGGCCTTTGTTGTTCATATTGGCCTTGACAGCCTCGATCTCATCCCCCGAACCGGCGTTGGGGTCCAGTTCATTGATGGCGATGCCATATTTGGCCTTGAATGTCTCAATCGACTCGCCGTAGTTGCACCAGTCGTGGGGCAGGGCGATGGTGGTCAGCGAGCCTTCGGCCTGGGCCGCGGCGATCAGCTTGTCCATCTCGCTCATCTCGGCGGCTGGCGCAGCAGCGCTGGGCACAGCCGGCGGTGGCGGCGCGGCGCAACCGGCCAGAACAACGGAAAGAATCACAAATACAGCGATCAATGCAGAAAAGCGGTTTTTTGTCTTGCTCATCTGTTTGCCCTCCTTTGGGCCATATCCAATTGCGGAAACTCCGAAACAAAAATAGCCGGTGACTCACAAACCTCAGGGCCTGGGTATGCCAACCGGCCAACATCAGACGGGTGGTGGGACTGATTACCCGTTGTCATGGGGAGACTTATCACCTGCAATCTATGCGGGCCTATTGTATCACCGGGGCAATCGCTCTGCAAGCGTCCCGTATTCTGTTATTCGGAAATAGACAGTTACCCAACTTCGCGTTTTTTTTGGATTATACAGTAAACTGGTGTGTCGCAGATTCTAATTCACCCCAGGGCTACGTGTATTCACACCCTTTGCGTTGTCCCTTTGTGTGTACCTGTTCAGCCACCCCACCCTGTCCCTCCCCATTCCAGGGCGGGAAGTGGATCGACTCCTCCCCAAAGTGGGGGAGGTCGTGTGAGGGTGAGCAGTTATCTTTGTGTTCTTATCGTAAGGAGAGTCGTATGGCTGTCGCAGCAACACAACAACCGCGGGGCAATGGAACAGGCCGTTTTGGGACATTTGGCGGCGTTTTCACGCCCAATGTGCTTACTATTCTCGGCATTATTCTTTTCCTGCGCGCTGGGTGGGTGGTGGGACAGACGGGGCTGATCGGCGCGCTGATTATTGTCGCCACCGCCAATGCCATCTCCTTTCTGACCGGCCTTTCCCTCTCAGCCATCGCTACCAGTATGAATGTGCGGGCCGGGGGCAACTATTATATCATCTCCCGCACCCTGGGGCTGGAGATCGGCGGCGCCATTGGGATTCCCCTCTATCTTTCCCAGGCCATTTCTATCGCTTTTTACGTCATCGGTTTTACCGAATCCATCCAGGCGGTTGCCTTCTTCCAGCAGTTCGATCCCCGGCTGATCGCGACGGTTGTCGTCATTATCTTTGCGGGCATCGCCTGGATCGGCGCCGATTTCGCTCTGAAAATCCAGTACTTTATTCTGGCAATTCTGGTGGGCGCGCTCATCTCCTTCTTCACCGGCGGCTGGGATTCTATTGGTGCGCCCACTCTGGTCGCCAACTACTCCCCGAATGTCACCTTCTGGCTGGTCTTTGCCGTCTTCTTCCCGGCTGTCACCGGCATTGAAGTGGGTACGAGTATGTCCGGGGATCTGAAAAATCCCAGCCACAGTATTCCGGTTGGGACGATTGCCTCCATTGTAGTCACTGCGATTGTCTATTTCGTCGCTATTTATTGGTTTTCTACCCACGCTACGCCGGATGAACTGATCAACAATTCCTTCGTTATGCGGGATGTTGCCCGCTGGCCCTTCCTTATCTTTCTGGGCGTCTGGGCGGCTACGCTTTCTTCTGCCCTGGGCAGCATTATGGCCGCGCCCCGCACCCTGCAAGCCATTGCCAAAGACGACGTTCTGCCCCGAATGCTTACGGCCCAATTGGGCAGCCCTACAGAACCCCGTTTGGCTGTTCTGGTCAGCGGGGTGATTGCTGTCATCGTCATCTGGGCTGGTGATCTGAATTTTGTGGCCCCGATTATCACAATGTTTTTTCTCAACACCTATGGCATGACCAATCTGGTGGCCGGGATTGAGAGGTTGGTGGGCAACCCCAGCTTCCGCCCCCGTTTCCACATTCATTGGAGCGTCTCGATTCTGGGCGCGCTGGGCTGCTATGGCGCAATGTTTCTGATCAACCCTCCGGCGACGGTAGCCGCCATCGTCATCAGTTTTAGCATCTTCGTTCTTCTGCAGCGGCGCACTCTGACCCGCACCTGGGGCGATGTGCGCAACGGCATCTGGTTTACCCTGGCCCGCTGGTCCCTGCTCAACTTGGAAGGCATGACCTATCACATCCGCAACTGGCGGCCCAACATTCTGGTCTTTACTGGCCAGCCCCACAACCGGGAAGAGCTGGTGCAGATGGCCGAATGGCTGAGTATGGGCCGCGGGATTCTCTCCTTTGTGCAACTGCTGCCGGGTACCATCGGCAAACTGGCCGGGCGCGGCCTGCGTGATACAGCCCGCCGTCAGATTCGCGCCTACATCCAGGACCGCCATATGGCCGCCTTCGCCTCCGCAGAGATTGTGCCAGACTTTTACACGGGCGCGGCGATTGTGGCCCAGGCCCACGGCGTCGGCGGGTTGGAGCCGAATACTGTTCTGTTGGGGTGGAGCCGCTCGGCGCAAGGGCGCACTGCCCAGCTCCTGCTGATGGATGTGCTGGTGCGGATGCGTAAATCAGTCCTCTTTTTGCATATGGACGAAGACGCGGGCTTTGGCAAGAAAAAGACGATTGATGTCTGGTGGCGGGGGCGCAGCCGCAACGCGGATCTGATGCTGCTCCTGGCCCACATTGTGGCCCAACATCGGGACTGGCGGGGGGCCACCATCCGGCTGATCCGGGTGATTGGCAATGAGGAAGGCAGAACACAGACCGAAAACCATATGTGCCAGTTGCTCAACGACGTGCGGGTGGTGGGAGAACCGGTGGTGCTTGTGCTGCCCGACGACACACCGATTACCCAGGCTTTCCACAACCAGAGCCGCCAAACGGACCTAACAATTCTGGGAATGAATCGACCGAATGAGGAGGAGAGCGAACTCTACGGGCAGCGGATGGCTGAACTCTCCGACGTCATCGGCACTGTGTTGCTGGTACACAGCGCCGACGCGGAGGAGTTATTGGAGACAGAGGAGTAACGATATCCGCCAGTTTTAGGCAATTGGCGCAGTTCTGGGGCTACTCTGGGGTGACCCCCAAATCGCGCAAGAGCGCGGCGTAGCGGTCGGCGCGGTCCTTCTCGGCTGCGACCTGTTCCTCCGCCATTTCGGCCCGTTCTTCTGCTACTTCGGCCCGCTGTTTTGCGGCCTGATATTGCAGCAGGACAAAGTTACGGTAGACCGGGTCGTCAGCCAGGGCTTCCAGCGTCGGTGTGGTATACAGGTCTGCCACCCGAAAGCGGAAACCAGGCAGCACAGCCGAGTGGAGAACGCCCTCCTCGTCCGGTTCGATTTCCGCGTACTCTCCGAATTCATTGCGCCGGTAGAAAATTGTTTTATCGTCGGGGTCGAGAATGTAATACTCTCGCACGCCAATATCGGCGTACTCCCGCTTCTTGACTACTGTATCCCGTTCGATCTCTTGCCGGCTGGAGATGGAGAGGGACTCCACGCAGAGATCGCAGACGCCCCGGTAGGAGAGGTCGCTGTCGAGGAGGGGGGTAGGGTTGTCGTTGCGAATGATAAAAAGATCGGGTTTGCGGATGGTTGTCTTGTCCGGGAGCGCCAGCCGAAAGCCCGTTTCCAGAAACATCATTTTGGCAACCGGATTGACATCCAGAAAGGCACGCAGGAGCTGCATAAACCACCCATACATCGTAACGCGGCGATAGTCAGGCAAGGGTTTCTCCTCCAGGATGCCATTGTTCCATTCATAGCTGACATCGGGATATTCGTAGTAACGCTCCCAATATTCTTCCTCCGATACATTGACTCCGTGCATGGAGATTGGCTGTTCGACACCGCGATGACCATTCGTAGCGCCACGTTCGGGAGCCGCTATCTCGAAATTTGGCTTCTCTTTTTGGCGTGTAATTGTCATACCCATTTCCTTTGCCGTGAAATCTTTCACTGGCTCATCGTCGCGAAAAAAAACGTAACTGCTCACCCCCTCCCAACCTCCCCCACTTTGGGGGAGGAGTCGATCCAGTTCCCTGCCTGGAATGGGGAGGGGTCGGGTGGGGTGGCTGAACAGGTACAAAAAAACGTACCTACTGGCCCGGCTGGGTGTTGTGGCTCAATCATACCATAGGAAACAGGTCTCTTCAATCCAATTGCGCGTCTTTTCTTTTCCAGCCACTGGACACGTCAAGAACAATCAACAGTAGCAGTGCCAGGCCGGAAATCCCTATTCCGGCACTCCGCACAGGCGTACTGCCCATACGCATATCGATCCGATGGCGGCCAGCCGGTACGTCGATTTCGATCAGCCCGTCCGGTGGGGAAAGGCGATGGGCCACCGGCTGCCCATCCAGCCGCACCTGCCAGCCGGGAAAGAAGTAGACCCGTAGCTGCACCACCCCGGCGGACCCCATCTCCGCTTCCCCGCCAAAGGAGTGCCCCCGGCTGTAGTGGCTGAGAACCCTGCCTTCCCCTGTCAGAATCCCCAGGCGCTCCAATCGGCTATTGGCGAAATCGTCCGCGGCGTATTGGGGCGTCATAGCGGATTGGCTGAAGGGCTGTTCCACCCAGCGGGTGTAGCCCAGCATATCCGGGTGTTGCTGCTCGAACTGATAGACCGCCCGCCCATCTTCCCGCCAGGCCTCCACCGGTTGCAAGAACTCCGGGCGGGTGAAATTCCCGCTGGCGGAAAGAATCAACAGCGCCAGCACAACGCCGCCGCCTGTCGCCGCCGGGTCTGTGGTTGCCAGCAGCCGTGCCCCGGCCAGCCCGCCCAGCGCGCTCAGGGTGAAACTGCTCAGGGCCAGCAAGCGCCAGGGGAACTGAATCACCTCCACCATCGGCAGCCGCCGCCAGATCGGTTCGGCCAGGGGTGTAATAAAGAGCAGAAGTCCGCCGGAAATCAGCAGCAGGAAGGTCTCTATCTGCCAGCGCTGATCCCGTGGCCTGCGCGTCTGCCCCAGCCCCAGTCCGCTCACAATCCCCAGCAACAGCGCCAGCACCCCCACCTGAAAACCCATGCCGTCGTTGGCCCCCACCGGATCATCCGAAAAGCCATAGCCCCAAAAGGGATCGAAGAACTGGCTGACCTGCACCCAATGGCGGGTGTAGCTGTACGTATTGCCGGTGTAGACGTTCTGGTCCAGCAGGGGCCCTTCGGCCAGCAGCGGCAGCAGAAAAATGGCCGCCAGCAGCAGGGCGGCCAGACCAGCGCTGGCAGATAGAAGGAGCGGGGCGAGTTGCGAGTTGCGAATGGCGGATGACGTAGAACGGGAAACGGGAGGCGGGGCAGTACGGCGGACTGTCCACAGGCGGAAGAGAATGAAGGCGATAAGGAGAGGGGTAAAGGTGATGAGCGCGATGACGTGGGTGAGCAACAGCCCCCCATAGGCGAGGCTGGCCCAGAGCAAGCGTCGTTGCCAACCGGGATCGGCTCCCCGCACAATCAGCCGGTCGAAGGCCAGAATGACCCAGGGAAACCAGGCCATCAGCGTCGTCTCGGCCAGGGCTGCCCGCACGTATATGTCCAGCAGATGGTAGGGGATGAAGATGTATAGGAGGGCAGCAATCAGGGCGGGAAGGGACTGGGGACTGGGGACTGGGGACTGGGCAGATCGCAGTCTCCGATCCCCGTTCCCCAATCCCCAGTCCCTAATCAACAGATACATTCCCAGGCCGCCCAGCAGAAAGCCAGCGGCCCAGGTGAGCTTGACCGCGGTCGTAATCCCCGCACCCAGCAGAATGAAGAGCTCCGCCGCATAAAAGGCCAGGGGTGCCTGGACAATAAAAGTTGGGTAGCCATAGCCCGCGTTGTGGTGCATAGCCCAGCGCGGCCACAACGCGCCATCCCGGATCGCCTCGTCGAACATCGACACGAAAAAGACGCTGTGGCGGCCATCGTGCGCGCCGAAGAAATAGCCGGGGGCCAGCAGGGGCCAGAGCGCAAAGAGCGCAGCCAGAAAGATCAGCACCAGGTAGGGGTCGATCTTCTCGGCCCAAACCGAGAAGCGGGTGAACATTCGGCGCAAGCGATGGGGGAAAGCTGTCATTGGGTTGCGGAATATCATCGGGAAATACTTCGTGCCTTTGGCTCTTTGTGGTTTGGCTTTCTGGATTATCCGGCCTGAACTATCGGCTTTAACCCCGCTTCGATCTGCGCCCGCCGACCTTCCAGAAAGGGGGGCAGGACCAGCCGCTCCCCCAGCGCGTCCGGGTCTTCGTCCACGGCAAAGCCGGGGCCGTCTGTGGCAATCTCGCAGAGCAGGCCGCGGCTGATGCGGAAGTAGATGGATTTGAACCAGAAACGGTCGATCACATCGGAGACAGCCGCGCCCAGCGCGGTCAGGTGGCTGCGCCAGGCCAGTTGCTCTTGCGCATCCGCCACCCGAAAGGCCAGGTGATGCACCCCGCCCGCGCCGGGATGGGCCGGCGCGCCGGGATCTTCCATCACCCACAGCTCCCGCCCCGGCCCGCCCTCGCCCGTGGCGTAGACCGTCACCTCTCCCTGGCGCTCCACTTCCCGGTAATTGAGCAGCCGGGTGGCGATCTGCGCCATCTGGTCTGGTCGGGGCGTGGCGATGAGCGCTGCGTAGAAGCCCCGCAGGCTGTAGGCTTCGGGCACACCGCCGTTCTCCCAAAATGTACCGTCCCAGGCCGCGCCGCCGTCGTCCACCAGCATCAGCCGCTGGCCTTCCGGGTCGTCGAAGCGCAACACAGCCCGCCCGGCGAACTCCTCCTGGCTGTGGTTGGGAATCCCGTGGGCGTCCAGCCGCGCCTGCCACCAGTCCAGCGCCTCCTGGCTGGCTACCCGGAAAGCTGTGGCTGCAAAGCTGTCGCTGCCCCGTCGTTCCTGGGGCGCCTGCGCCCAGTCGAAGAAAGTCATATCCGTGCCAGGCGCGCCCGTCTTGTCCGCATAGAAGAGGTGATAGGCCGAGGTGTCGTCCTGATTCACCGACTTCTTGACCAGCCGCAGACCCAACACGCGCGTATAAAAATCTGCATTGACGCCGATCTGTGCGGAGACTGCGGTGATGTGATGGATGCCGTTGAGTTGCATTGGGTTCTCCTGCCTGAAAGCTGTAGCCTTGCCTGGAAACGTGAAATGTGATGGGTGAAAAAGGCCGGGTGATCTCACGTTTTACGTTTTACGTTTCGGCGAGAATCTCCTGCCAATCTACTGTTTCTTTCACCTAAAAATCGTAATCAATCCGCCATTCGGATGCCAGCCCGCCGCCGATTGTGCGCTCCAGGAAAGGCTCCCAGGAGAAAGTCCGAGGGTTGCCCCAGATGGGAAAGTAGGTCGGGTCGTAGCTGCACGAGGCTGTCACTGTGCCCAGCAGGGGGTGGCGCTGGAAGATTGTAAGTCCGCGCCCGGCGGTGTGGTCCAGGGCCAGATAGTAGCCTTTGTCCCAGGGCCAGCCCTTGCGGGCGATAAAGCCGCTGGGGGCCAGTTCGTAGCCGGGATTGTCTACGACTGTCACAGGGATATTCACTTTCAACAGTTCGTCGCTTTTCGTTTGGGGATAAAACGGGTGGGGAAACCAGCGGATGGGCAGGGGCCCACCCCGGTTGACCAGCCGGGTATCCGAGCGCACAGTCCGTTCGTGTAGCGAAACGGTGCGTTCGAGGGTCACGTCGTAGCCCCGCCAGTCGTGATGGGTGGTCATACGGATAGCATCGGCGCTCTCCTCCACATCCCACACGCAGAATTCGGACACAGTGCGCTCGGCCAGATTGCAGAGGCCAATGCCGAGTATCAGCGCCAGGGAATCGTCCCCCTTCGGGTCGCGCAGGGGGTGCAGGTTGAAAGCGTCGGGGATGCCCTGGCCGTCGAACCAGTTGAAGCTCTCCGGGTAGGTCGGCCCGCTCATCAGATCGCCCAGCCGGGCATCGGAAATCTGGAAAATATAGCCGCCCGTGCAATAGCGCACGCCAAAGCGCGCCTGGTCCGCTATGGGGTCGAGAATAGAAACAGTCAGTTGGTCGTTGGAAAGTGTGTACATTGAAAGAGCCTCGGTGTGTGTTGAAAGCAGAAAGTTGCAGGTGTAGGGGCACGAGGTGGGGCGGGACAAAATTTGCCGGCGAAGGCGAATGATCTGCCCGCCCCACCTTATGCCCCTACGCGTGTCACCTTGTCAGATTTGTTTCGGCGGCCCCTGGCGGATGCGCTCTTCCAGACGGACTTCCATCCCAGTGGGCCATTCCCGGGCGCTCCAGGGCAGGCCGTAGCCGTAGGGGCTGATGTCCTCGATCCACCAATTGCACCCGGCGTCGGCGTAGGCGGCGATTGTCTCCCCGGCCCGCTGGGGATCGTCCCCCGGCGTCACGCCCATCGCCACGGCATCGAAGGGTTTGTCGCCCGCCCGCTGCTGGTGGATGTAGGCCAGGGCATCCCGCCACTCGTCCGGGGTCAGCGTGCCCTGGACTTTGATGGGGATGGCCCCGTCGAAACGGGCGGCCCGGCGCATAGGCGGTTTGTTGGGCCAGAGACCGGCCACCCAAATGGGGATGCGGGGTTGTTGGAACGGTGTGGGCAGAAAGCGCACCTCCTCCAATTGATAGTGCTTGCCCTGAAAACGGAAGGTTTCCCCGCTCCACAGACCGAGCAGAATCTCCAGCCCCTCGTCCAGCTTTTCGGCGCGGATGCGGTTGTCGGTCTCTTCGCCAAACGCGCCGAACTCCCACTTCTCCGGCGACCCCAACCCCACGCCCAGAATCAGCCGCCCGCCGGAGAGCCGGTCGAGGGAGACGCTCTCTCTCGCCAGTTTCCAGGGCCGCCGCCGGGCTACGGGAGTGATGAGCGGGCCGATGCGCACCCGCTCGGTGGCGGTGGCGATGGCGGCCAGGGCTACCCAGGGGTCCACCATCGGTCGCCAAAGATCGTCAAAAATTACGTGATCCCAAATAAAGAAGCCGTCCCAGCCCGCGGCTTCCGCGGTCTGGGCCAGCTCCATCAGCTTACGCACATCACCAAACGGGCCAAATTGGGGCAGAGAAAGACCGAATTGCATTGGATGACCTCCTGTGGAAGGTGGCGGTGAAAAGTCACAGGTGGCAGGTGGGGCAGGCAAAAGATGATGGGATAATGAGATGATGACGTGCCATCATCCCATCATCCATTTTCCCCGTCCATCCACATACGCGTCCCCGCCGTGACAGTCATTGATGACAATAGCCGGAAAGCCCTCGACGGTCAATTCGTGGATGGCCTCTGTGCCCAGTTCCGGCCAGGCCACCACCCGGCTGCTGTGGATGTGGCGGGCCAGCAGTGCAGCCGCGCCGCCCACGGCCGCGGCGTAGACGGCCCGCTGCGCCACCAGCGCCGCCTTTACCTCCGGTGAGCGGTAGCCTTTGCCGATCAGCAGTTTCACGCCCAGGCTCAGGAGGGGGAGCGTATACGAATCCATCCGCCCGCTGGTGGTCGGTCCTGCCGGGCCGATGACGTGGCCCGCTTTGGCCGGGGCCGGTCCCACGTAATAGAGGGTTTGGCCCGCCAGGTCGATGGGCAGGGGATCGCCCCGCTCGATCAGTTCGACCAGCCGCTTGTGGGCCGCGTCTCTGGCGGTGTAGATGACGCCGCTGATGCGCAGGCTGTCGCCCGCGTGCAAAGGCAGAAGGTCAGTGTCGGTGAGGGGAAGGGTTAGGCTGGGCATAGGGAGGGGAAAATAGTGAATGGTGAATAGTGAATAGTGAATTATGAATTGTAAATGAGTCGGGCGTCCGTTCCCGATCCCCGATCCCCAGTCCCCAGTCCCCACTCTCAAATCTCCACCCGGGCCCGCCGGGGGGCCGAGCAGTTGAGATTGACGGCCACGGGCAGCGCGCCGATGTGGGTGGCCCCGGCTTCGATATGCACGGCCAGGGCAGTCACCCGCCCGCCCAGCCCCTGGGGGCCGATGCCCGTGCGGTTGATGGCGTCCAGCAGATCGGCCTCCAACCCGGCCAGGTGGGGCGCGGGATGCAGGCTGCCGATGGGACGCAGAAGCGCCTTTTTTGCCAAATGGGCCACCGTATCAAAGCTGCCGCCCAGCCCCACGCCCACGATTACCGGCGGGCAGGCGTTGGGGCCGGCCAGTTCGATTGTCTCGACGACGTAACGTTTGACCCCTTCCACGCCCACCGACGGCGGGAACATCTGCAAGCGGCTCACCAACTCAGCGCCAAAGCCTTTTTGCAGAACGGTTAAACCCACCCGATCCCCCGCCACAATTTCGTAGTGGATCAGCCCCGGCGTATTGTCGCCGGTGTTGGCCCGGCGGATGGGGTCGCCCACCACCGATTTACGTAGCGACGCATAGGCCGCCCGCACTCCGTCCTGAATCGCCCCGTGCAGGTCGCCGCCGCTGAAATGGACCTCCTGTCCCACTTCCAGAAAGAGCATCGCCATCCCCGTATCCTGGCAGGTGGGAATCTGTTCGGCCTGGGCGTAGGCCGAGTTTTCCAGCAGAAGTTCGATGACCTGGCGGCCGATGGGCGACGGCTCGGCGGGCGCGGAGGCTTCCAGGCCGGCCAGATAGTCGGCGGGCAGGCGGTAGGCGGCTTCGCTCAGGAGCGTCTCGACGGCTTCCCGGATGCGGGCGACGGGAATTTCACGGATCATTCGGTTACCTTTTCAACGCAAAGGTGCAAAGACGCAAAGAGGTTTTTTCTGCGCAATCTGCGCCCTTCTGCGAAAATCTGCGTTCAAAACTATCGTGGCGGAATCTCCACTACTATCTGCACAGGCCCTTCCCCGTCCAGCACAAGCGTATAGTTCCCCGTGCGGGGGATGGCATATTCGCCAACGCGGCTGGTGCGGTTGAGGGGCGAAAGGGTTTTGCCCTCCGGGTCCAGCAGCCAAAAGCCCACATCCCCCAGCGTGGCAGTGACCCACAACCGCTGGCCCGCGCCGATGCCCAGAAGATAGCCAATGGGCGCACCCCGCGCCAGCGTCGCTTCCAAAGTGGCGGATGTTGTCCCAGTGGCAAAACGTACCCGTTCGGTGCTGGTTGGGGGAAGGGTTTCCGGTGGGGAAAGGGGTGGGATCGCCAGCAGAATATCCGCTGCTCCGCTGCCCTGAAGAATGAGTGTGTAGTTCGCAGTGGCCGGGATGTCGAAGCGGATTGCACCCCCATCGCCAATCGAAGCTACGGGCCGGTCAGCCCCATCGACAAGCCAGACGCGCGCAGTGCCCGAAGCAGTCACGTAGAGCTTTTGGCCTGCGCCAATCCCCAGCCGGTAGCCACGCACAGCGCCGTCGCCCAGATTGACCGGCAGTTCGTGGACTGTTGCGCCCGTAAGGAAGCGCACTGTCTCGACGGTGGCTGGCGGGGGGATAGCCGAAGCGGGCATAGCCGAAGCGGGCATAGCCGTCGGTAGTGCTGTGGGTGTGGGCTGGCTGACGCCCCGGCTGCTCAGACGTTCCAGACTGGCCCGGTAGAGGGGTTTCGTTGGGGTCAGGCGGGCGGCCTGCTCCACATCCGTTCGCACAGCCGGATCGCCGGGGTCTTTTAGAAAGCGCGCCCAGCCCTGCAAAAACCAGGCCGGGGCCAGGTCGGGCTGGGCGGCCAGGGCTGGTTCGGAGAAGGCCAGAATCCAGTCGGCCAGGGTCTCCTCCCAGCCTGCGGCGGCGGTCTCTTGCAGCAGCGCCTTCTGGGGATCAAAAATTTGGGCTGGGGTATATTCGTCCAACTCGGCCAGGGCTGCGTCCCAATCCCCATAGAAAGCCCAGTTGAGAAGGGGGAAGGGTGTAGAATCCGCATACTCTCTGCGCCCCTGGGCCAGGGCGTGGAGTAGCTGATGATTCCAGTAGACCCGTTCGTCGTTGGGCGCATAGGTCAAGGCTTCGTCGATGAGGGGCAGGGCGGCGGGGAAGAGGCTGGCCGAGGCCAGTTCCACCGCCCGGTTGTTGGCCTCGCGCAGATCGGCTACGGTGTCGGCGGGCAGGCGGGTCAGTTCCACCGGGAGCAGTTCTGTGCCATTCCAGCGCAGAATCGACAAATCAAAGAGACGCACGCCACAGGCATAGCAGAAGACATACGGGTCTGTGTTGTTCAGCACGACCTCCGGCTGGCCGTCGCCGTCCACATCCCGCACCTCCCCCGCGCCGGGGCTGCTGTTGAAGCCGCTGGCGGCAATCGTCAGGGCCGCGCCATCCCAGCGCAGAAGATCGAAGCAGCCGCTGTGTGCGCCTGTGCCCGCATCAACGACCAGCCAGATCGATGCCTGATCCAATACCACCTGCTGGACCGAACGGCTGTCCACGTAGTCGGGACATTCCAGTTCGGCTCGGCCCAACTCAATCCAGAAGCCGTCCTCCTGGGTGAAGATGGCGACCGCGTGATTCCGGAGCGGGTCGAAGGAGCGGAAGCCGGTGGTGAAGGCGGCCCACAGTTCTGGCGTCAGGGGCAAGACTTGCACGCTCTCCCACGTACCGCTGCCCGGTTGCAGGAGGATGCCCAGGCTGTCGGCGAAAAGCTGAGGCAGCTCGACCCCGCCGGTGACGGCCGGGGACGGGGGCGGAGTCGGTGTAAAGATCGGAACGGGGGTGACCGCGGGTGTCGCCGGATCAGCCGGGAGCGAAAGGATGTCAACGGTGGGAGCCGGCGTAGCCGAGACGCAGGCCGCCAGGAGAAGAAGGGCCAACAGGGGAAGCAGACGCCAATAGCTGGAGCGAACGGTGGGATGGGCAGGCATAGTGACCTCGCGGAAAGGGTGACAGGAACCGTTGAGGATAGTCTAGCGCGGCTTTGCCTGTGGGTCAAACGGATTCGGTCAAGTCAATGCCCCCGGTGTACGCTGGGAACGTTTTTAGCACACTGGGCGTTGAGTCTTGTAGAATAGTCGTATTGTTGAATTGCCGTTTACAAAGGAGAAGACCCAACAGATGAAAATCGAATACGGATTCCGCACAATTATCCCCACCCCCTATGCCCAGGCAATCCCCCTGGTCACGGACGCCCTCAAGACAGAAGGTTTCGGCGTCTTGACCGAAATCGACGTGCAGGCCACAATGAAGAAGAAGCTGGATGTAGATGTGCAGCCCTACATCATTCTGGGTGCGTGTAACCCCAAACTGGCCTATCGCGGCCTGCAAGCCGAACCAGAACTGGGACTGCTTCTGCCCTGCAATGTCATCGTCTACGATAACGGCGACGAGACAAGCACAGTCAGTATCGTCGATCCCCTGCAAATGATAGGTTTTGTGGGCAATCCAGATTTACAGCCCGTGGCCGATGAAGCCAACAGTCGTTTGCGTCAGGTGCTGGCGAGCCTGTCCGAACCCATGCCGGCATAGAAAGAGAGACAAACCGATGAGGCGGTGGCAAGCGCTTCTCGCCGCAGGAATGCTGGTCAGTTGTACCGGCGCGCCCCAGACCGCCACCCCGACAGGGAGCAGTCAGGCTGCCCAGGTATCACTGCCCGACACAGCCAAAAACAGGGATGGATACGTGGATATTTCCGTAGAATAATTGCCCCCTACATTGGACGGCAAAAACTTAACACCTTGAGTTTAGAGCCGCGGTGCGTCATAGGCAGAACAGGGCAATTTGATAGTCAAGATCGCGAAATGCACCCCAATTCCGGGTCGGTTTTCGTCAATTTTGGCTCGATATCGTACTATTTTGCGTCAATTTACAGGCTATCGTCATCTATTGCCGCAGCAGCAGTATGAGCACCCAGGCTACCGCCGAACTAGCCGCAGCAGGCTACACCCAAATTTACGAACTGGATGGTGGCTTCAATGCGTGGCAGGCGGCCGGGCATCCTCTCCTGAACAAGTAACCGTGTCTGACAGAATATCGGTGAAGATATCCTCAATCAAAAAGACCGGCCTGTGCTGGATGGGAAGAAGCCCCAACTCTCCCGCCGGGGTTTCTTTGGCGCGCTGGGTCAGATGGGGAAGGAGCGGATGGAGCGTGCGTTGGAGGAGGAAGCACCGCCGATGTTGCGGCCCGCGGTAGCTGTGGACCAGCGCTTGCCCCGGCGTCTGCCCCACAGCCGCAAGGAACTGTTGGCCCGCCTATCCGCCCTGGCCGCTTTCCCCTTTGCGTCTGTGCTTGTTGATACCGACGTCTGTTCTGCCTGCGGACTGTGCGCCCGCGTCTGCCCCACAGACGTGCTATACTTCGACGGGCCAGGCGTGGGGTTTTTGCGCGCTGGCAACAATCCTGCCTACGCTCTCGACTTTCAGACGCGGCTCTGCATCGACTGCACCATTTACCAGGTGGCCTGCCCGGAGGATGCTATTGCATTTGACGACAATCTGTTGGTTGAAAAGTTACATTCACCCCAGGCCGAGCATTTGGCCGCGGGCCAGGTGACCGCGTGTATCACCTGTGGCGTGGCAGTGGCGGATCACTGGCAACCACCCACCTGCCACGTCTGCCGTCTGGGCGCGGGGGCAGTCTCTCCTCTGCGGTAACTGCTCACCTTCTCCCAACCTCCCCCACCTTAGGGAGGAGTCGATCCAGTCCTTAAGTTTGGCTTCTTGGCGAGGGGGGTAGAAAGAGGGACGATTTTGGTGTAGAACAGTATGTGTAAGGTTTGGATGTTGCAAATAGGTATAGAAAAAAGGTCATCCCAGATGAACGATAGCCAAAAGATCCAAGAAAAGCCAGTTCTGCTGACAGAGTTAATGGGCTTGGTGGCAAAATGTGAAGCGGTATATGGGCAGAAATGGGTATTCAACCGGGTACTTGCCCTGATAATGGCAGAGCTATTTGCCTTTGGAAGACATACGATCACCCAACTGTTGCTAACGCTGGGTCTGGTAGATGAAGATTGGAGCGCCTGGTACCGGATATTCAGCGAAGGCCGGTTTGATGAAGAGAAGACAGGTGCGGTTATGCTGGGCGAGGCACTGACAGAAGTGCCGGCAGACGACCCCTTTATGGTGAGTACGGATAGTTTTCATATGCCCAGGAGCAGCCAGACGATGCCGGGCACGGGCTGGATGCGCGGGCTGCGCACAGCCAAATTCAAAGGTAACTGCTCACCCCCCCGCCCCCACCGTGGGGGAGGAGTCGATCCACTTCCCTCCCTGGAATGGGGAGGGGTAGGGTGGGGTGGCTGAACAGTTACTTGGGTTCTCGCCGCTGGGGATCGTCGAATGTCCGACATCGTAAGCGATGAGAACCCAATACGCGGCGATGATCAGCCATTTTCGCCTACGCTGCCACCAGATCGGTCGCCCGTCGCAGACCGACAAAGCTGCCACCCGATTCTTCCTTGACCGCGGTGTCAAAGAATCCGGTCAGTTCGGCATATTCAGCATCGGTCAGTTCAACCCCGATCGCATCGATGGACGCCTGCAACTGGCGCAGGGAGCTGACACCGGAGATCGGATGGGAGACGCCCGGTGATTTGCGAACCCAGGCCACGGCCAGTTGGGCCGGATGCAGATTGCGATCCGCGGCAAAACGAGCGAATGCGTTGAGCGAGTCCCCAAAGCGTTCCAGCCAGTCGACGACGCGCTTGTCGTTATAGCCCCGCGAATCCACAGGCAGAGGCGCGCCTGGGGTATATTTGCCGGCCAGCACGCCCATCAGCAGGGGCCGGTAAACGGTGATGGCGATCTTCTCGGCCATTGCCTGGGGCAGCACCTCCACTTCCACCCCCCGCTCGACCAGATTGTAGGGAATCTGATTGCAGCGCAGTTTGGCCCAACCATTGGCCTGGGCCACGGAATTGCAGTGGGCCAACAGCCAGGCCGGGAAATTGCAACAGCCCACATAGCGAACCTTCCCCTGCTCTGCTACCGAATTCAATGCTTCCATCATCGCAAAGATATTCATTTGGGGCTTGGGCCAGTGGATCATCAATAGGTCCACATACTCCGTTTGTAGCCGGGCCAGACTTTCGTCCAAACATTCGTGAATCCAGGCCGCGTCGGGACTCTTGGAGATCTTTGTGCCCACAAAGAGTTTGTCACGTCGGCCTTGCATAATTTTGCCGAGGATTTCTTCGGTCGTGCCGTTGCAATAGCTGGCTGCTGTGTCGATAAAAGTAACGCCCTGCTCCATAGCGGCGCCCAAAATGCGGTCCGATTCGGCTTCGTCGCAGCGATCACCGAACATCATTGTTCCCAAACAGAGTTCAGAAACCGGTGTACCTGTATTGGCAAATTCGATGGTATTCAATCGTCGATTTCTTTCGTGTGGGTCATTTCACAACTGGCAACAGTCGGTAGACGCCTCCGAGTGATCCAGCCCTGCCAGCGTATGTTTCAGGTGTGTGCGTGGAGTCGCAAAAGCCTGCGTCATCAACCCCACCAAGTCTCGCCATCCGCCAGGTGAGCCTGGGCCACATCAGGATTGAGATCGACACCCAAGCCCGGTTTCTCCGTGATTCTCAGATACCCATTTTCGACGTAAGGCCCGTCGAGAATCAACAACTCGTCCATCCAGCCGCCTTTTCCAGTGACCGTTTCACACGCGATGAAGTCGCGAATGGACCCTGCCCACTGGCACGTTGCCCAGGTGTTGAGCTGACTGCCGGTGTTGTGCGTCGCCATCGGCACTCCCCACACCTCCGCCATGTCAGCGATCCGTTTGTTCTCCAGGAAACCGCCGCTGTTGCGCAGGTCTGGGTGGAGGATGTCGCATCCCTGATGAACGATGAAGTCGGCGAACTCCTGCCGCCGCCACAGGTTCTCACCCGTGCAGATTGGGACCGACGAGCTTGCGGTCAGCCGTTTCCAACTCTCCGAATAGTTCACGATCATCGCGTCTTCGAGCCACAGTGGCTTGATTGGCGCTACCGCCTCCGCGATCTGGATCGCGGTGCGTACATCGTATTCCCAATGACAGTGAACCATAATGTCGTGGTCCCAACCGAGTGCCTCGCGGCAGTTGGCAAAGCCTTCCTCGATCTGCCGCAACTCGCGCACCGTCAGCACCCGATTGGCGAGATCACGTCCTGCATCGGTATCGGGTGTTGTGTGTGGAAAGCCGAACTTATGGCAGGTGAAGCCGGCCGGGTCTTCCTTGACCTGCTGCGCCCATTCCGCACACGAAGCTCTGTCGAGAATGTCTCTGGGGTGCGCGTGATTATAGACCCGCACTTTGTCGCGAAACTTCCCGCCCAGCAGCACAGTCGACGAAACGCCCAGAATTTTCCCCGCCAGGTCCCACAGCGCCATTTCGATTCCGCTGGCGGCCCGCATCAGGGCATGGGCCGAGCCATCCGTACGGCTGGCACCCGCCCAGCCGGTTCCTGGATTCGGCTTTTGACCCATCAGAGTGTAGAGCACATCGATCGCCAGCGGATCCCGTCCAATGAGGGCCGGCTTGATCGCTTCGATCTGCTCCTTCATCCCGACACCGGGACTGCCGTACGCCTCGCCGATCCCGTAGAGGCCGTCTTCGGCGATGACTTTCACCAGTGTGTAAGTGCGCGGTCCTTGCAGGACCATCACTTTAATGTCACGGATCTTCTGCCGTCCCTGTTCAGTCTCGCTCAGAATTTGGAATTGTGCGTCCACGGATCTCTCCCTCTGGTTCGATTGTGTGCTGATTTGAAAATAGCCCTGTAACGCAAGCTGTTAGCTTGCGCCAGCCCAGCCCGAACTAACAGTTCGGGTTACAAATGATGGCGTTCCTATTTTCGTCGTTATTTGGTGTCTACCGGTCGCGTGGCCTGATTTGAAAGCTGGAGTAATCGGTTATTGCTCAAGCCAGAAATGCAGGCCCTATATGTGGACTGTGTTCGTTGGGGTTGACTGTACCGATTTAGTGTTTCAAGCTTTTTCGCGACAGACTTAACGCAGGGATAGGCAGATGATGACTGTTTGGCTCAACAGGAATTCAGGGGGTAACCCGCTGATTTCGATACGGCTGGAAACAGCACCAGCCTACTCAATCGACGCTGATCCCAATGATTACTTCCCGGCTCCCTGTGCTCCCAAAGAACCGACTGTTTTCAGCAAACAGAGCGGGGTCTGGTTGCACTTAACCCTTGACGCCTGAGATGACAATGCCCTGGATGAAAATCCGTTGGGCGAAGAAAAAAACGATGATAATGGGCAGCACCATCACGATTGTCGCCGCCATCAGATGGCTCCAGCTTACATTATACGTAGTGGTGCCACCGGGCAGGGACAACGCACTTTGAAAACTGCGCACGCCTACGGCAAGAGGCATCTTTTCTTTGCTGCTGATGTAGATAAGCGGCTCGAAGAACTGATTCCACTTGTTTTGAAAAGAAAAGATGGCGATGGTTGCCAGACCGGGCTTGGCAAGCGGGAGAATAATATTCCAGAAAATTCGATAGGTGTTGCAGCCATCGATTCTGGCGGCATCGTCCAATTCGAAAGGAATCGACGTGATGAATTGGCGCATCAGAAAAATGAAGAACGCATGCCCAAACCAGGACGGAATGATAAGCGGCAGCAGTGTGTCGATCCAGTCGAGTTGGCGGAAGAGCAAGAAGAGAGGAATAATCGTCACTTGCGATGGCAGAAAGAGCGTCGCCACGAGGACGGCAAATAGGAGGTCCCGTCCCTTCCATTGAAGCCGTCCAAAAGAGAAGGCAACCAAAGATGTGGCAATCAGCTCGCCGACAGTGGCTGCTGTAACAAGAACGATAGAATTCCAGAAAAATGTGGGCAACGGAATATAGGATATTTGGAAGATATCGACGTAGTTTCGCCAGACAACATTTGTCGGCCAGATGATCGGCGGCCAGACAAAATGATCTCCCTCTACCATCAGCGAGGAACGGACCAGCCAGAAAAAAGGTAGCGCCACAAGAACGGCACCCACAAACAGAGCGAGATAAACAATGGTTCGCTGGCTGAGATGATTGACTGTTTTGCGTAGAGTCGCAGAAGAAGAAGTTGCTCTCACGATAGGTTTCTCTCTGTAGATGGTTGAACCGGGGCTATTTTTTGACAGTCGATTCGTAGTAGACCCATTTGGAGGAAGACTTGAACACAATCGCAGTCAGCACAATGAGATAGACAAAGAGTAACCAGGCCATGGCCGAGCCGTACCCCATACGCAGACTTTCAAACGAGAGCCGGTACAAATAGAGCATGTAAGTCAAGGTGGTATTGTTTGGCCCGCCCTCGGTCATAATAAAGAAGAGATCGAACGATTTGAGCGCAGAGATGATCCCCATAATCAGATTGAAAAAGATGACGGGAGAGATGAGGGGTACGGTTACGTTGAGGAATTTTCGCCAACTATTGGCGCCGTCGATTTCCGCCGCTTCGTAGAGGGATGTGGGCACGCCCTGTAGCGCGGCGAGATTGATCAACATCGAAGCGCCCACCTGCCAAATCGCGATGATGACAAAGGACCAGATTGCTGTACGCGGATCAGCCAACCAATTCGGCCCCTCAATGCCGAATACTCGATCTAGCATATAGTTCACCAGCCCATACCGGCCATTGAAAAGCCATTCCCACAGGAGGGCGACTGCCACACCGGAGATAATCGCCGGCAGATAGTAGATAGTCCGCCAGAAGGCAATGCCACGGACCTTTTGGTTGAGCAGGATAGCAAGCAGCAGACCGAGGAAAAGGCTGAGAGGTACACTGGCAATCGCATAGATAGTCGTAATTTTGAGAGACTGCCAGATCAGCGGATCCTTCAGCATATCCGTATAATTTCGCAATCCGATAAAGCGAGCGGATTGGACGATATTGTACGAAGTCAGACTGAGATAAATACTCGCCAGCATTGGCCCCAGAAAAAAGGTGACAAGACCGATAATCCAGGGCGAAGCGAAAAGCCAGCCTTCAAGATTGCGGATCATATCCCGGCGGCGACGTTTACGCAAGGATTCTGCGGACCGCGCAGGATACCGTCCTTCTTGCGCTGTTGTCGGTGAACTTGTAGCTTGAATGCTCATCCCCAATGTACCTCAGACAGGTTTGTTTGGTTCGTTCCCCTCTGAGTGATCTTGCACCCAGAGGGGAACTCTATAGAACCTTCAAGAGGCAGTATTCGCTGCCTTGTGATTACTACTTGCGGGCCTGATGATCTTCGCGGCCCCGGTCGAGTAAGACTGTCGCCTCTGCCGCAATCTGCGCCAATCCCTCTTCCGCAGACATTGTGTCGGCGAAAATGTTATCATAGATCAGACGCACAACCGGCTCCATCAATGCCTCTTTTGTAAGGTAGATGGTCGTCGGGTAGGTGTCCGTTCCCTGATCAACGACATTGAATGCGTCGTAGTTCAATCCATCCGGGCCACCCCCCGCATTGGATTCCAGGAAGCCGCCATACGTTCCTGTATGGGCACCCCGGGAACCCCAGTTCGCTGTGATGATCTCCTGCGCTTCTTTGGTGAAGATGACCTTCAGCCAGTCCCAGGCAGCATCAGGGGTTTCGGTCTGGGTCGTCATAAAGGAGCCATTGCCGTGATAGATATTCGTCCGTAGTCCGGTATTGGGGTTGAAGGGCATCAGGGCAAAGTCGTAGTTGAAGGGGATACCTTCCGACGGTTTGCCAGTACCCCACAAATAACGACGGAAGAATTCTCCCTGGACAACCATCCCCAATTGACCGTTCTGGAACATAGCCCGATCGAGAATGTCCGCGGCACCCATTTCGCTGGGATTGGGCTGGACGTCGTGTTTGAATGTCAGATCGGAGACCCATTGCACAGCCTCCGCGGCTTCGGGCGAGTCAATCACAACATTTTCCCCATCCGCGTCCAAATAGCGGCCCCCGTTGGCATACATAAGATTGCCCCACGCCTCGGAGATGCTGTTGATGCCCCGCTTGGATGTGGCAATGGCGCCAAAACGTTCACGCCGGAAGCCTTCGCCTATATTGAGCGCTTGGGCATATTCCAGGAAGGTGTTCCAGTTCCATTGATCCGGGTCATCCTGAATCTCCGCCGGGGGCTTCAGGCCCGCCTCTTCGATGGCGTCTTTGTGATACCAAGTGAAAATGCCTTCGTTGACAGTTGGCACCCCATAGAGACTGCCCTGGTGGCTGTAACCTGCAAGCGCAGCGGGCACATAGTCCGGCAGCCAGGATTTGACATCCGCGTCACCTTCCACATAGTCCTGGATAGGGTTAATCATATTGATACCGATCCAACCCCGGAAGGAGGACAACCCGCCAACGGCTGTGTCCGGAGCCGTGCCACCAGCAAAGGCGATGAGGAGTTTTTCGACCATACTCTCCGGCGGCGACTGGAGTGTGATAGTAATGTTCGGATTCATCTCAGCCGAAAGTGCGACGATCTTTTTCCACACAACGTCTTCTTCTGTTGGGTTGCGCCCCCAATGGATGAGTTCGATCGGCTCGACAGAGGGTGCTGCACCTCCTTCCTGTGCTGCTTGGGAGCCACTCGATGGGGCTGCGGATGGGGCGGCTGCCGGGGCACAAGCAGCCAACACACCAACTGTCAGCCCCATACCGGAAATGCGCAAAAACTGGCGACGAGAAAGCTTGTCAGACATAATCTACTTCCTTTCGTGGAGTCGAACTTCTGAAAAGGGACGCTTTACAAATAGTGACTAAATTGACAAAGAATGACTTCAGAGATGAATACCGCGTTCGGCCAGAATGTCACGGAAGCCTAGCAGGTCCAAAGTCAATTCGCCGTTTTGCAGACGATCCATTACCTCGGCCTCTTTCTCCATACGCGCTTGTGCGCCGGCCAGCACAGATGCGGCCTTCTCCTGTGCAATCACAACAACGCCGTCGTCGTCGCCCAGCACCAGATCACCAGGACGCACCAAAACGCCGCCACAAAGAATTGATAAAGCCCGGCGTGGCTTTAACAGTGGCTTTCATAGAAATGCTGGCAGAAAAAATTGGGAATCCTCTGGCCCTAATCGCGGCCACATCGCGCACACCGCCATTGATCACCAGCCCGCCAACACCTCTACTCTGGGCGGCAACAGTCGTCACTTCGCCCCAATACCCGGCCTCCAACGCTTCGCCCACATCGGCTACAATCACATCGCCGGGCTGGGCCAGGGCAATGGCCGCATGCAGCGTCAGATTGTCTGCCGCCTGGCAGCGCACGGTCAACGCGCTGCCACACAGTTTGAAGCCCGGACCGATAGGACGCATCCGATGAGACATCGCCCCCATCCGGTCGCTGGCTTCATAGACGGTGGCCGTCTCCTGGCTGGCAAAGGCGGCCAGGAGGTCACCGGGCATACGCGTAAAATCGGTATTGAACTGTGCCATTTGATCTATCTTCTCTTGTGGGTCTACTTGTGGGGCTTCAACACCTGCGCCTAGGCGATTTAAACAGCCGCTGTCCGGAGACATACCGCGTCTTACGGCGCAAGGAAAGACGTGGCTTCTGTCGTAATTTGATTGTTCAGCACAATTTGCTGCGCATTCTGGGTGGGGTCTTCGATCTGTTCGACTAAAAGTTCCACTGATTTCCGCCCCATTTCACGGGCTGGTTGTTGGACGAGGGTGAGGCGGGGCTGATAGAGATGGGATGTCTTGAAGGCGCCAAAACCAGAAATATCTATATCTTCGGGCCAGCGCAAACCCATTTCCTGCACAGCAATCACAGCCCCCTGGGTCATCACATTGTTGAATGCAAACAGCGAGTCCGGGGGATTGGCACTGTTCATCAACTGATAGGTTGCTCCATAGCCACCTTCCATGCCGGCCCATCCACAGATTTGGAGCGTTGGATCAATTTCCAGTCCAGCTTCTCTCAATACCTGTTCATAACCCGCCAGACGTTCCTTTGTTGTATAGATATTGGGCAAACCGGTGATGGCGGCGACACGCTTGCGGCCTTTGGCAAGCAGACCGCTGACGCATTGATAGGCAGCATTTCGATCATCCGACACAATCGACGAACAACTCACCGAATTCAATCGGCGGTTGATCAGCACAACAGGCAGCCCGTTCTCAATGTACGGTGTCAAATGGGGAGCATCACCAGGCGCTGGAGCCAGCACAACCCCAGCGATAAGTTGTTGATCGAGAATTTTGAGGTAAGTAGCCTCTAGCGCGGGGTCTTCGTTGGTATTGCATACGATGAGGTTGTATCCTCTTTCGCGGGCAGCCAGTTCGGAAGCGTGGGCAACTTCCGTAAAGAATACATTTTCGATGGTGGAGATGATCAGAGCGATAACTGTCGTACGTCGCCGACGCAATGATCGAGCGATCTGATTTGGGCGATAATTCAATTCTGCCGCAGCGCGTAAGACCCTCTCTTTGGTCTTCGTCGCTACGTGAGACCCTCCCGACAAACACCGACTAACAGTTGCTACTGAGACCCCAGCGCGCTTAGCAACGTCCTTGATAGTGGGCAAAGGCTATTCCTGTTCGAATCGGTTGGAAGATTTGTGTTTCAATGTCAATGTAATCGATTACATTGACATTGAAACACACTTTTTTCGCTATGTCAACCTCGATTTTTTGCGCCCTTCTGTGTCCCTAACGCTATCATCACCTATTTTATAGCGCGTTGTTTGAATTCTCCATCGCTGGGCGGAGAGGGTGAGAACCCAAAAGGTATGGACGTGTTGTGAAATGTCTCGCAGTGTTGACGGCGAGTTCGTAGTTGGTGTCGGACATTCACCCAACGTATCCCCGCCAGCGCAGCAACCGCATCCCATTCAGCGTCACCAGCACCGACGTGCCCACGTCGGCCAGGACAGCCATCCACATCGTCCCCCAACCCGCCAGCACCAGCAACAGAAAGACGACTTTGATGCCGATGCTCAGGGCTACATTTACCCGCACCGTCTGCATCGCGGCCCGGCTCAGGCGGACGAGGAAGGGCAGGCGGCTCAGGTCGTCGCCCATCAGCGCAATGTCGGCGGTCTCCATTGCCTGAGCCGTGCCACCGCTGGCCGCGCCCATTGCAATACCGACCGTCGCTGTTGCCAGGGCGGGCGCGTCGTTGATGCCGTCCCCCACCATTGCCGTCGGGCCAAAGCGGGCCAACAATTCCTGCACCGCGGCGGCCTTTTGCTCTGGGAGCAAACCGGCCCGCACATCCGTCACCCCCACCTGTCCGGCGATGTGCTGGGCTGTGGCCGGGTTATCGCCGGTGAGCATCACTGTATGGGCGATGCCCGCCTCGCTCAGTTCGCCCAGCACCCGGCGACTGCTCTCCCGCACTTCATCCGCCACAGTAATATAGCCCTGATACTCCTGTCCCGCGCTGACCAGCAACGGCGTCTGGCCCAGACCAGACGCGGCGTCGATGGCCGCGCACTGCTCCAACCCGTGGGGCACATTCGCCTCGAAATAGGCGTGGCTGCCCACCAGCACAGGCCGCCCGGCCACCGCGCCGGAGACCCCCGCGCCCACCAGCGCGGTCACACCCTCGGCCACGGGATAGGGGCTGGGGAAGCCCTGGGATGCGCTGACCACGGCGCGAGCCAGCGGGTGTTCGCTGCGCTGCTCCACGGCCGCGGCCAGGGCCAGCAGATCGGCGCAGGGGGCGCAGGGTTCTTGGGCGGGGGAAAGACAATTGACCGAACGCACTGTGACCACCGCCGGTCGGCCCGCGGTCAGCGTACCGGTCTTGTCAAAGGCGATGGCCCGGATACCCGCCATCGCCTCCAGAAATGCGCCGCCTTTGATGAGCACGCCGTTGCGGGCGGCGTTGCTGATAGCGCTGATGATTGTGACCGGTGTGCTGATGACCAGCGCGCAGGGGCAGGCCACGACGAGCAGAGCCAGTCCGCGGTAGAGCCAGCCCTGGCCGCCATCGGCTGTGTTCCAGAAGGGGGCATCCCAAAAGAGGGGGGGCAGGGCCGCGGTCAGCGCGGCAATCGCCACCACCAGCGGCGTGTAAACTTCGGCGAAGCGGTCCACAAAGCGCTGGGCCGGGGCCCGCTGCTCCTGGGCATCCTCCACCATCCGGATCATCCGGCTGAGGGTATTGTCCGCGGCCAGCCGGGTGACTTCCACTTCCAGACTGGCGTGGCCGTTGATGCTGCCCGCAAAGAGTTCGTCGCCGGGGGTCTTGTCCACAGGCACGCTTTCGCCGGTGATGGGGGCCTGGTTGACGGCAGACGCGCCGGTCAGAACCCGGCCATCCACGGGGATGGCCGCGCCGGGCTTGACCAGCACAATATCGCCGACTGCCAGGGACGCCACAGGCACGCTCTCCTCGTGGCTGCCGCACCAGGGGCAGGGGCCGCTGGCGTAGGGCGTGCCGTCGTCGAGCAGTTTGCCCCGGTGTCCCTGGCAATCCATACAGGGATGCAGGACAAGCGCCTCTGCCGGCGCCACTTCCAACAGGCTGCGGATGGAGTGGCGGGAGCGCTCGACGGTGTAGCCTTCCAGGGCCTCGCCCAGGGCAAAGAGAACCATCACCAGCCCGGCTTCGCTGTAGGCGCCGATGACCACCGCACCCACTGCGGCGATCGTCATCAGCCCGTTGATGGTAATCTGCCGGTTGATGCGCAGCGCGTTCCAGCCGCTGCGGGCGATGGGGAAACCGGCCAGGAGCATCGCCAGCAGGGAAGTGGCGTCGAAAAGCCAATGCTCCACACCCAGCATCGGCAGAAATTCGTTGAAGATCAGACCGGGCAGGATGAAAAGCGCGGCTAATAATGCCAGCCGGGTCTCTTGGCTGTTGAGCAGAAAGCGCAGAAAATTAGCCGGTGGCTGGACTGGGGCCGCGCCGGGCGCGGCTTCCTGGGCGATGTCGTAGCCCAGTTCCCGCACCCGGGCGACGACGGCTTCTTCGGCCACACCGCCGGTCACATTCATTTTGGCCGCGGCGAAGTTGACAGAACAGCTTTCCACACCGGGCAAGCGGGAAACGCCGGTTTGGATCGTGCGGGCACAGTCGGCGCAGTCCATCCCAGAGATGGGGAGGGAGAGGGTGGAGGAGAGGGTTGTGTTGGGCATCATTGACGTTTCCTTCGGTTGGCTGCATACTGCGTGCTGCGTAAGGTGACGAAGTCACAAGCGTTGCGGACAGTCCAGGCCAGTGAGCGCCGGTTGAGTAGCCCGGAGTCTGCGGAGGGCGTATCGAAACCAGTGCGAACGGGTGAGGAGAGAAATCTTCGTCAACCCGCTTTGGTTTCGATACGGCGGGGAAAAACACCCGCCTACTCAACCGGCGCTGGTCATTCATCGTTTACGCACGCGGCGGGAAAAAGCCCCCGCTTTCTGAGATGGCTCCTACCCTTCGATGAACTCAGGACACTACTCAACCGGCGCTGGTCTTGCATCGTTTACACAAACAGCCGCCATACCTGGGCTACGGTAAATGTTACCACAAAGCCCATCACCACCGGCATTAGTGTGGCGATGGTCGTCCATTTGGCGCTGCCTGTCTCTTTGTAGATCGTATAGATCGTCGTGCTGCACGGGTTGTGCATCAGGCTGAAGAGCATCAGATTGACTGCGGTCAGCAGTGTCCAGCCGCCTGCGGAGAAGAGGGCTTCGGTGGCGTTGAGAGAGTCCAGCTCGAACATCACCCCTGCGCCGGCGCCGACGTCGGCCATCCCCGTGGTCAGAACAGTCAGCATCAGAATCGTGGGGATGACGATTTCGTTGGCCGGGATGGCGACGATATAAGCCAGCAGAATCACGCCGTTCAACCCCAGGAGCAGGCCAAAGGGGTTCATCCCATTGATCAGCCACTCGGCCAGGCTGATGTCGCCCACAGGAATATTGGCGGTCAGCCAGATGGCCGCGCCCGCGGGCGCGGCAAAGACAATTGCCCGCCACAGGACGTACATCGTGCGGTCGATGAGCGATGTGTAAATCGTCTGTAAAACCCGGGGCGGGCGGTAGGGGGGCAGCTCCAGGCTGAAGGTGGAGACTTCGCCCTTCAGGATTGTGCGGGAGAGCGCCCAGGAGACGGCGAAGGTCAGCAGCACGCCGAGGAGGGCGATGCCCACCACCGCGCCCGCGGAGATCAGCCCGGCCAGCTGGGCGGGCACCAGCCCGCCGATAAAAATCGTGGCGATCAAAATTTGGGTGGGCCAGCGCCCGTTGCAGAGGGCGAAGTTGTTGGTGATGATGGCGATCAGCCGCTCCCGGGGGCTGTCGATGATGCGGGTGGCGATGACCCCCGCCGCGTTGCAGCCGAAGCCCATCATCATCGACATCGACTGCTTGCCGTGCGCGCCGGCCTTGCGGAAGATGGCGTCCAGGTTGAAGGCGACGCGGGGCAGATAGCCCAAATCTTCCAGCAGCGTAAACATCGGGAAAAAGATCGCCATCGGCGGCAGCATCACACTGACCACCCAGGCCGTGCCCAGGTAAATGCCGTCGATGAGCAGGCCGTCCAGCCACCAGGGCAGGCCGATGGCCGCCGCGATGCCTTTCAGCCAGGGGTGGATCGTGCCCAGGAGCAGGTCGGCCAGCATGGCCGAGGGCACATTGGCCCCGGCGATTGTCAGCCAGAGAACAAAAGTGAAAAGGGCCAGCATAATCGGGAAGCCCAGCCAGCGGCTTGTGACCAGCCGATCAATCGTGCGGTCCAGATCGAACTGGGCTTTTCTGCCCGGGCGGGTGACGCTGCGCTCGGCCAGCCTCGAGGCTTCGCCGTAGACTGCCTCCACCCACTCCTCGTGGATGTCGGTGGTCATCTCCCGGCGAAAAGCGTCTACGCTGGCCAGAATCGAGTCAGCAGTGACGGGTGTGGTGGTTTGGGGTTGGCGGGGAGAAAAGCCGTTGGGCATCCCCGCGGTAGAAACATCGACGGTCATACCGTCACCTCCATTTTACGTTCGACAAGCTCAGTACGAGGATGGGTCAATTGGCGCTGGGCCACATCCGGCGTGCCGCTGATCAGTTGGCCCAGCTCGCCGCTGCGCACGGCCTGCACAATACTTTCGTCCCCGTCGAGCAGACGCAGGGCCACCCAGCGGGCGTTGGGCAGACCGGGGAAGGCGGTTGTGAGCTGGGCCACCAGCCGGTCCAACGCGCCTTTGATGGCTTTGGGTTCCTTCTGCATCCGAAAGGGTTTGCAGACTACTTCGCCGGTGGCGACTTCGTGGACGGCCTGGAGCAGGTCTGCCAATCCTTCACCCTGGCGGGCTGCGGTGGGCACGACGGGCACGCCCAAATCTCGCGCCAGGCGGCGGTCGTCCACCTGCAATTTGTGGCGGCGGGCCTCGTCCATCAGATTGAGGCAGACGACGGCCCGGTCGGTGATTTCCAGGGTTTGCAACACCAGATTCAGGTTGCGCTCCAGGCGGGTGGCGTCCACCACAATAATCGTCACGTCGGGCTGGCCGAAGAGGATAAAGTCCCGGGCGATCTCCTCGTCCAGGCTGGTGGCGAGAAGGGAGTAGGTTCCGGGCAAGTCCACCAGTTTGTAGCGTTTGTCGCTGTAGACAAAGCCGCCCTCGGCCCGGGCAACGGTCTTGCCCGGCCAATTGCCCGTGTGTTGGCGCAGCCCGGTGAGGGCGTTGAAGACGGTGCTCTTGCCTGTGTTGGGATTGCCGGCCAGGGCGACGACGTAATCCCAATTCTGCATATCCACACCCAATTTTAGCAGAGCGCCAGCGTTGTGGACCGCGCAGCCATCGCAACTGCCGCCGTGGGCGCTGTGGGTAGTAGTGAGGGGGATGGGTTCGATGTGTATTTTGTCGGCCATTGGAAATTTAAGTCCTTTCATCTTTCGGGTGAGGCGTCGCGTATTGCGTATTGCGTATTCCGTAGGTAGTGACGATTTCCGCTGATCTGGCGTTTTTTCGTCACTGCCCCAGATGATCCGGTGTACGTCAAACGTCACTTGCTTACGCAATACGCAATACGAGCTACGCCGCGACTCCGCTGGGCGTGCGCTCAATCAATATCATCTGCGCCTGATCCCTGCGCAGGGCAATCAGTGTATCCCGTACCCGATAGGCCACCGGGTCATTCATCGGGCTGGGCATGGCGACTTCGATGCGTACGCCGGGCAAGATGCCCAGGTCCATCAGCCGCCGCCGTTCGGGTCCGCGACAGGCGCGGGAGACAGCCACGACTTTGGCCTCTTCGCCCACGCGCAGGCTGTGGAGCGGCTGGACATTGCCCAACACCTGTCCGTTGGGCTGGCGGACAGGCTGAACCTCCACATTGGCGGCCAGTTGGGGAGCCAGACGGCGCTCTTCGCCTTCACCCACAAAACGCAGGTATTGATCGTTCTTTTCAATCACTTGGATTGCCATGCCCGGATGCAGCCCTTCGGCCACCAGTTGGGCAAAGACCACCGGTGGCTCGTCCTCCAGATGGACGATACGCAACGTCTGATTGGGTTTGGCTTCGGTGAGGGCAAAACTGGAGGGGGCATCCACGCCTTTCTCGGTGGGGATGGGGTCGCCGTGGGGGTCGTAGACCGGATGGCCGAGGCTGGCGGCCAGCGCATCCAATTCGGCGGGCGTCAAGTTGTGTTCCTGGCGTTCGGCCTGGCTGTGCCAGTCGGTAGGGGCCAGACCAGTCTTGTCGGCCAGATGGGTCTCCCACAGGCGATGGGCACGGACGACGTGCAGGGCCAGGGCTTCGCCTTTGGGGGTCAGTTCCAGCCCGCTTTCGCCGTAGTGGAGCAGAGCGGACTGCTCCATCTCTGCGATCAGTTCGCTGGCCTGGGCGCGGTTGAGTTCCACCGCGCCAGCCAGGGATTCCACAGTGACGGGAATCTCCCGCTGGCGAAAGGTGTAGATGTGTTTCAGGCCATCTTCGATCAGCACCCGTCGCTGGCGCTCGTTATTCTTCCAGCGTCGCCAGAAGGGGCCGCGGCCAGGCCAGAAGCCCGCCATAAGTAGTACAGCAATCACGACGAGCCAGAAGATAGGCTGGGTGAATATACTTTCCATTCGGTATACTCCTTTGCATAGGCTGTAATTAAGATTAGCCGTGACTAAAAATCAAGCGCAAAAAATTTCAGGCGAGAACCAATTCCGCTACAACAACTTGCAAGGATTCGGCCATTTCATAGGCCAGCGCGTGGGGCTTGCCATTGACCTCAACCAGCAGGGGCCCCTCAAGGGGCGCTCGCTCGCGCAGCACCAGTTGCGCGTCCGGATAGAGTCCCAGGCTGCCCAGATAGCAGAGCCGATCCGGGTCTTGGGTCAGGACACGGATAAGGCGCAGGCGCGCGTCGATAGCCGCCCCAGTCAATAGAAAACCGGGCGTCTTATCTACGTGTCCCTCTTTGCTGGGGATGGGATCGCCGTGGGGGTCTACTGTCGGGTTGCCCAGCACCGCGGCCATAGCGTCCTCCATCGCCTCGCTGATTACGTGTTCCAGCTTGTCGGCTTCTTCGTGTACCCGGTCCCAGGACATTGCGAGGGTTTCGTGGAGGAAGAGTTCGATAAGCCGGTGGTGGCGTAGTACTTCCAGCGCCACCTGGCGACCCAGTGCAGTCAACTCCACGCCCCGGTAGGGTTCGTGGGTGACCAGATGCAACTCGGCCAGTTTCTTGACCATATTGGTAGCCGACGCCGGGGCAAATCCCATATGCTGGGCCAGGGCAGAGTTGCTCACTAGCTCGCCATTGCTTTCCAGCAGATAGATGGCTTTGAGATAATCCTCGTGAGCCGGAGTCAGGGGGTTTTCGGTGGCGTACACATAATTTTTAGTCATAGCTAAAATAATAACACCTAGACATAACAGATGTCAAATCGGCGAAACTAGCTCCAATCAGCCCTCTTGACACGAATTGCACGAATGACCGCATCAATTCGTGTCATTCGTGCAATTCGTGTCAAAAATCTTCCCGCTGCCTGAAACGTTTCTATCCCGCCCGATGGCGTTGCCGCATCACATCCAGCAGCAGGGGCATAGCCCGCTGATAGAGCCGCCACAGAAGCGGTGTGGGCGACCAGTCCCAGGCCCCGATCTGCTGACGAAGCGCTGCGCCAAAACCCTCTTTGAAACGCCAGACCCCTTGCAGGCTGTCCTCCGGGTCTTCCGGCGCGCTGGGCGCACCCCACCAGTCATAGGCTGTACAGCCCTGCGCCTGCGCCCAACGCATCCCCTCCCACTGCAGCAGATGGTTGGGCATATCCCGCCGCCGCACTTCGCTGCTGGCGCCGTAAAAATACCAGGCCCTCTCCCCGTAACGCAGCAGAAAAATCCCCGCGACGGGTTGGTTCTCCTCCGGGTGTTCGGCCAGGAGCAGCGCGCCCCCCGCCGGGTTGCCTGCCTCCTCTTGCGCGGCCAGGAATGTGCGCCAGATGTCGGCGTAATAGGCATAGGGGCGAATCAGAAAGCCGTCCCGCTGTCCCGTCTCTGTATAGAGTGTGTAAAAGGCGGCCAGGTCCTCTGCCCCGCCCAGCCGCACCCCCATTCCCCGCCGCTCGGCCAGCCGGATATTATAGCGCCATTTGCTCTTGAACGATTCCAGCAGCGCCTCTTCCGTGCCCGCCAAAGGAGTGATACCCGTATTCTTGAATTGAATCTGCTCCGGGCTAAAGCGCCACCCCCTGGCCCCCAGCAGCGCCTTCACCCGCCGCCCGGCCAGACTCGTCTCGTCCACGTCCGGATCGATTTTGACAAAGAGGGAAGCCGTGCGCCGGGTCGTCACTTCCAGCGCGGCCAGCACCCGGGCCACGGCCAGTTCGTCGGTCCAATCCACCACCGGTCCTTTGGGCACATAGGCTACGCGAAGAGGAAGCCGGGCCACCGGCTGTCGCCAGAGATACTGAAAAGCGGCTTCGGGCAGACCGTCGGCCCCGGTCAAGCCAAAGCGCCGGGCCTGCCAGCCGGTCTGGGCTTTCAGGCTGCCCCATTCCCAGCTTTGCAGCACGTGGGGATCGGGCAGATCGGCCAGCAGAGAGCGCCACTCGCCCGGAGACTCAACCGGATGGATGGCGGGGTGAGTGGGGGACGTTCTGTCTGGCGACGGCAGGAGGGCGGTGAGAGCCGCGCCGAGAATCTCCCCCGGCGGTTGACCCGCGGCCCGGGCCGTACGCGCCGCCACGCCGCCCCGGTACAGATGATAAAGCGGCGTCTGTAAAGGCCGATCCCAGGGACCGACCGTGCGCTCCACCACACCGCCGAAGCCCTGCTTGAAGCGAAAGACACCCCACAGATCACCCGGCGGAAAAGCAGCCACATCCACCGGCATCTCCTCGGCGGAGAGAGACTGCCCACCGGCCATCCCCGCCGCGATCTGGCCGATCTCGTCGGGAATCCCCCACAAGTCATAATGGGTTGCGCCCCGTGCTCTGGCCCAGCGGATGGCCGCCCACTGGAGCGCGTGATTGGGCATACGGTTGCGCTCGGCATCGCTGCTGGCTCCCCACACATACCAGGCCCGGCTGCCGCTGTGCAGCACAACAATCGACGCCAACACCTGCCCCCCAAATTCTGCGTAGAGGTAGACCCCGTGCTGGGGAACCAGCAGGTTGTGGGCCGTGCGGTAGTAGTCGAAAGCGTGAACAGCAAAGCCATCCCGCTGGCCGGTGGTCTCCATCAATTCCTGAAAATGGCCCAGGTCATCTGTCGTCCCGACCCGCACACTGACTTCTTTGCGCTCGGCCAGGCGGATATTATAGCGCCATTTGCTCTTCATCCGGGCTAAAATATCGTCCTCGCTGCCCGAAATGTCCAGGGTGATGGTGCTGCGGGGCTGTACGCTCTGGGGGCTGGGGCGAAATCCATAGGAGGCAAGCAACTGTCGGTTTTCTGGGGTGTCGAGCAGAGACGGCTCGATTTTGACGAAGATAGCCCCGGCCTGACGGGCCGCCCGGTCAATCTCGGCCAAAAGGGCGTCGGTCGTCTCCCGATCCCTCCAGTCGGTCAGAGGACCCCGAGGCACGTAGCCAAATGTGAAACCGGCCATCCGTCGCAACAGCAGCAGACAGCCCGCCCGAATCTGCCCGGCGCTATCGGGCAGGCTGACAATTTGGCTGGACCACCCGAAGGCGCTCTTTAGCTCTCCCCAAGCCGAAAGCTGCAAGAACCCGGCGTCGGGGTGCTGCTCCACAAAGGCATCCCAGCGGGCGGCGGGGGATGGGATGGGTGGGGTAGGATTTCTCTGCATTGTCTTCTTTCTCAGTGTTGGGCAACTATTGCAGGTACCTATTCAGCCACCCCGCCCTACCCCTCCCTGGAATGGGGAGGGAACTGAAGCGACTCCTCCCCCACTGTGGGGGAGGTTGGGTGGGGGTGAGCAGTTACTATTGCAGAGATGATACCACCAGTGGGCAGATTCGGGGGAATGGATCGACTCCGGGTGGGGGTGAGCAGTTACAGTGGAATGCACCAGCCATCCGGCAGGATTTGACACGCCACAGCCAGATTGCTATAGTCGAATTTGGCCGCGGCGTGTACAATTTTGTATCTGAATTGCCCGCCAGCGATCGGGGATTCGTACACGCCTGCCATCTATTGCCGATAGACCGCAACGCTCCGGGCGTGATCCGTGACCCAGTGTAACTACCCAGGGTGCGACGCACTCGCCAGGAGTGGACTCCACTGCAAAATGAG
>JAHDWH010000287.1 GCA_023384455.1 Caldilineaceae bacterium | reverse complement strand
TGTATACAAAATTTCATCCCCCGTGGCGCAACGAAGTCGCATGGGGAACTGCTCTAGAAATACTATACCAGCACCGCTATTGTCAGACAGCTAAATACCAGTCATAATGTTCAGGCGCTTCTGAACCGGATAGATTTGTCATCCACCCAGCAGGACACTATAATCAAGTGAACGAAAATTCACGAAAGCTCCTATATCCAAGCAGGCAAAGGAGAGTTAATTTGAAGCTGCACGAATATCAATCGAAGCGCATTTTCGCCCAATATGGCATTCCCATCCCGGACGGGGATGTGGCGACCACCCCTGCCGAAGCCCGGGCCATTGCCGAGCGGCTGGGACGGCCCGTCGTCATCAAAAGCCAGATTCTGGTGGGCGGTCGGGGCAAGGCCGGCGGGATCAAACTGGCCAAGAACGCTGACGAAGCCGAAGACGTAGCCAGCAAAATTCTGGGTATGGACATCAAAGGGCTGACCGTCAAGAAAGTGCTGGTGGACGAAGCCGCCGACATCCGTTCGGAAATCTATCTGGGCGTTGTGCTGGACAGAGCCAAACGCCAGGTCGCCATTATGGCTTCCAGCGAGGGCGGCGTAGAGATCGAAGAGGTGGCTGCCAAGACACCCGATAAGATCGTTACCGTCCACATCCATCCACTCCTCGGCCTACAAGCCTACCAGGCCCGCAATCTGGCCTTTGGCATCGGTCTTCCCAAAGAACACATCCGCGCCTTTACCCAAATTGTCCAAAGCCTTTACAACGTATTTATCGAGAGCGACGCGGGCTTGGCCGAAATCAACCCACTGATTATCAACGGCGAGAACAAACTCCAGGCCGTGGATGGCAAAATTCTGCTGGACGATAGCGGTCTCTTCCGTCACACAGAATTGGCCGCCCTGCGCGACCCGGATGAAGACAGCCCGGCAGAGATCGAAGCCCGGGCCAGCGATCTGACTTACATTGACCTGGACGGTGAGATCGGTTGTCTGGTCAACGGTGCGGGGCTGGCGATGGCGACAATGGATGTGGTAAAGCTCTACGGCGGCAATCCGGCCAACTTTCTGGACATCGGCGGCGGCGCGGACGCGGACAAAGTGACGGCTGCCCTTTCTATCATTCTGCGTGACGAACGGGTGAAGGCAGTTCTCATCAACATTTTCGGCGGCATCACCCGCTGCGACGAAGTGGCGCGCGGGATTATCGAAGCCATCCGCACCCTGAATGTACAGGTGCCCTTTGTGGTGCGTCTGGTGGGTGTCAATGAGGAAGAAGGGCGGCAGATTCTGGCCGAGTCGAATCTGATCACCGCAGTCAGCCTGTCGGAAGCCGTACAAAAAGCCGTGGCCGCTGCCAAAGGAGAAAGTCTGTGAGCATTTTAGTTGGAAAAGAGACACGCCTGCTCGTGCAGGGAATTACCGGAAATCAGGGACTCTTTCACACCGAACAGATGATCGCCTATGGCACAAATGTCGTGGCTGGTTCAGTGCCTGGCCGGGGCGGCCAGTGGGCTTTGGGCAATGTGCCGGTCTTTGATACTGTGCGCGAAGGGGTGGCGGCCACCGATGCCAACACCAGCATTATCTTTGTCCCGGCTGCCTTTGCGCCGGACGCCATTTTGGAAGCTGCCGACGCGGGCATCGAACTGATTATCTGTATTTCGGAAGGTATCCCTGCCCTGGATATGGCAAAGGTGCGGGCCTATCTGGACATCACCGATGCGATGCTTATCGGCCCGAATTGCCCTGGCCTGATCACCCCCGGCGAGGCCAAAGTGGGGATTATGGCCGGCCATATCCACACGCCGGGCACGGTTGGTATCGTCAGCCGGTCGGGAACCCTGACCTACGAAGTGGTCTACGCCCTCACCGCCCGGGGCATCGGCCAGAGCAGCGCGGTGGGTATCGGCGGCGATCCCATCAAAGGGCTGAACTTCCTGGAAGTGTTGGAGATGTTCGAAAAGGACACGGGCACAGAGCAGGTGGTGCTCATCGGCGAAATCGGCGGGACAGACGAGCAGAATGCCGCCGCCTATATCAAACAGAAGATGAGCAAGCCGGTTACCGCCTTCATTGCCGGGCAGACCGCGCCACCGGGCAAACGGATGGGCCACGCGGGGGCTATTATCTCGGGCGGGGAAGGCACAGCTATCGAGAAGATCGACGCGCTGCGTTCTGCGGGGGTGAAGGTAGCCCGCCACCCGGAAGAGATCGCCGATCTGGTGGCGCAGAATCTTTGATAGGACACGGATTTTCACGGATTGATTGGATTCGCACGGATTGCAATCCATAAAACAAAAAGGCCCGCCAGATACACTGGCGGGCCTTTTTGTTTCAGATTGACAAGGATCAGGCCACAAATTATCCGTGAAAATCCCTTACATCTGTGAAAATCCGTGTCCTATCCTATTTCAAAGAACCGGCTGCTGGGCGATCCAGCCATCGCGCATGGCGATCAGTACAGCCTCGGTGCGGCTGTTCACATCCATTTTGCTGAAGATATTGCTCAGGTGGGTCTGCACAGTGCGTTCGGAGATGACCAGTTCCCGGGCGATCTCTTTGTTGCTGTAGCCTTGCAGGAGCGCTTTCATCACATCCAACTCTCGGCGGGTAAGCCGCTGATGAATGTTCTTTTTCTCTGGCATCTCCTGCTCGGCAAAGGCGTTGCGGTGGTTATAGCGGTCGGCCCGGCTGCGAATCACAGGATCGATGGCTGTGCGATTGGAGCGGGCTGAGCGAATGGTTTTGACAAGTTCGCTGGCCGCCGCCGATTTCAGCACATAGCCGCTGGCCCCTGCCTTTAACATCTCCGAAATGGTGGAGTCGTCTTCCGAAGCGGTCAGCCCAATCACCAACACATCCGGCATTACCATTTTAATGCGGCGGGTGGCTTCAATCCCTGTCATAATCGGCATATGCACATCCATCAGAATCACGTGAGGACGCAGCCCATTCTGCACCTTTTCAATAGCATCAGCGCCATTGCTCGCCTCGCCTACAATCACAATATCCTCTTCCATTTCCAGAAGAGAGCGCATGCCCTGGCGCACCAACATATGATCATCGGCCAGGAAGATTCGGGTGTTACGGAGCATCATTTTGTCCTCGATTCCTTTATAGATTGACTGGGATCCCGCAGGCAGCGGTGAATGGGATTTTCTGGCTGTGTCGTGTTGATTGCTTAGTACCGCTCTACGACTTTTGAGTCACACACCGGGCCGGATGGCCTACGCTGAATAGTGTGTACGTGATATTCTGGTTATGACTATCCGGCACTTTTGGGGCTGATGCAATGGTACTTTGGTACTTATTTGGGCGCAAATTGGCTTTTTCCCGCCGAGAATTGACTATATTCATCTGCTCCTGTAAAAATTGCGTAACATCGCGTAACTAAGCCGTATTTCGTAGGCATCTTCTACGCAGTTTTGGCAATATTAAGCCGGCGGATGGCCTACCCTGCGGTCAAAAACGCGTGTGCCAAAGTTGTGGATGTATGCTATCATAAATTTATCGCCTACGGGCAGAGTCTACAAACCCCTGTTCCAACTGAAAACCACAGATTGATGAGGAGTGAAGTATGTCTGATCTTAACCCTACTATTCATCCAGACGCCAAGCGAGAGATAGAGATTTTGGCCGCGGAAAGCGAAATGTACGCGCCAGCCGCGCATGTGGTTGCCAATGCAGTTGTGCCCGATTATCTCTCCCTGCGCCAGAGCGCTCTGGCTGATATCGAAGCCTATTGGGATGCCCGGGCTACGGAGATGATCGACTGGTATGAACCCTATGAACGGGTGCTGGATGAGAGCGCCAAACCCTTCTACAAATGGTTTGTGGGTGGCAAGACAAACATTGCCCACAACGCCCTGGACCGCCACGCCAAGACCTGGCGCAAGAACAAACTCGCCCTGATCTGGGAGAGCGAGGACGGCGAGCAGCGCACCTACAGCTATTACCGGCTGTGGCAAGAAGTAAACAAATTTGCCAACGTACTTAAAAGTATGGGTGTCAAAAAGGGCGATACGGTCACGATTTATATGGGCCGGGTGCCCGAACTCTCTATCGCGATGCTGGCTACAGCCAAAGTGGGGGCCATCCACTCGGTGGTCTATGGCGGTTTTTCTGAAGCAGCTCTGGCCAGCCGCATCGAAGACGCCCAGTCCAAAGTGCTGGTGACCTGCGACGGCGCCTGGCTACGGGGCAAGACGATCAATCTGAAGGATATTGCCGATGAAGCGGTCAAACGCAGCCCGGTGGTGCAGTCGGTCATCGTCTACCAGCGCACAAAACAGGACGTGCGTATGGAGCAGGGGCGGGACTACTGGTGGCACGAGCTGATGGGCCTGCCCATTGCCAGCCCCAAATGCGAGTCGGAAGTGATGGACGCCGAAGACCCGCTCTTCATCCTCTACACCTCCGGCACAACCGGTCGCCCCAAAGGTATCCTGCATACCTGCGGCGGCTATCAGGTCTTCATCGCTACAACCCTGCAATACGTCTTCGACCTGAAGGACGAGGACCGCTGGTGGTGCGCGGCGGACCAGGGCTGGATCACCGGCCACAGCTATATCGTCTATTCGCCGCTGATTCTGGGTGCGACCAGCTTTATGTACGAGGGTTCGCCCGACTTCCCCTATCCCAACCGCTGGTGGTCACTGGTGGAGAAGTATGGGATCACAATCCTCTACACCGCGCCCACGGCCATCCGCGGGCTGATGCGCTATGGCGAGGCCTGGGCCAACCGCCACGATCTCTCCAGCCTGCGGCTGCTCGGCTCCGTGGGCGAACCCATCAACCCGGAAGCCTGGCGCTGGTATCATCGGGTGATCGGCAAGGAGAAGTGCCCAATTATGGACACCTGGTGGCAGACCGAGACCGCCGGCTTTATGATTACGCCCACGCCAGTTGTGCCCCTGAAACCGGGCAGCGCTACCCTGCCCTTTACCGGCATCGACGCCGATGTGGTGCGGGAAGACGGCACAAGCTGCGATCCCAACGAAGACGGTTATCTGGTGATCAAACAGCCCTGGCCGGGAATGGCCCGCACAATCTGGGGTGATCCGGACCGCTATGTGGAGCAGTATTGGTCGGACTTTGGTAAGCAGGGCTGGTACTTCACCGGGGACAGCGCGCGCAAGGACAAAGACGGCTACTTCTGGATCATCGGGCGCATGGACGATGTGATCAAAGTCAGCGGCTATCGCCTGGGCACCGCGGAGGTGGAGAGCGCGCTGGTCAGCCACACGGACGTGGCCGAGGCCGCCTGCATCGGCGTGCCCGACGAGCTGCGGGGCAATGTGATCCACGCCTTCTGCATCCTCAACAGCGGTGTCAGCGGCAGCGATTCCCTGGCCGCCGCGCTCAAACAGCACGTGCGCACGGAGGTCGGCCCGATTGCCGTGCCATCGCAAATCAACTTTGTCGAGAGCCTACCCAAGACCCGCAGCGGCAAAATTATGCGCCGCCTGCTCAAAGCCCAGCTCCTCGGCCAGCCGATTGGCGATACGAGTACGTTGGCGGATTAGGGATTGGAGAGTGGGGACTGGGGACTGGGGATTGGGGGCTGGGGGTCGTCTCCAGTCTTCAGTCCCCGATTGAATTGGTGTTTGGTAATAGGGTGGAGGGTAGAGGGATGGTTCAGATCGGCTACAGCTATGCTGAAGGACACGGACTTACACCGATTGTCAAGATTTACACGGATTTAGTCTGCGAAAATCTGTGATTTGTACTGATCAGGATGATGGAACAGAAAGCGGGACGCGTGGTTCACGCGGATAGATACTGGTCCAGAGAAAAAATATGCGTTCCTTTGTGTTTACTTTCGTCCAGCATCTTTCACTATCAGCCTGATCACCACAATTTTGAATTAACTTCCTGTCATTACTCAAATGAGTGTACTGGTTTCACGGCCCGCAACACAATCTCCCCAAAGACCCCCTCCTGTTCCGCCACAATCTCCTGCTGTTTGATCAGTTCCAGCACGGCCAGAAAAGTCACGACGATCTCCAGCCGGGTCTTCCCCGCGGAGAGCAGCGCGCTGAAAAGCAAGGGTTCGGTGGATGACCGCAGCTTGGCGCTCTGCATCCGGCCGCGCACCACTTCGATCTGCTCGGCGACGGTAATGGGATAGGTATGCACCCGCGGTTTGGGCGCTTCGCTGGGGATGCGGCGCAGAGCCTTTTGCACAGCCGCGGCCAGTTTGTCCGCGGTTACATTGCCCAGGTCCAGCTTGCGCTCCATCTGCGGGGCCGGGGCCAGGCGCACAAAGGCGCGCAGACCCGCCTCCTCGCGCAAGCGCAGCCCCTCGGCCACAGCTTTGAACTGGCGGTATTCGAGCAATTGCTGGATCAGCGCTTCGGCATCGGCCTTCTCGTCCTCATCTTCCGGGGGGCGGGGTTTGGGGAGCAGACTGCGGCTTTTCAGATAGAGCAGGCGGGCGGCAATCACCAGAAAATCGGCCAGGCTGCCCGGCTCGATCTCTTCCAAATTTTCGATGGCTTTGATGTACTGGTCTGTCACCGCCACCAGAGAGATTTCGGTGATGTCCAGTTCCTCCCGCTCGATCAGATGCAGGAGCAGGTCCAGGGGGCCTTCAAAGAGGGGCAAATAGACGGGGTAGGCGGAGCCTAAAAGATTCGGGGTAAGATTCATCGACACAAACCAGCTTGGACATCGTTGAAAATATCGTGCAGATTTTTCTTCAACTCCTCAAGGGTTTCGCCTTGCGTCCAGTAATGGGGGTGGCTTTTCAGATACCCCAGCCACATACCGTCTGTTTCACGCCAGCGGACAATTTTGACTGATTTCATCATCACCATATCAGTTGTACACGAGGAAACACACCCATAATCAATGAAAATCAGAACGCAGAT
>JAHDWH010000286.1 GCA_023384455.1 Caldilineaceae bacterium | reverse complement strand
TACAAGTGGGGTGGGAATGGACCGACGACAGATTATCGCCGATTTGACGCTCCTGTGTGGTTTTGAATGTACGGCGGACTGTTAGTCCGCCTGCTGCCAGCGGACTAACAGTCCGCTGTACAAGTGGGGTGGGAATGGACCGACGACAGATTATCGCCGATTTGACGCTCCTGCTGGTGGTGACGCTTTGGGGTGCGACCTTTGTAATGGTGCAGGATGCGGTGCGGGAGTGGCCGGTCTTCGCCTTTTTGGCCCTGCGCTTCGCGATTGCCGCGGCTGCTTTTGCGCCGATCTTTCTCTGGCGGCGGCGGCGCGGCGGGAAAGAGGAAAACCACGAAGGCACGAAGAGCCAAAGGGGGATTTTGATTCCCGCCATTGTCATCGGGCTGGTGCTGGGGGCCAGCTACGCCTTTCAGACGGTCGGCCTGCTCTACACTACCCCGGCCAAAACCGGCTTCATCACCGGGCTGAATGTGATTCTGGTGCCTGTGGGCGCGGCGCTTTTCTTGCGCCAGCGGGCGGGCGCGCCGGTGATTGTGGGGGTGCTGCTGGCGACGATTGGACTGGGCCTGCTCAGTCTGAACGACGATCTCTCCATCGGCTTCGGCGATTTTCTGGTCTTTATCTGCGCCCTTGCCGTGGCCGCCCAGATTTTGCTGGTCTCCCGCTATGCGCCCCGGGTTTCGCCTTTTCGCCTGGCGGGGATACAGATTGCCACAATGGCCGTGGCCTGCGCGATTATTTCCCTGATATTTGAAGTCCCCGGGGGCTTGCCGCCCCTGTCGGGGAGCGTACTCTTTGCGGCGGCCTTCACCGGTCTGCTGGCGACGACCTTTGCCTTTACGGCCCAGGCCTGGGCACAGCGCTTCACCAGCGCCAGCCACATCGCCCTGCTCTTTACCCTGGAACCGGTGACCGCGGCCATCGCCAGCTATCTGCTCATCGGCGAAGTGCTGACTGTGCGTGCCCTGCTCGGCTGCGCCCTCATCCTGGCCGGGATGCTGGCCGCGGAGTTGGGTGGGCTGTGGCTGGCCGCCCGACGCAAGCGGGTGGTCTTTCGCGAGGCGCTGCCTGTTCCGGGCAAATAGGACGCGGTTGTCGCGGAAAGGAAGGATTGACGCTGCGGTGTCCTGAGCCTGTCGAAGGGATAAAATCTGGCTCACAGAAATATCGGGGGCGACCCGCTTGATTTCGATACGGCTGGAAACAGCACCAGCCTACTCAATCAGCGCTGATCTCCTGCCCGCCTGAGTTCCTAAAGAACCTGAGGACTGTCAAGAAATAAGTTCCATCCGGTGCGTCGCACTGTCCACGAAATGACTCTAATCCGCAACCTCATCTGGACAGTGCGACGCACCAAAACGGGAAATTATTCTTTGACAGTCCCTAAAATCTGGGCAGATCAATTGTTTCTGCGTCTATCAGCGTCCGCTTTTATCGTTGTCAGTGCTGTTGGGTCTGTCACCTGACGAAATAACCACTTCCCACCATCCAATTCTTGAAAGGAATTTTGTGTGAGTACACAAACACCGAATCGACAATCTACCCCGCCCGTGCGCGGCTCGTGGGAGGAGATGCTGGCCCAGGCCCGCCAGTTAGCCATCCGCGACGACGAGCGGGCCGGCGAGAAATACGAACTGCTCATCAGCCGTCTGGTCAAACTGCCCCTGGAACGGCTGGTCGCCAACGACAACCGGATGCAGCGGATGCTGGAAGAGTGTATGTTCACCTACCAGTCCTTTCTAGCCCGGCGCAACCGGCTGGAAGATGCCATTGGCTTGCAGGCCGACCAGCTCGTCTTCATTTTTGACACCGACGCGATGGCCGTGTGGAGCGAACGCCAGGCCTATATGCTGGGCTGGCTGGGCCGCCACGACGAGAGTCTGGCGCTGATGGCGAAGGTGCAGGCCGAGACCCCCTGGGATGTCTCCCTGCGCTGGCAGTTGTTTGAGATGTATCGCAAGCAGGGGCGCACGGAGGAGATGGCCGAGCTGATTGAAGATTTGGAAGGGCTGCTGGCTGTTCTGGAACGCCACGGCATTGCTCCGCCGGACGAGTCGGTTGCGACGGAGACCCTGCAAGGGCTGGTGCGCTATCTGAAAATGATGATGTCCATCGAGCGGGGCGAATGGCAGGCCGCCTACGATCTCTTTGTAGAAGCGGTCACTATCAGCGAAGCCTATAAGGAGAACTGGCATCAGCTTTTCCGGCTGTTGGTGCTGAACCGCGAAACGAAGCTGGCAAGCCGGGCGCTGAACCGGGAGAAATCGCCCGCTTCTCAGGGCTTCTGGCGGGGGCTGAACGGCTTCTATCAGGGGGACAAAGAGGGGTCGAAAGCGGAGTGGGAGCAGGTGACACGCATCCCCATCGACGATCTGCTGATGCGCTCGGCCGCGGATTGGATTCTCTCCCATTACTATCTGGGCGATCCCAAACGGATAGGGCTGCAACTGACCCTGCGTCTGATCGAGAATATGCGCCAGAACCGGGACCCGCTGATCATCGCCCTGGCTGGGCTGGGTTGGGCGGTCCAGGGCGAGTATGCCCACCTGCGCACGAATATCGAGTTTGCCATCGGCCAGTTGCGGGGCAGCTTCAACGGCAACAAATTGCCCGAATTCAACTGGTACTTCTTCCGCGACCTGTTGCCCGCGGAGGAATTTGCGAAGATCGAGCACTATTTTGAAGTGCCCCGGGGCAGGGCCGCGTAGGTTGGGTAAAACAAAAAAAGAGGCCGGGGCATTGCTCCGGCCTCTTTTTTGTTTTACCCAACCTACACAACCGAATCCATCGCGCTGCCCAGCAGTTCGATAATCGTATCCACTTCGTCGGCGGTGATGGCCAGGGAGGGGGAGAAGGCCAGGGTGCCCGCGCCCACAGGCCGGGTGCGCAGACCCCGCTGCATCGCCGCATTGGCAATGGCGCCGGCCTTGGCCATATCCCCGGTGCGGCTCTCCCGGTCGGTGACAATCTCCACGCCCCAGAGCAGACCCGCGCCCCGCACATTGTCCACAAAGGCGAATTCGTCCCGCAGCCGCTGGAAGCCCGCGCCCAGCCGCTTGCCCATTGCATCGGCGTTCTCCACCAGCTTCTGCTCCTGCATAATTTCGATATTGCGGATGCCCACCGCACAGGCCGCGGCGTGACCGGAGTAGGTGATGCCGTGCATCCAGGAATCCTCGGCGGGTGCGTTGAGGATCACATCCCGGATGTCGTCGGAAATCTGGATACCGCCCAGGGGCAGGTAGCCGCTGGTCACGCCTTTGGCAAAGGCCATAATATCCGGGCGCAGATTCCAGTGGTGCTGGCCGAACCATTTGCCTGTGCGCCCAAAGCCGGTGATTACCTCGTCGGCGATGAGCAGCACTTCGTATTTATCGCAGATGGCCCGCACCCGATCGAAGTAGTCGTCGCCGGGCATCACCAGTCCCCCCGCGCCCTGAATCGGCTCGGCGATGAAGCCGCCGACGGTCTCCGGCCCTTCCCGCAAAATCGCCTCTTCCAGGGCCCGGGCCGCGGCCTGGGCCACAGTTTCGCCCTCCTTCACATCGCCGGCATAGCGGTAGGCGTTGGGATCGGGGATGTGCAGGAAGTTGGGGATGGGCAGGCCGAACATCTTCCAGTAGCGGGTGACGCCGGTGGCGCTGGCCGCGGCGATGGTAATGCCGTGATAGGCGTTCATCCGGGAGATGATCTTCACCTTCTCCGGCTTGCCCAGCCGCCGCCAATAGTAGTAGACGGTCTTGAAGGCGGTCTCGTTGGACTCGGAGCCGCCGGAGGTAAAGTAGGTGGTGTTGAGGGTGGGGTGGGCAAAACCGGCCAGCTTCTCGGCCAGTTGGATGGAGGCCGGGTTGGTCACCCCCACAAAGTTGCTGGTGTAGGCCAGTTTTTGCATCTGCTCCCGGGCCACATCGGGCAATTCCTGATTGCCATAGCCGATGTTCACATTCCACAGCCCGGCCATCCCGTCCAGCACTTTGCGTCCGTCCGTGCCATAGAGCCAGACGCCGTCGGCCCGATCTACAATCAGCGGGTCTTTGTGCAGGTTCGGGTGGTGCAGTCCGTGGAGTTGGCGGCTGTCCTGTTGCAGGAGAGTTGCGTGATCGAGTGTATTTGTTGTCATAGGAAAACCTCATGCGATTGGTGGAAATGGGTAGAATAGGAGAACTGAACTACGGATGCCATCCGACTGACACCCATTTGCGACGTGCGTCCAGTATTTCATCGTTGTTCATAGGGAGGGTGAGGAGTGTTACGCGTCCGATTGCAGAAAGCGCCAGCAGGTACAAACCATCATTATCCCAGCGGAAATGGTCGCCCCATTTGTCTGTTCGAGGATGATACAGGCGTGTATTCTGGCCTGTGAGAGGATCTAAGCGGTGAGTGGTTATCCCCTTTTGTCCATTACAACGATGACATGAAAAGCAAAGGTTTTCAAAAACGGTGGGACCACCACGACTCAGCGGGAAAATGGGATCGACCACCATCGGGAAACCTGAATTCGACTGCTTTGTGCGGCAATAGGCGCACTGGTGATCATCGGCTGCCAGCAGTTGGTTTCTAAGCCCGACGGAGATGTAACTGCTCATAGATGTACTTACAGTGTCTCTGCCGGAGGGATAATGTGCCCACGCCAACGCAATAGGGCCACCGCGTGCGCCTTGCGAAGCATCGTAAGATCCGCGCCGTGGAGCATTGATTCTAATTCGGATTTTTCATCCTCGTCCATTGCTTCCGCTATACGCTTCTCAAGAAGCTCTTGCATACGGTCAGCTTCTGACTGGCTATGCCGGGTACGAGCTACCCGCCAGAGAGCGTCATCGGTCATCCGATCCAGCGCGGCAAGTTCCGCCTGGAAGCGGGCTGGTGCTTCTTCCCAACTTGGGGGGCCACCCATTGCTACGGCGCGAACCAGTAGATCATCCACAGGCTGGCGAGTCGCCTGGGCCATCTGCTGAAAGCGCAGATAGAGAAATTCGGGTAAGCTGAGTGTAATTTCCCGCGTGTTCATTGTGGCTGCTCCGTCCGATTCGCAAGTCATTCTCCAACAGTATACCCCATTAGAGAAAAATGGTAACTACTCAGGCTCAGGGTGCGACGCACTCGCCCCACTCATTTTGCAGTGGAATCTACTCCTGGCGAGTGCGTCGCACCCTGAGTAATTACGAAAAATGTCGATACCAACGGCTACTTTAATCGGTCTGACCTCTGCTCCAATTTCTGCCCCCGCACCAGCAGCGGCAGAATCGGCGACATCAGCAGCGCCGAGGCTGTGAGCGCGGCGGGCAGGGAGACAACTGTGCCGATCCAGCCCACCCCGGGGCCGCCCGCCACCTGGCCGATGGCATTGAGTTGACTGGCAAAGGAGATGGCCGTGGCCCGGGCCTGTCCGGAAGTGTGGCGCACAATCCAGGCGCTGTCCAGCGGGCCGAGGGTGCTGCGGGCTGTGCTGAAAATCCAGAGGGCGATGAGGGCCACCCAGAAATTGCCCGCCCAGGCCAGCGCAAGCAGCGCGATGAGCATCACCCCATCCAGCCCCAGCATCAGCCCCACCAGCCGCCCGCCGCTTTCGGTGATGTGCTTGCGCCGGGCGATTTCGGTGGCCCCAATCGAAAAGAGGCTGCTGCCCGCCCGAATGATCCCGAACCAGACAATCGGCTGTAGACCGAACAGCAGCGGAAAGGTGAAATTTTCGAGCAGGTGGGGCGTCCACAGCCGGTCATAGCCTTCGCTGTAGAGGCCCACCACCAGACTGACCGCCAGAATCACCCGCAGGAGGGGCCGGGTGCGCACCATCTGCACGCCGCTCTGGGCCGTTTCAATCATTTGCCGCCAGGAAGTGCGCTCGTCATCCGGCGTGGGGGTGAAGCCCGTCTCCGGCATTGTCAGCCAGAGAAAAGCGGCCAGCCCGATAAAGAGCAGCCCGCCCAGCACAATCGGCAGTTGGATGGCGACGGTTGCCAGGGCTACGCTGAGGGGAATGGCAACCAGCCCGGCCACCTGCCCGATCTGGGAACCCCGCAAAAAGACCGGCCCCACGGCCTCCTCGCCGATTTCGTCGGCCAGCCAGGCTTCCGTGGCCCCGCTGGTAAAGGTGTAGCCCAGCCCCCACAACACCTGATTGAGCAGCACCGCGCCGAAAAAGGGAAAGGAACCCTCAATCACAAAACCGATGCCCATCAGCCCCACGCCGATAATCACCGACAGGCGGCGGCTGTAGACATCGGCCAGAATGCCCGTGGGCGCTTCAAAGAGAAAGGCGGACATCTCCAGGGCTGTGCCCACCAGTACCAGTTCCAGGGGGGAAAGGCCGACGGTCTCGGCCTGGTAGACCAGATTGACGGTGAAAATGAGGGTGTGGAAGAAGGCTGTGCTGCCGCGCAGGATGAGGAAGATACGGATGGGGTCGAGACGGCGCATGGGCCAATATCCTCAGCAAATCTCAGCGTCGGATGTCAGGGTATCGGCCAGAAGCGCCTTTACTACCCCGAAGTCGATCTTCTTCGGGCTGCTATAGCGGATGCAGCCTTTGCCCAGATTGATACCGGCCAGGCTGGGCCGGTGTTTGTCCAGCACCTCCTGTTTGAGAATGTAGAGGGAGATGTAGCTCTTTTGGCTGGCAAAGCCCACCTCCACGACGCCCTCTTTGCTATAGCTGGGCATTCCGTAGGTCATACTCTCCACGTACCCCTCCAGGATTTCCACACACATCTCCCGCAGTTGGGTCAACGCCTCCAGCCGCTGGGCGGGGACTTCGGTCAGATAGTCGGATACTCTTTTTGCATCGCTTTGCACATTCACAACCTTTCCAAATAAAGTGTACTGATCAACGAGATGACAAAACGTAGGTGCGGTTTTTTAACGCAAAATAACCCGGAGA
>JAHDWH010000285.1 GCA_023384455.1 Caldilineaceae bacterium | reverse complement strand
TCACCCCCACCCAACCTCCCCCACTGTGGGGGAGGAGTCGAGCCAGTTCCCTCCCGGGAATGGGGAGGGGTAGGCTGGGGTGGCTGAACAGGTACGAATAGGGAGACAACGACTCAAAGTTTCCGTCTGTTTTGTGTTTTCTGTGGTCCAATTTCTCTCGTAAGCCACCACTGCCTGCGTAGTTATTAGGGAGGAAGGGATGACAGGACGACAATAGCAGATTGTTGGAGAGATGCCTGCAGCGACCGCTCTGGGCTAATCGTAAATCCGTGGGCAGATATTGGCAAAAACAAAGACCGGCGTCGAGCGACGCCGGTCTTTGGACTGCAGAGGACTTGGGCGACTAGGCGCGGGGCAGGTCCAAAATTTCTTGCATGGCGTCGTGGGTGGCCTGAATGCCCTCGTCGAAGGGAAGGTCGCCGTAGAATAGATCGGCAACCGTCTGCGAGTAGTTGTCCTGCAGCTCGGAGAAGCGCAGGTTGTTGGGCATGGGGAAGGGGCCGGGGATGGAGGCATCGTTGTACATATCCAACACACGGCGGAAGATCGGATGGGACTTATTGAGCAGGTCTTCGTTGCCCCACACAGAACGGCGGGCATTGGGCTGGCCTGTGCCCTGCTCCAGGGCCGACCAAGTGCCAGCTTCGGTGGAGGTCAGGTAGATCAGCAGGTCTACGGCTTTGTCCGGCGCAACAGAGGCGGAGGAAACCGAGTAGTTGGAGGTGAAGGCCGTGTAGCCCCGGTCGCCATTGGGTCCTTTGGGGAAGAGTGCCCAGTCGTGGCGGAAAGCACCATCGATTTGGGTAGTGAAGTTGTTGACGCTGTAGGAGCCTGTCACCTGTGTAGCCAGGGTTCCCGATACGAAGGTCAGGCCATCGGCCTCTTCGCGCATGGCAGCCGCACCGCGCTTCAGGCGCAAGTCCACAATCCACTGGGCTGCTTCCCGGTTGGCCGCCTCGGTGGCAAAGAGCATATTCTTGCGCTCCGCATCCAGCATATCCGAGCCGTAAGCCCGCACCAGGGATTCGAAGTCGTAGTAGCTGCCGGGGTAGTAGTTCGTCCCAAAGATTTTGGCTTCCTTATCCGTGGCTGCCTCGGCTAAATCGGCGTACTGGTTGACGTCCCAATCGTCGGTCGGGTAGTCCAGACCTTTTTCGTCCAGGTAGTCCTGGTTGAAGACGACAACCGCCGGGTTGCCAGGGTGGATCTCGTAGGGCAGGCCGTAGATGGAGCCGTCCAACTTGCCGCCTTCCAGCGCTGTGGCGAAGAAGTCATCCAACTGCACATCGTCGGCCCGGGCAGCCAGGTGTTCGTCCAAGTTCAGGAACATGCCCTTGGATGCCGAGAAGGGGAACCATTTGATACCGCTGAAGGTGATGTCCCACAGGGTTCCAGAGGCAGAGCGGGCCAACTGAAGTTTCGCCATCTCGTTGTAGATGACCTCTTCAATGACCAGATCCACGTCTGGGTTCTGTTCGGCCCAGCGCTTGGAGAACTCACGCTGCCAGTCGTGGAGTACCGCGGCAAAGGTCGCCACGTGCATTTCGACGGGGGCTGCGGCAGGAGCGGCGGCCTCGCTGCTGGCTGCGCTGCTGCTTTCGGCTGGGGCAGCGGCAGGAGCGGCGGCGGGCGCACAGGCCGCCAGGGCCAGGGTAGCCGTACCGGCTCCCATCCATTTGAGCAGATCGCGTCGGCTCAGCTTTCGACTTTCCATTTACTTCCTCCTTGGGTGTAAGGATAAAACTGGGATACTGCAACAGATAAACCACAAAGGCGCAAAGACACAATAAACGTTTGTGCTTTGGCTTGGGGGTAACAAACTAACCTTTGATACCCGACAGGACAATGCCCTGGACAAAATAGCGCTGGGTAGCAAAGAAGAGTAGGATGACGGGAATAATCACCATCACCGAAGCTGCCATCAGCAGATGCTGGGTCGGTTCACCGCCCATTTCCGGCTGATTTTTGAAGTAGTTCAGGCCGACGGCCAGGGTGAACTTTTCCGGCAGTTGCAGATAGATCAACGGGTTCACAAAGTCGTTCCAACTCCCGATGAAGGAGATGACCGCAATCGTCGCCACCACCGCTTTGCACAGGGGCAGAAGAATCTGCCAGAAGATGCGGAAATAGCTGGCCCCGTCGATCAGGGCTGCCTCGTCCAAATCTTTGGGCAGGGAGAGGATGAACTGGCGCAGCAGAAAGATGGCAAAAGCACCGCCGCCAAACCAGGCGGGCAGCCAGAGCGGGTAAAGAGTGTTGATCCAGCCCAGCTTGTGGAAAAGAATAAATTGGGGAATCAGCGTCACCTGAGCGGGCAGCATCATTGTGCCCAGGGTAATCATAAAGATCACGTCACGCCCCCGGTAGCGAAAACGGGCAAAGCTGTAGGCCACCAGAGATGCGGAGAGGACTGTACCCAGGGTGCTGAGGGTGACAACGAAGAAGCTGTTGTAGGTCCAGAGCGCAAAGGGCACAATCGTCAGCGTCCTGGTGTAGTTGCCCCATTGCAGAACCTCTGGAATCCAAACCGGTGGAAATCTGGAAATTTCCTGAATGGACTTGAGCGAACTCATAATCGTCCAAAAGAAGGGGAACATAAATACCACGCCCAGGATTGCCGCAATCAGATACAGCACCCCCTGTTCGGCAGATATGCCGCGCGGTCGTCCAGCAGGTGTGCCCGTGCTCTGCGTGGCTGGGGTAAAAGTGGGGTTAGAAGTTGTCATGCCAAACTATTCTCCTGCGTAGTAGACCCAGCGCTTGGATGAATACAGTTGTATGTACGTGAAGGTCAACAGAATCAGTACGAAAATCCAGGCCAGGGCCGACCCGTAGCCCATACGGAAGTAGGCAAAGGCTTGCTGGTAGATGTGCAGAGCGTAAAACCAGGTGGAGAAGGAGGGGCCGCCCTGGGTCGCCACAAAGGCCAGGGTAAAGACCTTCAGCGCACCGATGACGCCCAAAATCAGGTTGAAGAGCAGGGTGGGCGAAATCATCGGCAGGGTGACGTTGCGGAATTTGGCCCAACGGCCCGCGCCGTCGATCTCGGCAGCTTCCAACAATTCCTGAGGCACGCCCTGCAAGCCGGCCAAGAAGATGAGCATTGTGTTGCCACCCACCCCAGCCCACAGGCTGATGATAATCAACGCTTCCATTGCCCAGAATTTGGAGGTAAGCCAGCCAGGGCCAGGAATACCGACTGCTTCCAACAGCATATTGACAGGGCCAATCGACGGGTGAAAGAGCCAAATCCAGAGGACAGCCAGGGCAACAGAAGGGGTAAGATGGGGCAGAAAGAAAATTGTACGGAAGATATTTGTGCCCTTCAACTTCTGATTGAGCAAGATAGCCAGAAAGAGAGAGCCAAAGATAGTGAGCGGCACAACCAGAATGGAGTAGTTGAAGGTTCGTATCAATGACGGCCAGAACTGCTTGTCACCGGTGAAGGCCCGGGTATAGTTGGCCAGCCCAACCCATTCAGGCGGCGAGAGCACATCGTATTCCATCACACTGAAATAGGCTGAGGCGATGATCGGTCCGATCCAAAAAACGAGCAGCCCAATCAGCCAGGGCAGCAGGAAAATATAGCCCCATTTGGCTTCGTTGGACTGCATAGCCGAGCGTGCCCCAGCCATCCGGCCAAAGATGCTGACCTGCGGTTGTGGATACGCTCTGCCTGGGCTTGTAATCGCTGCCATTCATTCCTCCAGCTTAGGGTCGCCGGGCGGCCAGAGTCCGCCTCTTGTATTGTGGAATTAAGTCAAACTGACTGCAATCGAACCGTATTCGGATAGACTATCGGGGGACTGCTCGATATCTTTGTGGGAACTTGATATCTTTGTGGGAATATGCCGCAATAGTAACATTACCTTTCTCATATGTCAACTACTTAATAAGCTATAGTTATGGGCGCATCCCAGAAATGGGGGCGGCACGGGGACTTCGCCCCTAACGCGGGATGTGCCCCAAGCCGTTTGTCAGCCTGAGCAGGATGGGGTACGCTGGATCGAACGCTGCCGGTAGCCACAGGAGAACCGAAACAAATGTTGGAACGTCCCACCCTTTCTGACGACGCGATTCGTCGCTCTCTGCGCGAAAATTATGGGATTTCTGTCACACAGATCGAATTCCTCCCCATCGGCTACGACTCTGCGGCCTCTGTCTTTCGGGTGACAACCGAAACTGGCACGGACTACTTTCTCAAGACCAAAACCGTTCCCGTCGCCCCGGCTACCCTCGCCATCCCCACTTTTCTGCTTGGCAGGGGTGTGGAGCAGATCGTCGCGCCGTTGCCATCCCTGGCCGGAGCGCTCTCTACGCCCCTGGCCGATGGCTTCACCGCTATTCTCTACCCTTTTGTCGAGGGCCGGATGGGGGCAAAAGGCGGGCTTTCCCTGGCCCAGTGGACCGAATTCGGCCAGATTGTGCGCCGGGTTCATTCGGCCCAGTTGCCGCCAGAGTTGGCCGGGCAGATGCGCACCGAACCTTTCGTGCCTCTCAAAGGCGAACTGGCCTGGGCGCTGCACCGGGAGGTGGCGACGGCCAGCTACGCCGATCCCATCCGTCAGGAATTGACGGATTTCTGGCGGGAAAGGGGCGTCGAAATCGAGAAGTTTTTGCACCGGGCCGAAGAACTGGGGCGGATGGCCCAGGCCCGCCACTCCGAAATTGTCCTCTGCCACGCGGATATTCATATCTTCAATGTGCTGGTTGCGCCCGACGAGCGAATTTTTGTCATCGACTGGGACGAGACGATTCTGGCCCCCAAAGAGCGGGATTTGATGTTTTTGGTGGACGGCACGAATGCCGATGAAGCGCTTCATCCCAACGAAGCCGCTTTCCGTCAGGGCTACGGCCCGGTTGAAATTGACCCGGTGATCCTGGCCTTCTACCGCTACGAGTGGGCTGTCCAGGAGATCGCCGAGTTTGCAAAGCAGGTGCTCTGGGCGGAGGAGGGCGGTGAAGTTACCCGGCGGGACGGTCTGCGCCATTTCCGCGGCCTCTTTGATTCGGGGGATGTGGTGGAAGGTGCCTATCGGTCGGACATCTAACAACAGAGCCGCCATGCCTCAGAAAACCTGGCGGCTCTGTTGGCGCAACTAAACCGGTTTGATCCATCTTCCAAACCGCGGTATACTGGGTAGGCTGTCCCCCATTCCCCCTCCCACTTTTGACGAAAGGTTTGTCTCTATGCCTATTGGAAACCAAAATAGTATCATTGCCGGTGGCGGCTGCCACCACATCGCCGTCCAAACCCGGGACTGGGAAGCCTCCCTGCGTCTCTATCGGGATGTGTTGGGAATGCCGGTGGTGGCCCAGTTCGGATCGCCGGAGCGCAAAGTCTGGCTGCTGGATATGGGCGACGGCAGCCATATCGAAATTTTCCAGCCAAAAGCCGACACACCTGCGCCGGGCAGCGCCGCGCCCAACGATCCCGTTACCCATTTTGCCCTGACCACCACTGACACCCGGGCCGCCACCGAGCACGTGCGCGCGGCTGGCTACAAAATCACCGTCGAGCCGAAGGACGTGGCTTTGGGTGGAATGGATGTGACAATCGCTTTCTTCACCGGACCCAACGGCGAGTCTATCGAATTCTTTGAAGTGCATTAAGAGTTGCGGGTCGCAAGTGGCAAGTGATAGTGATGAATTAGCCACCTGCCACCTGCCACCTGTCACTCTATTCATCCCAAGGAGGATACACATGGCATTCACACTGCAAATCGGCGAGCGCGCCCCGGATTTCCGGCTGCCCGCCACCGACGGCAACACCTACGAACTGTCCGACTTCGACGATGCGGGCGTGCTGGTAGTCTTCTTCACCTGCAACCACTGCCCCTACGTTGTGGGATCGGACGAGGTGACCCGTCAGACCGTTGAGAAGTTTGCGCCCCGGGGCGTGAAGTTTGTGGGTATCAATTCCAATAGCAAAATCACCCACCCGAACGACGACTTCCCCGGTATGGTGGCGCGTATGCAAGAAAAGAATTTCCCGTGGCTCTACCTGCACGACGATAGCCAGGAAGTGGCCCTGGCCTATGGCGCGCTGCGTACACCCCATTTTTATGTCTTTGACGGCGACCGCAATCTGATCTACACGGGCCGCGGGGTTGACAACCCCCGAGAGACAGCCAAGATGACCGTCAACGATCTGGACCGGGCACTCACCGAACATCTCTCTGGTCAGCCGGTCAGCGTGCCCTTGACCAATCCCCTGGGCTGCAATGTCAAATGGAACGGACAGGACGCCCACTGGATGCCAGCCGAGGCGTGTGATCTGGTCTTTGCATAAGGTGGCGCAGCCACGATTTGCGTGGGAAGACGTGAAGACGTGAAGACGTGAAGACGTGAAGACGTGAAGACGTGAAGACGTGAAACGTGAGGGTACTGACGATACCTCACGTTTCACGTTTCACGTTTCAACTGGTTGGCTAACCGAAAAATTTCCACAGCGAGCCTTTTCTACCCATAGACCACCCGCCCGAAGCCGTTGCTCCTGTCCCACACAACCAATGCGCTGTGAACCGTTTCCGTCACCTGCGCGATAAACTCCTCGACTTCCCGGTCGCTGCACTGGGCATATTTCGTCATCACCCCCAGGGCGTAGGGGCGGCGGGGCAGGCTGACCAGGGCAGCGTCGCACAGCGCGCCGTCCACCTGGCCGGGTTTGCTGGCAAAGATCGTCCCCGGCGGCAACCCCCGGTCAATAAAACCATTCTTGGGTTTGCGTAAAATCGCCAGACATTCGTCGGCCACCCAGCGGCTCGGCCTGCCTTCGTGTAGCAGGCGCAGGGTCTGGACCAGATCCAGGGGCGTCGAAGCATTCTCCCGGTCCGCCACCGCGGCGATGGCGTCCAGCATTTTACGACGCAAGATCTGATTGACTGACAGATTTATTTCATATGTTGGTAAGGTTTTGATTCATTCGAGC
>JAHDWH010000284.1 GCA_023384455.1 Caldilineaceae bacterium | reverse complement strand
AGAAGTGCGGTTACAAACCGCACCTACGTTTTATCATCTCGTTGATCAGTACAGAAAAGTCGAACTTCTGAGATTTTATCCCTTTGACCCTTTGATGGACTCAGGAGACCGCAGGCTCAGGCGATGTCCTGAGTTCATCGATGGGACAGCGCCGTGTGAATCCGTTCTTTCCGTGTCAATTCTATTTTCTGACACCGGATGACGACGAAAATATTGTACGTCGGACTGTTAGTCCGACTGGCCTGTTCTGTTGCAGGTCGGACTAACAGTCCGACGTACGAATGGCTATTTTCAGGGCAGAACGGGCCACACGACCGGCTGACACCGATAACGACGAAAATACTGTACGTCGGACTGTTAGTCCGACTGGCTTGTTCTGTTGCAGGTCGGACTAACAGTCCGACGTACGAATGGCTATTTTCAGGGCAGAGGCAATCCATCCTTTCCGCGTCATCCGCGCTCTATATTCACAGCAATAATGGCAGCGTGGGCTGAATGCCCAATGATCTGGTACAATAGAGCGGGCAGGAAGCCCGCGGATTCCTTGTCAATGCGTTCCTCGCCCACCCCGCGTGGCGAAATGTGAAACGCGAACCACCCAAAAGGATACGTCATGGCAGAACGAGACCCATTTCGAGAATTGTTAGAAACCTTCAACGAAGACGATTGGACAACCATTGAAGAAGAGTTGCTGGATGGCGGCAACGGAAACGGCGGCCCACGCCGTCCGGTTGGTGGTGGCGGCGGTGGTGGCGGCAATGAGATGCCCCAGGCCAATCCCCGTCTCCTCTGGTGGATGCTGATTCCTTTTATTGCTATCTCCCTCTTCAATTGGGTGTTGGGCTTCTTCACCGATCTGGCCTGGTACAACAGCCTGACCCTCTCCTCGGTCTTCTGGACGCGTATCAGTGCGTCCCTGGGCCTCTTTTTCACCGGGGCGATTGCTTTCCTCCTCTTTTTTGTGGTCAATGTGTTGATTGCCCGGCGGCTGGAACCCCGGGGACTGGATGGCACACCCGTCAGCCAAATCGCCGCGGCTGTGGGTGTACGCCTGACCCCAGCCGTGCTGCTGGTGGGTCTGGTGTTGGCCTTCTTTATGGGGTCTGCCGCGTCGGCCCGCTGGGAAGACCTGCTGCTCTATCTCAATCAGACACCCTTTACGCTGACCGACCCCATCTTTGCCAATGATGTCGGCTTTTACATCTTCAGCCTGCCTGTCTGGCAGATTGCCCGCAACTGGCTGATGACAACACTGGTGATGACTCTCATCGCGTCCGGGGTGGTGAGCGGGATTGGCTGGCGGGGGTGGGATGCCAGCGCCGGGGTGCGCGCCCATCTGAGCGGCCTGGGCGCGCTGATCCTGCTGCTCATCGCCTGGCAATACCGGCTGGACGCCCTGCAACTGGTCTACAGCACCCGGGGCGCGGTCTTTGGGGCTGGCTACACAGATGTCAACGCCCAATTGCCCGCCTATAATCTGCTGGTCATCGTCACCCTTATCACCGCGGTTTTGCTGCTGGTGAATGTGGTGTTGCGCCAAGCCTGGCGGGCCATCGTACTCGTGCTGGTCATTTGGATTGCTATCGCTGCCCTGGCCGGCAATGTCTATCCGGGAATGGTCCAGCGCTTTCAAGTGGCCCCCAATGAATATACACGGGAAGAACCCTTTATCCGTGACAATATCCAGTTCACCCGTATCGCCTTTGAGCTGGACGATATTGTCGAACACAATTATAACGCCGAGGGCGATCTGACCGCCGAAGGGCTGCTGAAACAGCCCGACACCGTGCGCAACATCCGTCTGTGGGACTACCGGCCCCTGCTGCAAACCTACAATCAGGTCCAGGCCCTGCGCCAGCAGTACATTTTTCACGATGTCGACATCGACCGTTACACCATCAACGGCGAGCGCCGCCAGGTGATGCTGGCGGCCCGGGAGCTGGTGCCGGAACAGTTGGAGCAGCAGGCCCAGACGTGGGTCAACCGCAAGCTGGTCTACACCCACGGCTATGGGGTGGCTGCCTCGCCTGTGGCCGAAATCACAAAGGATGGCCTGCCCACCTTTATTCTGAAAGACCTGCCCACCCAGGGGCTGATCGATGTGACCCGACCCGAAATCTACTTTGGCGAGCGGGCCGACGGCTATGTGATTGTCAAGACAGATACCCCCGAATTTGACTACCCCCGCAACGAAGGGGGCAACGCCACCACCACTTTTGACGCGGAGACAGGCATCTCGATTGGCAATTTCTTCACCCGGCTGGCCTTTGCCCTGCGCTTTGCCGATGTGAACCTGTTGATCAGCGAAGAGCTGCGGCCAGAAAGCCAACTGCTCTGGCGGCGCAATATCCAGGAACGGGTGCAGGAGGTGGCGCCCTTCCTGCGCTTCGACCACGACGCTTATATTGTCATCGGTGATGACGGGCGTCTCTACTGGTTTTTGGACGCCTATACCCTCAGCAACCGCTTCCCCTACAGCGAGCCGAGCCGGGTGGGCACCAACACCATTCCGCCCGGTTTCAATTACATCCGCAATTCGGTCAAAATTGTCATCGACGCCTACACCGGCACTATGAAATTCTATGTGGTGGACGAGACAGAGCCGATTATCGCCGCCTATCGCAAAATTTTTCCCGCGCTCTTTGCCGACTATGCCACAATGCCCCCGGACCAGAAGGCCCACATCCGCTACCCCAACGATCTCTTTAGCATCCAGGCCAATATGTTTTTGACCTATCAGATGACTGACCCCCTGGACTTCTACAACCGGGAGGATATGTGGGCCTGGCCCGAGGAGATTTTCGATGACCGGGCCCGGCCCATCGAATCCTACTACGTTTTGATGCAATTGCCCGAAAGCCAGGATTTGGACTTTATCCAGATTCTGCCCTTCACCCCGGCCAACCGGGAAAATATGATCGCCTGGCTGGCTGCCCAGAACGATCCGGACAAGTATGGGCAGAAACTGGTCTACCGCTTTGGTAAAGATTCGCTCATCTTCGGCCCTAAACAGATCGAAGCCCGCATCGATCAGGACCCGGTGATTAGCTCCCAACTGAGCCTGTGGAATCAGCAGGGCAGCCAGGTGATCCGGGGCAATCTCCTCGTCATCCCCATCAGCGGCAGCCTGCTCTACGTGGAGCCGCTCTACCTTCAGGCTGCGTCGGGCAAAATCCCCGAACTGAAACGGGTGATCCTGGCCACCACCGATCGGGTGATTATGGCCGAAAATCTGGGGCTGGCCCTGGCCCAACTCTTTGGCCGGGATGTGCTGGAGGACGCCCGGCTGGCCGAGTTAGCCCTGGCCGAGGGCGAGGCCCTGTCCGATACGCTGCTCGCTGAACCGGCAGCCGATGCAGGGGCAGTTGACCGTGCCCAAGGCACCCTGGCGGAGTTGATTCTGGAGGCCAATGCCCTCTATGAGGCAGCCCAGACCAGCCTGCGGGAGGGCGACTGGGCCGGCTATGGCGCGCAGATGGCTACATTGCAACAGGTGTTGACACGACTGGCCGAAGTTGGCGGCGTGGAATTGACGCCGGTGGAGAGTACACCTGCACCGGAAAGTGCGCCTGCCCCGGAGCCAGCGCCTACACCAGCCAGTGGCGGATAGAATTGTCGATGGACGCCCCCCGCTCTGCCTACGAAGCGAGGATCTACCAGACCTGGGCCGATTATTGGGCCTGTGTTCCGGCGCTTTTTGCCACGCCAGGCACCAGCCCGCGCCCCTACGGAAGCCAGCGGTCTGCGCCGGGGATTCATATCTGGACAATTCAAAACCGGGTCTTTATCGAATATGACCCCAGCCGGGGCAGGCAGCTCGCCCATGCGGTCGAGCAGTTGCCCAGCGCTATCACCCTGACCGCTGATCTCCTGGCGCGCCACTGGCCCGACCCGGAGATCGACGCCATCACCTATGGGCTGATCTTCCACCTCTTCCCGGGTGACCTGCCCGAACGTCATCTGCCCGGGGGCTTTGCCCTGCGCCGCCTTACGACCAGCGATCAGGAGCAGCTGCGCCTGCTGGAAGATAGTAGCTCGCCCGAAGAGATGTCCGAAGCTTTCGTCGCCATCGGGCACGAAATGGCCTGCGGTATCTTCCAACTGCGGGGGCAAGGAAAGACACCCCTGCTGGTGGCTGCGGCCAGTGCCTATGAACGCACAGGCTTTGTAGACCCCGGCGTGTTGACCCATCCCGATTTTCGGGGGCGGGGTTTTGGCAGCGCGGCCGTCCACGCGGTGTGCGAGTGGGCCATCCGCCAGAATCGCATTATGCAATACCGCTGCAATCGGGAGAATCCGGCCTCTATGGGATTAGCCCGCCGTTTGGGTTTCACCCAGTTTGTCGTGCAGGATAGTATTTGGCTGAAGTAAGAGATTGGAGACCGGGGACTGGTGAATGGAGATTCGGAATAGCCCCATTCACCAGTCCCCAGTCTCCAATCCCCAATCCCCCACAGGAGAATCCTACAATGACCGCTCGACGTAAAGTGGTTGTCACCGGCGCGTCTGGCTACATCGCCAGTCTGCTGCTGCCCGCCTTCCGCGAACGCTATGACCTGACACTGTTGGATGTGCGCACAAGTGACCGGGAGGGCACGCCTGTCGAAGGCATTCAGATCGCAGACCTGACCAGCCGGGAGCGGGAGAGCTACCGGCATCACTTCCAGGGCGCAGATGCCATTGTGCATTTGGGCTTTACCCGGGCCGCGCAGCGGGACGATCTGGTGCAGGATTACTATGCGGAGCAACTGAATGTGGAGATGGCCTTCCACGTCTACCAGACCGCGCTGGAGGAGAATGTGCGCCGGGTGGTAATCGCCTCGTCCAACCACGCGGCCGACTACTACGAACGGCTGATTTTGCAGGGCAAGTGGGATGTGGTGCTGCCCCAGCAGCGGGCGCTCTCGGATAATTTTTATGGCTGGGCCAAGGAAGCCTACGAGCATCTGGGCTTTGTCTACGCCACCGGCCAGATCAGCTATGCGGGGATGCACCCGGAGAAGACAGCGACCCGCGGCCTGGAAAATGTGCAGATACGCATCGGCGGCCCCCGGGAGACGGATATGGATACGATCCCCAAAGGCGATCTGCAACGGATGTACCGGGGGCTGGCAGTCTATATCAGCCAGCGGGATTTGCAGCAGTTGTTCATCAAAAGCATCGAAGCCGAGGACATTCGGGACGAAAATGGCGTGCCTTTTCAGGTCTTCTACGGCATCAGCGACAACTCCCAGGCCTTCTGGAGTATTGTCAACGCCCGCAAAGTCATCGGCTATGCGCCGGAGGACAACAGCGAATACCGCTTCATCGAGCAGATTCGGGAGCATATCCGCGCCAGCCAGATGGGGCAGGGAAGCTGATTGCCACGCGGCAACCCATTATCCGATTGGGAGACGTGGGGCGTGAAACGTGAGATCACACGGCCTTTTCTCACGTTTCACGCCTCACGTCTCCTGTGATACGCTCTACAGAATCGTTTCGCCCGCCTACATCACAGAAGGTCATCCAATGTCCGATCCCCTGGATACACCCCTCGATCCGCCCCGTCTGCCCAATCTGCCGCCGGAGATTACGCCCCTGCGCGCCCGTCAATTCCGTGTGCCCAAGACGCTGAGCGCCCTGCGCCACCGCAACTTTCGTCTCTACGTCATCGGCCAGCTTCTCTCCACAATGGGCACGTGGATGCAGATTATCGCCCAGGGCTGGCTCGTCTATCAGCTCAGCCAGTCCGAACTGATGCTGGGTGTAGTCGGTTTTGCCTCAGCCATCCCCTCCCTGCTTATCACCCCCTGGGGTGGCGTCGTCGTCGATAGGGTCTCCAAGCGCAAGCTGATGATCATCACCCAGCTATGTGCGATGCTCCTGGCCTTTGTTTTGGCTTTGCTCACCTTTACCGGTGTAGTAGAGGTCTGGCATGTGGTGGTGCTGACTGTAATCGCGGGAATTGTCAACTCCTTTGACGGGCCAGCGCGCCAGGCTTTTGTGGTGGAGATGGTGGGCAGGGAGGATATGCCCAACGCCATCGCCATCAATTCCATGACCTTCAACGCGGCCCGGGTGGTTGGGCCGGCTATCGCCGGTGTGCTGCTGGTGGCCCTGGGCGCGTCCTGGTGTTTTCTGATCAACGGCATCAGCTTTCTGGCGGTGATCGGCGGGCTGCTGGCTATGCGTCTGCCCCCGGCCAGCCCGCGCAAGAGCCAGGCAAACGCCTGGGGGCAGTTGCGCAGCGGCGTCTCCTATGCCGTGCGCACCAATGAGGTGGGCGCGCTGCTGCTGATTGCGCTCACGCTCAGCCTCTTTGGCATCACCTACAGCACAGTGCTGCCCGCCTTTGTGGACCGGGTGTTGCATCAGGGCGCGGGCGCGTTCGGCGCTATCAATATGGCGTCGGGGATCGGCGCGGTCTCGGCCGCGGTGCTGGTGGCCCGCTACGGGGATCGGGGATTCCGGGGGCGCTGGCTCAATGGGATGGCCCTGGCCTTTCCTGTGGTGTTGATCGTCTTTGCCCTCAACCCATTCTATCCCCTCTCTCTTTTTCTGGCTGTCTTGCTGGGCCTGGGCTTTATGAGCCAATTTACGCTCATCAATACGCTGCTCCAAACGCAAATTGTGGACGAGATGCGGGGGCGGATTATGAGTCTCTATACTCTGACCTTTTTCGGGCTGGCCCCCTTTGGCAATCTGGCCATGGGCGCGCTCTCCGAAATCTGGGGCATCGGCGAGACAATCGCGGTCAGCGCGCTGATTGCGCTGGTGTTGATGGGGGTGATTTTTTATAAAATGCCCCGGGTGCGTCAACTGGCGTAGTGCGTGGTGCGTGGTGCGTCAAGCAGTTGGCGGTCTACTCGCAACGGTGTAAAAATCGGGGTGATGTGTGCGAATGGTTTCGCTGTGCGAATGATGTCGGTGAGGTGATGAAATCAACACTACTGCTTGACGCACCACGCACTACGTACCAAAAGCAAAAGGCCGCCGTCGAGATACTCGA
>JAHDWH010000283.1 GCA_023384455.1 Caldilineaceae bacterium | reverse complement strand
ACGCGAATCGTTGACGTCTACTTCGCTGATCCGGGGTATCCCAGAACAAGCGGGAACGACCAGCCATTGGCGTCAGCCCCCGGGAATTACCGCGAATGGGAGGAGAACGCGAATCGTTGACGTCTACTTCGCTGATCCGGGGTATCCCAGGACAAGCGGGAACGACCAGCCATTGGCGTCATCCCCCTATTCGCGGTTATTCGCTCCGTGGCTACGCCACCTTACGCAATACACAATACGCAATACGCAAAACGCAATCCTTACTTCGTCGTCTCCGCCCGCTTCTTCAGCCCGGCAGCAAAATTGTTGAAACTCTCGCTCAGGTCCGGGATGGTTCTGCCGATGAGGAAAAGAAGTGGGCCGCTGAACTCTTCTTTCGTCACCACCTCTACTTTGCCCTTGCCGACGGGGGTGAGGGTAAAGGTGCGCTCACCTTTGAAAAGGCCCAGGGGCATACTGCTGCTCCAAACCATCTTCTTGCCGGGTTCAAAGACGCTGACTGTCACGGGAAAGGCCCGGTCGGGGCTGATTTTGGTGTAGACGGTAATCTTCTCGCCCAGGGCGATCTTTCCTTCGATACGGGTCACGCCCGGTTCCCACTGGGGAAATTTGGCGGCGTCGGTCAGAATTTTCCAGATTCTGTCGGACGAGGCAGTGATAGTAGTAGTAGCGCTGAACGACTTCATAAATTTCCCTTTTGTCGATGTAGAGACGAATATCAATAGTCCGCAGTCGCCAGTCCAAAGTCAAGTCTGGGCGCATTGGGTTTCCTTGAGAATAGGACGCTGATGCCGCTGATCTGAATTGATTGCCGCTGAAAAATCTGCGCAGATCAGTTGTTTCTGCGTAAATCTGCGTCCACCTTTCATCATTCAGAAAGGATAGCCGAGCATTATTTCAGCACAAAAGTTCCGCAGCCGAAATGGGTTTGCTCGCCCACATGCAGAATCGAGGCCAGTTCCAGAAAGGGAAGCAGCGCGGGTGGGAAGGGTTCGAGAAAGGTCTGATTGCCTAGCCACCGACCAGGCCATCCCTTGGGGATCGTATCCGTCTTGTGATAGCGGTCGTACAACCCCATAGCCGACACCCCCTGCCAGAGTGCGGCCTGTTCTTTCTCGCTCAACAACGCCAGCGCGGCCTCTGGGGTGTGTTGCTTGCCGGGCAACAGCTTCCCCACCCGCGCCAGCAAGGCGTCGAGCAGGGCCCGTGTTGTCGGTCGCTCACCTTTGCCAGCCCTGGGCCGGCTATGTGTCTGCGCTTTCGGCCCAGTGCCCCAGCGCTCCAGATCAACCGGCGTGATCCAGCCCAGCCTGCGCAGGGGTTTCGCCTCCGCCTCCAGGCCAAAGGTCAAGCCTTCGGCCCATTGGATGGCTGTGGCGCGATAGTCCAGATTCAGGCGGCCCTCGCTGACTATCGGCTCCCAGACTGGCCCCCGGGCCACAAATACCGAGTGGATGTCGAAGCGTCCCCAGATGCTGTGGGTCTGTTTCCAGCGCACGTCGCTGGTCACCGCGGCCTCTTCCATCGCCGGCAGGATCAACTCCAGGAAGAGGGCGTGATCCGCCTGGGCGCCCAGCAACTTCAACTCCCACATCACCAGCTCCCCCTCGCCGTAGGCCGACTTGCCCGAGGGGGCAAAGAGAACCGACTCGATGGGCCAGGCAGCATTGGGCAGATTGGGCGCGCCGATAACCCGCTGGGCGCTGGCAAGCGTCTCCGCATCCCAGGGGGCAAGCGCTTTGCGCCACGCTTGCCCATCCCGGGTGGGCAGCCGTTCGGCGATGAGCGTACCCAACACCGGCGAAAGCGCGGCCGGCAAACAGCGGGGCAGCATCACCATCGAATCGTTTACGCGCCATACGATCAGATAACGAATAAGGTTAAGCGGTGTGATAAAAGGCCACATACTCGATCAGATTGTAGAGTAGACTTAATTGTGGTTTGGACCAGTTGCGGACATTCCAGCCGTCCAGCATATCCCGGGCATCCGGGTTTAGATAGCCCATAAAGCGCCCCCAATAGAAGTGGGACTCAGCCGGGTTTTCCAGGTTCAACAGTTCCAGAAGCATCTGCTGTTCGTCGGGGTGCAGCACAGTACGGAAGACAGCCGCCATCTCCAACATACTCAGAAACTCGGAGACCTCAAAGTTCACTACGCCCTGTTTGTCGTAGTGGTGGGGGCGCAAAACCTGCTGTACTGTGGCAAAAAAGCGCACCCGCAGGGCATCCATAGGGAAACGGGACTCGTGATGCACGATATGGCATAGCAGATCGCCCATAGACGCGCCGGTCATCCCGGTGGTAGGAAAAAGCTGGAGCAGACCGCGCATCTCCATCCCCTGATAGAGAGCCAGATTTTCCAGCCAGGGCTTCAGGGCCTTGCGATGGAGCGCCAGAAGAAAACGGGTCTGACCGGGCGTCTGGCTGTGTACATACGCGCCCAAAATACCCCGTTGCCAGCGCTCGGCGTGGGTGTTCCCCTGGGCCTGGCGCGGGGGGAAGATATTGCGCGGCAGCAGGTTGACGTGCCCCCACAGAAGCACCGTATTGAGGGAAAGCTCTTTCAGGCTTCTGGCCCGCTGCAAAATGGCGCTACACGTGGGGCAGTAGGGGGTTCGCGCACGATCGGTCGCATAGGCATAGACCCGGCAGCGCTGGCAAAGAGAAGTGAGGGCCGAGTGGGGAGGGCCGATCTCGTCGGTATCGCGCCCGACGAGATCGGGTCTGTCTTCGATATAGTGCAGCACTGCCAGCAGTTCAGAACCGGTCCGGGTCTGCCGAATCCAATCAAAGGGCGTTAGCATTCAGAGCCTTTTGCAGTTCGGCATAGTAGGCAATCACTTTGGCGTCGGCGGCTGCCAGCCCGTCCACCGGCAGACGCCACTCATCTTCGGGGCGGCCAGCGTAGCGCTTGGGCCAGTCGATCAGGAAACTTTCGGGCAAGAGACGCAAGCGCAGCGCGCCAAAGCCCAGATAGCGGTGATGGCCGATCTTATGGGCCAGGTCTGCGCCCAGGGTCGTACACCAGAGCAGGCGGCGCAGCTCTGCCTCGTCCAGATTCCAGAAACGGAGGGTGAAACGCGCTGTGCTGCCGGGCAGAATGGCCCGGAAGTGGCTGGCCTGGGCTGAATTGGGCTGGAACTCCCCGCTGCGCTGTGCGATAGGCGCCAGGGGTGTATGGGGAAAGAGCCGCCAGGCATCGGCGATGCGCAGTTGGGGCACACGGCGACCGCTTGCCTGCCGCCACTGACCGCCCTCGAAGACCCATCCAGAATAGGGGAAAGGCACGGTATACCAGGCCAACTCCGGTGCGTCGAAGGCGGCGAAGCCAAAGGAGAGCCGCCCCATAATCGATTGATTGGTGCCTCTGCCCACCCAGCCAAAGAGACTGTCCGCCGGGTTCAGGCTGCCCAGGTCTCGGCTCTCATTGCCAGAATCGCTGGCGATGGTATAGAGATGGCGCACCATCCCCTTAAGGCTGCGGCTGGGCAAGGCATATTGGCGGGCGGCGGAGCGCATCTCCGCAGTCGGGGGCGACATAGAGAAGAAATCCCAGCCATTGACCGGCTGATCGTTGAGGGTGCTTTGGAAGGATGGCTCGCCGCTCTCGCGTATGTGGGTGGGGGTCAGCACCTCGACCTCGAAGGCCAGGCTGCCGGAATGACCGCCAAAGGAGCGATGGGAGACAAATCCGGTCGAAGCTCTGGGCGGTTGGGCCGGGTTGGTCGGGCTGCCGCCCAGGGGCTGCATAAAGTTTCGTATCCCTTCCGCAGCCGCTTGGTCCTGGAGGATCAGCCGATGCCAGATGCCCTCCCGGTCCATCGCCTGCGTGCCAAAGAGGGTTTGGGTGATGCCGGTGGTGGTGGCGGATAGCCATTCGATCTCGTCGATCTCGCCGCAGACCCAGCCAAATCCGCTGGTCTTTTCGCCACCCACGGGGACATCACCCCGCTGGAAATCCTGGAGCAGGTGGGCCAGAATGGAGAGTGCTTCCCGGTCGCTTTCTTCGACGTTCTGAATATCCAGCCGGAAGCGAAAGATCAGTTGGGCGCCGTAGGCGTAGAGAAAGTCCTGTTTGGCCGATTCTTCGGGCTGGCCCGTGCGGGGGTCCATACGCACGCCGTCCATAGAAGACCAGGCGCGAGCGGGGTCCAGGGGGTCGCGCAGATAGGCATCGGAGAAGAAGACCATCCCGCGCCGGCCCTGGGCGCCAAAGAAGCGGTCCAACAGCGCATCCGTGCGGCGGGACTCGCCCCACAGAGTCTTGAGGACCTGGGATGCCCGTTTGCGAAATGCGCCTTTGAGTGTGCTGCCGGGCACATAAATCTCCCACGCGCCCAACTCCTGCTCCGAAGGCGACCAGCTCAGCATACGCATAAAAACGGTGTCGTAGGATTTGCCATACTTGCGCGAGACGGAGCGATTGAAGGCGCCGCCCGCCCGGTAATCGACGTTGTAGGATTGGGCCAACTCCTGGCGCGCCCGATCCCGATGGATTTTGAGATAGGCGACAAAGTTTTGATCGTTGGCAATGCTCTTGCCCAGGTTGCGCGGGTGGATCATATGTTGATAGCGCACCCGCTGATGCTCGTCCACAAAAGTCTGCCAGGCGCTGGCGCTGACACCGCTGGGCGTTTGGCGACGGTCGCCCCACTGGCGTTCGTCGATGCGGCCTTCCAGCAGCATTGTTTTGATGCGCAGATGTTCTTCCCGGCTGGCAATCTCCACATCCACCCAGGCGTCGCTCTGCAACAGATTGATCTGTTGGTCCACCTGTTGGTTAAGGCGGGGCAGAACCCCGGCCAGCGCGGTGCTCATCACCGCGGTCAGTCCCGCCTCGTCACCGACTTGAGCGGCGATTTGGCTCTCCAGCGCCGGGTCCAGGCCCAGGTCCCAGGCCAGCTCTTGCCAGACCTTCTGGTTCAGGTCGCTGCTCTCCTGGGTTTGGTGCTCCATCACTTTGACGATGCGCCCGGTCATATTGTCCTTCTTGCCCAAGACCTCGGAGATGGCAGAAGCCGCCGCCTCTTCGCTCTCGAAAGGCTGATCGCAGAGGGGACGTACGGCGTCGATGAGTTTGGCGGACAGCCCGTACTTACCCTTGCCCAGTCGTTCCAGGGCATCCACAGAGAGCGTCCAAACCTCAACTGTGCCTACGGACTGTTTTTGCAGCCAGATGGCCGCGGTGCGGGGCAGGTAGAGAGCAAATTTCGCTTTCCAATCTTCCGCCGAGAGGATAGGGCCGCCCAGAACCATCTCCAGGGGTGTGCGCACATAGGCGGGCAGATCGCGCATAGCCTCCAGGAGCATCCGGCCTTCCACCACCGCAAAGGAGGGGGTATCCGGATCGACTTTGCCCCAATTCCACCCCACCAGCACCGGGTTGGCCGCGTTGAACTCCAGGGCGATGCGCAGGTGATTGGCCCGGGGGTCCAGCTGGGGGGGCGTGGCCGCTTGGGTTGAGCTGGCCGAAGGCGCAGCCAGAGGGGTGTCCAGCTCCAGACGCACCCGGCCCAACCCTTTGCTCTTGCCCGCGCCAAACCAGAAACGCCCGGCCTCCATCTCCTGGAGCAGGTGATGTAGTCTGGCCCGATTGTTGCCCCGGCCCAGCACAGAGTCGTTCACATCCATCACAAAATCGAAGACCGCATTGCGAAAAATCGTCTCCATTTTGTAGTTGGCGTTGGCCTCCGACGACCAGCGGTCCTCGTCCAATTTGAGACCCATACGCAGATCGAAGAAGCGGTTGCGGGGGTAGGAGCCGCTTTGCAACTGGCAGTCGATCTGGCGAATCAGTTCCCCCGGCATGGGGTCGTCGTAGAGATTGAGCCAGGCCTGGTTCAACAGCCCGGTGTTGCGTCCGTCCCGGGACGCGCCGATGAAGGCATCCATCAGCGACTGGGCGGTGCCGGAAATCTCGCCGGCCAGCGAAACCAGACGCTGCTTGCCGTCGCCGTCTCTGGTGAAAAGAGTTTTGCGGGCATTCCCTCGATAGAGAGGGGTTTCGGCTACAAGTTTACCAGTCAGTTTCATGTCGGTATCCCTATCCTGTCGTCTCTGTCGTTTGATATTGCCCTAAAATTCACGCTCAGTTTATCATAGCGCCCGCTGTACGCCAATCGCCATAGATGCGGTGGGGCGCATCCCAAGGATGGGGACAACCGATTCCGGGAATCGACCTGGCGATCTTCGGTATTGACAGTTGGTTTGGTCGATTCCCGGAATCAGCCCCAAAGGTCGAGGGAAAAACAGGCGTTATTGCCGGGCCAGTTCGTAGAGTGCGTTGACACTGTTCCAGTTGCGGGCAGACCCGGCCACGCCCAGCTTGCGCTCGAAGAAAGCGCCGGTCATTTTGGATCGCCCGGAGCCGTTGGGGTAGTGGAGGTAGATTTCCCGCCCCGCCAGCCGCCAGGCCTCCCCATTCGCAGCGGGCACAGCCAGCGCTTCCAGCACCCCGGCATCCGGCGCAGCCGAAAGAAAGAGGACGTGCAGATACTTTGGCTCTGCGTCGGGGAAGGGGTTGGCGTCCAGAATGGCGCGCAGCTCCTCTGCCGAACGCAGGAGGACCGTCACAGCAAAGCCGAAGTGGGCCGCAATCGCCCCTTCGATGTGGGCAGCGCGTGCGCCAGCGTCGGCGGGTTCCGCCTGGAAAACTACATTGCCGCTCTGGGCATACGTCGTCACATTGACAAAACCCAGGGACTCGTAGAGCGCCTTCAGATCGGCCATGCGGATTTTCTTGTGTCCGCCGACATTAATGCCGCGCAGGAGGGAGATGTGGGTGGGCGTTGGGTAGTCTATCTTTTTGGGCATATGGGGGAGCCCATCCAATGACATATTTCAGCGATTGCGTTGTGGGCGGGTAGGGCATCGCATCGACGCTCGATGGGATAAAACGAAGGGTGTAGCGTTTCGGGGGAGAGACGCTACACCCTTCGGTACTGCCGGTGGGTAACTGCTCACCCCCACCCAACCTCTCCCACGGTGGGGGAGGAGTCGATCCAGTTCCCTCCCTGGAATGGGGAGGGGTAGGGTGGGG